>JBKPHT010000355.1:0-6116 GCA_046730015.1 Actinomycetota bacterium
GCGCCCACCCGCTCGCGGGCGCCGCCCTTCTTGGCCCGGGACCGGTCACCGTCGCGAGCGCGCCGGTCACCCCGGCGCCGCTCGCGCCGGTCGACCTTGGGGCGCGGCGCGGTCGGCCGCACCCGGGCCCTCACCTGCGCCTCGGCCCGGAGGCGCCCGAAAAGCCCCTTCTGGGGCTGCTGGACCACCTCCACCTCGGCGTCCTGCTCGTCGACCCCGAGCTGGTCGAGCGCGGCCTCCGTGGCCTCCTCGACGGATTTGCCTGTCGTCACGACCCATTCCACGGCGATCTACTTCCTCTTCCTCTTCTTGCGGGACCGGGGGTGGGGACGCGCCCCGGAGGCGGCCGCGCCGGCGCCCGTCGTCTGCTTGCCGCCGCCGGCGCCCCGGCCGGCGCCCGAGCCGTTGCCGCTGCTGCCGGCGTCGACGGGGCCCTTCGTCCGGGTGGCCTTCGCCGCCCCGGTGGCCTTGGTGGCCTTGGACGCCTTGGCGCCGCCGTTGCTGCGGGCGCCCGCCCGATCGGTGGGGCCGCCCTTGTCGCCGTCGGCCTTGCGCGACTCGCGGACCTCCTTCATCGCCCTCTGGGCCTGGACGCCGATGGAGTCCTCGCCCCGGAACATCGACCGGGTGATGAAGGCCTGCTGGCCGACCCGCCACAGGGTCGAGACCAGGAAGTAGATGCCGATCGCGGCCGGGCTGATGAACGCGAAGAACACGTACATCAGCGGCCCGATCCGCATCATGAGCTGCTGCTGCTGGGTGACCTCGGCGCCGGCGTTGCGGCCCATGATCTGCTTCTGCTGGTACCAGCTCAGCACCGCGATGATCGCGACCAGGACGATGTACGGGAGGGCGGTCAGGAAGCCCAGGCTCAGCGCCTGGGCCGGGCTGTCGGCCAGGTTGATGCCGAGGGAGTTCATCTCGGTCTGTCCGACAAGCGCCTGGTACAGCTCGGTCGACTGGTGGAGGTACTTCGGCCGGAACCCCGCGGTCACGGTGGCGCCGGGGAAGTACTCGGCCTGCAGCAGCTTCTGGACCCCGACGAACTTGGCCTGGGAGGTCAGGCCGCGGACGACGTAGAAGAGGATGGAGAACACCGGAGCCTGGATCAGCAGCGGGAGGCAGCCGCCCACCGGGTTGATCTCATGCTCCCGGTAGAACTTCATCATCTCTTCGTTGAGCTTCTGGCGGTCGTCCTTGTACTGGGCCTGGAGCCGCCGGATCTCGGGCTGCAGTCGCTGCATCTCGATCATCGACCGCGTGCCCTTGAGGGTCAGCGGCGTGGTGATGAGCATCACGACGCAGGTGAGCCCGGCGATGGCGAACGCGTAGTCCGGGACGAGCGTGTAGAAGAAGTTGAGGGTGATCGAGATGCCCTCGAAGAGCGGGTCGAGCATCAGTGGTGCTTTCCTTCGGGAACGGGATCCCATCCGTGGCCACCCCACGGGTGGCACCGGATCAAGCGGTGGACGGTGAGTGCGCTGCCACGCACCGCACCGTGTCCCTCGAGAGCGTCGAGGGCGTAGTTCGAGCAGGTCGGGACGTACCGGCAGGGGGAGGGCCGGCCGGCGGTGACCCTCTGGTACAACCTCACACAGCCGTGCAGGGCGCGGGCGGCCGGGGTCATCCCGGCACCGTGCCCGTCAGGCTCGCGCACGCGTCCCGGAGGTCGCGGCGCAGGTCCTGGTAGCTGCACCGCGCCGCCTCCGGCCGGAGCGCCACCAGGTAGGCCCCCGGGGCCAGGCCACCGGGGGCACGATCGAGCTCGCGCGCCGCGGCCCGCAGGCGGCGGCGGAGCCGGTTGCGGACGACGGCGGAGCCCACCGAGCGCCCGATGGCGTAGGCGACGCGGGCGTCGGTCCCGCCGGGGAGGTAGGTGACCGTCATCGGCCCGCGCCGCGCCAGTCGCCCGTCACGCCGCAGCGCGTCGAACGTCGCACGGTCGCCGAACCGTCCGATCAAGCCGAGAGACGCTCGCGACCCTTGTGGCGCCGGGTGCGGATGATGGCTCGCCCGGCGCGGGTCCGCATGCGGTGGCGGAAGCCGTGCCGCTTGGCTCGCCTCCGGTTGTTGGGCTGGTACGTACGCTTCACCTTGTGCCTCCTCGGCCACCCGGCCGCGTCGCTGGTCGCGGGGCCGATGGCGGGATGGAAAACCAACTCGACGACGCGCGGCGCCGGAGCACCCGCGTCGGTGCTGGGACAACGCTAGAGCCCGGACCCCCCGGAATGCCAACCAGGAGGCACCGAATCGACCGCGGAGCGTGCTGGAACGGCGGCACGGAGGCTCGCGAGGCCGGTCCGTCCACATTCACCCCCAACAGAACGGTCCCCACCCTGTGGACGACCTCTGGTTGTCGACAGTGGTCGGTGCTACGTTTCGTCGACCCCGACCTCCGGGCCGGGGTGCCAGAGCCGGGGAGGTCCACCGCCGACCGGCGCCCGGCGGCTCCCCGACACCCGCCGGCAACCTGGCGTCAACGCTTGTGCCGTCGTCCACAAGTGTGGATGGCGCTGTGGATGACCGGCACGCCGCAGGAGGACGATCTGACGTGATGAGCGATGCGCACCGCTTGTGGACCATGTGCGCCGCTCTCCTGCGGGCGCAGGTGTCCGACCCGGTGTGGCACACCGCGTTCGAGGGCGTCCGGGCGGGCGACTACGACGGCCGGACCCTCACGCTCGGGGTGCCCAGCGCCCTGGCCAAGGAGCGGATCGAGGGCCGCTACCTGGGCCTGGTCCGCGACGCGCTGGCCGAGGCGGGAGCCGACCACGTCCAGCTCCTGCTCCGCATCGAGCCGCCGGAGCCCCCCTCGCTGTGGACCGTGCCCCGGCCCACGGCGACCGCCCCGCCGCCTCCCGCCCATGACCACCGGGGCCCGCCGGGACCGGGATCCGGCCCGATCGGACGGCCCGCCGACGGCGACGGCCCCCCGCCCGCCGGCGACATCGAGCTGAACCCCCGCTACACGTTCGAGAACTTCGTGATCGGCGGGTCGAACCGGTTCGCCCACGCCGCCGCCCAGTCGGTGGCCGAGATGCCGGCCCGGCGCTGGAACCCCCTGTTCATCTACGGCGACGCCGGCCTCGGCAAGACCCACCTGCTGCAGGCCATCGCCAGCTACGTCAACGACAACTACCGGGCCTACCGGGTCCGCTACGTGACCTCGGAGACCTTCCTCAACGAGTTCATCGACTCGATGCACTCCGACAGCCGCGACGCGTTCAAGCGCCGCTACCGCGACGTCGACGTGCTGCTGGTCGACGACGTGCAGTTCTTCCAGGGCAAGCAGGAGACCCTCGAAGAGTTCTTCCACACCTTCAACCACCTGCACCAGACCAACCGCCAGATCGTCCTGTCGTCCGACCGGGCGCCCGACCAGATCGGCTTCGAGGACCGGCTGCGGAGCCGGTTCCAGCAGGGCCTGCTCACCGACATCCAGCCCCCGGAGCTGGAGACCCGGCTGGCCATCCTCCGCAAGAAGGCCGAGCTCGAGACCGCCCGCATCCCTCCCGAGGTGCTGGAGTTCATCGCCACCAACATCAAGGACAACATCCGGGTCCTGGAGGGGGCGCTCATCCGGGTGTCGGCGTTCGCCAGCCTCACCCACGAGCCGATCACCGTGGATCGGGCCACCCAGGTCCTGGCCGACCTGCTCAGCGAGAACCAGCCCCGCCCGATCACCCCCCAGCTGATCCTGGAAGAGGCGGCCGCGCAGTTCGGGTTCACCGTTGACGAGCTGAAGAGCAAGCACCGCCAGCGCCCCCTGGTGACCGCCCGCCAGATCGCCATGTACGTCATGCGCGAGCTGACCGAGCTCTCCTACCCCAACATCGCGCGGGAGTTCGGCGGCCGCGACCACACCACGGTCATCCACGCTGTGGAGAAGATCGGGGCGCTCATGTCCAAGGACCGGCAGATCTACGACCAGGTCACGCGGCTGATGAAGGCCGTGCGGCAAGGTGACTGAGCGCCTGCGGGCCTGCTCCGGCCACAGGCCGGGCAGTCCGGGACGGGTGCGGTGGACAAGTCTGGGGACCCCCTGTGGACCGGGGTCCGCGGGCGGGGGATGGACGGCTTCCCGTCCCCAGCCGCATCCCGCGCAGGCCCTCCCGGCTGTGGGAACCTGGGGACACCGCGGCAACATCCGTAGGACCGCTGACCTGGGCCGACGGCCCTCTGTCCACAATCCACAGGCCCTACTGCTACCCCTGGTTCTGATCCATCACCCTCCCAGGCAGAGAAAGTGAGCGACGGCGTGAAGTTCCGATGCGAGCGAGACGTCCTCGTCGAAGCCCTCGGCACGGCCGGCCGGGCCACGGCGAGCCGCGGTGGTGCCCTACCCGTCCTCGCCGGCCTGAAGACCGAGCTGGCCGGCGACACGCTCACGATCACCGGCCACGACCTCGAGCTGACCATCGCCGTCGACATCCGCGAGGGCGTGAGCGGCAGCGCCGACGGGGTCGCCGTGCTGCCGGCCCGCCTGGTGTCTGACGTCGCCCGGTCGCTGCCGCCCGGCGCGGTCGAGGTCGAGGTCGACGGCGAGCAGGCCCGCATCACCGCGGGCCGGTCGGAGTTCACGCTGCGGGTGTTCCCGGTCGACGAGTTCCCCCGCTTGTCCGAGCCGGTGGGGGAGGGCGTCACGCTCGACGCGGGCGAGTTCGCCGCCGCCCTGCGCCAGGTGGTGCCGGCCGCTTCGGGCGACGACGCCCGACCGATCCTCACCGGCGTCCTCGTCACGGCCGAGGCCGGCGGGCTGCGGCTGGTGGCCACCGACTCCTACCGGCTGGCCGTGCGCGACCTGCCCGGCCAGAGCGTGCTGGCCGAGGGCCAGTCGGTGCTCGTGCCGTCGCGGGCGCTCAACGACCTGACCAAGGTCATCGCCGGGGGCGGCGACCTGACGCTGCGCCTGGGGGAGCGCGACGCCAGCTTCGAGTCCGGCGACGTCCGGCTGACGACGATGCTGATCGAGGGCGACTTCCCCAACTACCGGGGGCTCATCCCCACCGCCCACCCCAACCGGCTGACCGTGAGCCGGGACGCGCTGCTGGAGGGCGTCCGCCGGGTGAAGCTGCTGGCCCGGGAGGCGACGCCGGTGCGGCTGGCGATGTCGAACGACGGCCTCGACCTCGTGGCGGTGACCCAGGACGTGGGCCAGGCCCACGAGTCGCTCGACGCCAAGTACGAGGGCACCGAGCTCACCGTGGCGTTCAACCCGGACTACCTGCTGCAGGGGGTCGAGGTGCTCCAGGGCGACGAGGTGCTCATCGAGTCGGTCGACTCGTTGAAGCCCGCGCTGGTCCGGAGCCCCGAGCACCCCGAGTTCCTCTACCTGCTCATGCCCGTGCGGGTGAGCTGACCCGCGACCCGGCCGCCGCGTGCAGGTCCGCACCCTCTGGCTGACCGACTTCCGCAGCTACACCTCGGCCCGGCTCGACCTGTCGCCCGGTCTCACCGTGCTGGTGGGGGCGAACGGCGAGGGCAAGACGAACCTGCTCGAGGCGCTGGGCTGGCTGGCGACACTGTCGTCGTTCCGGGGCGTGCCCGCCGAGGCCCTGGTGCGGAGAGGGGCGCCCTACGCCGTGGTCCGGGCCGAGGCCGAGCGGGATGGGCGCGAGCTGCTGGTCGAGGCCCAGATCCAGCCCAATGGCCGGAGCCGGGTGCAGGTGAACCGGCAGCCGCTGCGGCGGGCCCGCGACCTGCTCGGCTCGCTGCGGGTCTCGGTGTTCACGCCCGACGACCTGGCGCTGGTCAAGGACGGCCCGGCGGAGCGCCGCCGCCTCCTCGACGACGCGCTGGTGAGCCTGCACCCCCGCAACGACGCGGTGCGGGTCGAGGTCGACCGCGTCCTCCGGCAACGGAACGCGCTGCTCAAGCAGAGCGGCGGGCGGCTGGACGAGGGCGCGGCGTTCACCCTCGACGTGTGGGACGCGAAGCTGGCCGCGTCGGGCGCGACGCTGGCGGCGGCGCGGCGCGACCTCCTCGACCGGATGCGGCCGGCGCTGGCGGCCACCTACGACGCCCTGGCCCGGCGGCCGGCGGCGGTGCGGGCGACGTACGAGGCCTGTCTCTTATACACATCTCCGAGCCCACGAGACCTCGCTTCGGATCGCGGA
>JBKPHT010000356.1:0-25478 GCA_046730015.1 Actinomycetota bacterium
GTCCAGCCGCTGGTGATGTGGCTGTGGATCGGCGGGGTGGTCATGGCGCTCGGCACCGTGCTGGCCGCGTTCCCCGGCCGGCGGCGCAACCCGATCGACCCGGTGTCGGCGCCGGTGCCGGGCGACGACGAGGCGCGGACCGAGCCCGAGCCGGCGCCGGTCGTGGCCCGCGACGAGCCGGAGCGGGTCGAGGTCGGGACATGACGGACACGATCGATCGCCCTGTCGATCCTCCGGAGGACCCCGGCGCCGACGCGGTCGACGACCTGCCCCGCCGGCCCCGGACCGGCATGGTCGTGTCGGCGGTGGTGGCCGTGCTGCTGATCGGGTTCGTGGCCGTGCTGGCCACCCGGGAGCCGGCCAGCGAGCGACGGGCCTCCAGCCCGCTGGTGGGCAAGGCCGTCCCGGCGCTCGCCGGCGACACGCTCGACGGCGGCAGCTTCGACATCGACGACCATGCCGGCCGGTGGGTGGTGGTCAACTTCTTCGCCACCTGGTGCCTGCCGTGCCGCCAGGAGCACCCCGAGCTCCGGGCCTTCGACGAGGAGCACCGCACCACGGGCGACGCGGCGGTCGTGAGCGTCCCCTACCGGGACGACGACGACAAGATCCGCGACTACTTCGCCGCCAACGGGGGCGAGTGGCCGGTGCTGGTCAACGACGAGGGCCGGGCCGCGACCACCTTCGGGGTCGTCAAGGTGCCGGAGACCTATCTGGTCGACCCGACCGGCCGGGTGGTGGCCAAGTTCGTCGGCGGTGTCACCCGGGCGGGCCTCGACGCCGAGATCCTCCGCCACGAGCGGGGCGCGCCGTGAGCCGCCGGCGTCGCACCGCGGGCTGGCTGGTGCTCGCCGCGGTCGCGCTGGCCGCGCTGCTCGTCGGCGTGCTCGACCCCGGCGGGCCACGGTCGGACGCGGACCGGGCCCGAGACCTGGCGAAGTCGGTGGCCTGTCCGGTGTGCGACGGGCAGTCGGTGGCCGACTCCGACTCCGAGGCGGCCAAGGGCATCCGGGCCCAGATCGCCGACCGCATCGACGCCGGCGCGTCCGACGAGCAGATCCGCGACGAGCTGGCCGCCGCCTACGGCGAGCGGGTGCTGCTCACCCCGGGCCGGTCCGGGCTCGCCAGCCTGGCGTGGACGCTGCCGGTCGTGGTGCTGGTGGCCGGCCTCGCCGGCCTGGCCCTGACGTTCCGCCGGTGGCGGTCCGGCGGTCCCGTCGCGGCCTCCGACGCCGACCGCGAGCTGGTCGCCCGGGCCCGGGGCGAGGGCGGGGAGCCGTGATCGTCGCGACGCGGCCGCTCGACCCGGACGCCCTGGCGGCGCTGGAGGAGCAACGCGACTTCCTCCTGCGGTCGCTCGACGACCTCGAGCGGGAGCACGACGCCGGCGACGTCGACGAGACCGACTACCGGACCCTCAAGGACGACTACACCGCCCGCGCCGCCCGGACGATCCGGGCCATCGAGTCGCACCAGGCCCGGGTGGCCGCCGCCAGCCCGCCCCGCTCGTGGCGGCGGCTGGCCCTGGTGGTCGCCGCCGTCGGGGCCTTCGCCCTGCTCGCCGGGGTGTTGGTGGCCCAGTCGGCCGGCCGCCGGGGCGCCGGCGACCAGATCACCGGCGACATCCGGGAGAGCACCCGGGCCAAGCTGGACGAGGCCGTCACGCTGGCCAGCGAGCAGCGGTACGACGAGGCGATCGCCCTGTACGACGAGGTGCTGGCCGACCAGCCCGGCAACGTCGAGGCGATGACGTTCAAGGGCTGGTTCCAATGGCAGTCCGGCGACGGGCAGGGGGTGGTCACCCTCGTCGAGGCCGCCGAGCTCGACCCGGCGTACCCCGCCACCCACGCGTTCCTGGCCGTGGTGTTCGAGCAGCTCGGCCGACCCGACACCGCCAGGCTGGAGCTCGACCGCCTCGACGCCCTCGACCCACCGCCCGAGTACCGCGACCTCACGGCCGCCCTCCGCGATCGCCTCTCGACCTCCACGACGACCACGCCGCCGGCCACGGACCAGTAGCGGTCGTTCGTTCTGCGAGGCGATAGGGGTCGGTCCCCGGATCTCGAGGCGATAGTGGTCGGGGGCCGACCCCTATCGCCTCCGGTACAGATGAACGACCCCTATCGCCTCGCGTGGCCGGGTCACACCTTCGGCGGGATGTAGCGGGCCCGGACCCACCTGTCGCCCTTGCGGGTGAGCACCCAGGTCGAGGCCTTGGGCCACACCAGGGGGTCGTCGAACCTGCACCCGGTGGCCTTGACGAGCCGGAGCATGTCCATGACCACGTCGCCGTGGCTGCACATCGCCAGCGGGGCGTCGACGTCGCCGGACGGGACGATGGCGAGGGCCTCCTCGCCCCGATGGCCCTCGGCCAGCCGCTCGTCGACCTCGATCTGCAGGCCCCGACGGGCGGCGAACGGCTCGAAGGTCTGGACGCACCGCCTCGCCGGGCTGCTGACCAGCCGGGTCACCCCACCCTCCTCCAGCATGTCGGCGATGCGGGCGGCCTGCTTGCGGCCCTTGGCACTCACAGGGCGGAGGTCGTCGTGGCCGTCCCAGGCGGCACGGTCGCCGGCGTGGGCGTGGCGGACGACGTACAGCCGCAGAGGCACCGGCCGATGATAGGTGCGCCCGCGCCTGCTCCCACCCGCCCGGCCGGGGCCGCCACCGTCAGCGGCGGGCCAGCGCCCCGAGGTCGGCCAGGACGACGGGCAGCGCCGCGAGCAGGCGGTCGACGTCGGCGTCGGTGGTCGACCAGCCGGCCGACAGCCGCAGGCTGTGGTGGGCGTCGACCCCCATGGCCTCCAGCACCGGCGACGGCTCCAGCGCCTCCGACGAGCATGCGCTGCCCGAGTGGGCGGCCACCCCCGCCCGGTCGAGCCCCAGCAGCACGGCCTGCGGCTCGATACCGGCCACGCCGAGGCACACGATGTGGGGGAGCCGGCCGTCGGGGTCGCCGTAGACGCTCAGCCCGTCCAGCCCGCCACCGGCCGCCACCGCGGCGAGGATGCGATCGGTGAGCCGCCGCTGCTCCGCCCCCTCGGCCTCGGCGCCGCCGCCGGCCAGCGCCGCGCCGGCGGCGCCGAACCCGGCGATCGCCGGGAGGTTCTCGAGCCCGGCCCGCCGGGCTCGCTCCTGGTCGCCGCCGACCAGCAGCGGCGGCAGCCGCAGCCCCTGGCGGACGAGCAGGGCCCCCACCCCGACCGGCCCGCCGAGCTTGTGGGCGCTCACCGAGAGCAGGTCGGCGCCCAGGTCCCGGAACGCGACCGGCACCCGCCCGACCGCCTGGGCGGCGTCGACGTGGACGAGCACCCCCCGCTCCCGGCAGGCCGCCACCGCATCGCCCACCGGCTGCAGGGTGCCGACCTCGTGGTTGCCCCACTGGAGGTGGACCAGCGCGGTGCGGCCCGGCTCGACCGCGCCGAGCAGGTCGTCGACGTCCACCCGGCCGGCGGCGTCGACGGGGACGGTCGTGACGTCGCCGTGGCGGGCGGCGGCGAGGCGGACGGCCGAGTGCTCGACCGCCGGGACGACCTGGTGGTCGCCTCGGGCGGCGGCGCCCCAGCAGGCGGCGGCGATCGCCTCCGTGGCCCCGCTGGTGAGCACCACCTCCCGGGGCCGCGCCCCGAGCAGGTCGGCCACCTGGGCCCGGGCCTGCTCGACGGCGACCCGGGCGGTCAGGCCCTCGGTGTGGATGCGGCCGGGGTCGCCGGCGAGGTCGAGCGCGGCGACGAGCGCGTCGCGGGCCGCCGGCCGCAGCGGCGACGTCGAGGCGTGGTCGAGGTACGACCGGCGGGCCACGGCCACGCCGCCTAGCCGACCTGGTCGCCCTGGACCGAGGTGACGCAGTGCTCGCCGCCGGTGGGCAGCGACAGCGAGGTCTCGGCCAGCGTGTCGTGCCCGTACAGGGCCGACAGCATGCCCTTGACCATCCCCCGGTCGACCGCGCAGATGACCGGGTGCTCGATGGCGGCGCCGCCGAACGGGCAGTGCTCGCTGACGATGCGGAGCTGCTCGCCGTGCCGCTCGGCGTGGGCGGCGAAGCCGTGGGCGGTGAGCGCGTCGGCCACCGCATGGAGGGCCGACTGGAACGAGCGGTGGCGCTCGGAGCCGGGGGCCATCGACGCGGCCATCGCCGCCCCGTAGTCGACCCCGACGGACTCGGCCAGCGCCTCGGCCCGGTCGTGGCCGAGCGCGGCCAGCGCCCGGCCGAGCAGCTCGACCAGCACGTCGTCGTGGCGGAGCGGCAGCTCGAGGGCGATGTCGGGGGTGACGACCCGGTAGCGCTTGGACGGCCGCCCTGCGCCGCCCCCGCCGCCCGGGGGACGGGCGGCACTGACCTCGACGTACGCTCCGGCGACGAGCTTGTCGAGGTGGTGGCGGGCGACGTTGGGGTGGAGGGCGAACTTCTCGGCCACCTCGGCCGCGGTCACGCCGTCGGCGCTCCCGTGGACGAACAGGTAGATCTCCCGCCGGGTCGGGTCGCCGAACGCCGACGTGATCGCCGTCACCGCCGAGGCGAAATCGGTCGGGGAGAGGGGCGGCCGGTCCACTGCCGGTATTCTACCTATCGCCGTAGTGGTAATCCCGCCCGAGCACCAGGAGCATGATGCCCGTCTCTGAAGCCCAGGTCCTCGACGCGCTCCGGCCGGTCCAGGACCCCGAGCTGCACCGCAGCATCGTCGAGCTCGACATGGTGCGCCGCATCGCGATCGACGGCCCCCGGGTGGGGGTCACGGTGGCGCTGACGGTGGCCGGGTGCCCCCTGCGCAACGAGATCCAGAACCGGGTGTCGGCGGCGGTCACCGCGCTCGACGGGGTCGACGCCTTCGACCTCGACTTCACCGTGATGACCGACGAGGAGCGGGCCGCGCTCCGCACCAAGCTGCACGGCGACCCGGCCGCCACCGCCGGCAGCCAGCCGGCCCACGGCCACGCCGAGGGCCGGGCCATTCCGTTCGCCGACCCGGGCAGCAAGACCCGGGTGCTGTTGATCGCGTCGGGCAAGGGCGGGGTCGGCAAGTCGTCGGTCACCACCAACCTGGCCGTCGCGCTGGGGCGCCGGGGCCGGGACGTGGCGGTGGTCGACGCCGACGTGTGGGGCTTCTCCATCCCCCGGATGCTCGGGGTCGAGCATCCGCCCGTGGTCATCGACCAGATGCTGGTGCCGCCGGAGAGCCACGGCGTCCGCTGCATCTCGATGGGGTTCTTCGCGGCCGAGGACCAGCCGGTGATCTGGCGGGGCCCGATGCTACACAAGGCGCTGGAGCAGTTCCTCACCGACGTGTACTGGGACGACCCCGACTTCCTGGTCGTCGACCTGCCGCCGGGGACCGGCGACATCTCGATCAGCCTGGCGCAGTTCCTGCCCCGCGCCGAGGTCTACGTCGTGACCACCCCCCAGCCGGCCGCCCAGCGGGTGGCCCAGCGGGCGGCGTTCATGGCCCAGAAGGTGAACCTCGAGATCAAGGGCATCATCGAGAACATGTCGTGGTTCACCGGCGACGACGGAACCCGCTACGAGCTGTTCGGCTCCGGCGGCGGCGAGGAGCTGGCCCGCCGGCTGGACGTGCCGCTGCTCGGCCGGGTGCCGCTGGTGCCGCTGCTGCGGGAGGGGGCCGACGCGGGCGCCCCGATCGCCTCGATCGACCCCGACGGCGAGGCGGCGCAGGTGTTCGCGGACATCGCCGAGACGATCGACGTCGAGCTCGCGCCGCGGCGGGTGTACCACTCCGAGCTGCGGATCGGCTGAGGCGCCGGCGTCAGGCCGGCAGCTCGTCCCGGAGGAAGGCGACCACCGCGTCGTTGAACACGTCGTTGCGGTCGCCGGCGACCATGTGGCCGGCGTCGCCGACGTCCACGTAGCGGGCGTGGGGGGTCAGCGACAGCAGGCGCCGGGCCCCCTCCTCGGACAGCACGTCGCTCTGCCGGCCCCGCACCAGCAGGGTGGGCAGGCGGAGGGCGCGGGCGGCGGACTCGAGCCGGTCCTCGTTGGTGAACGACCGGGGCTCGTCGGTGCGGCCGCCCTGCAGGAACTGGGGGTCCCAATGCCAGTACCAGCGCCCGTCGTCCCGGTGCCGGACGTTCTTGCGGAGGCCCGACAGGTCGGTGGGGCGGGGCCGGTGGGGGTTGTAGGCGGCGACGGCGTCGGCGACCTCGTCGAGGCTGGCGAAGCCGTCGAGGTGCCCGAGCATGAAGTCGGCGATGCGGGTGATGCCGGCGGTCTCGAGCCGGGGGGCGACGTCGACCAGCACGAGCCCGGCGGCCACGGCGTCGGGGTCGGGTGCGTCGGCGATGGCGACCAGCGAGCTGAGCCCGCCGAGCGACGCGCCGATGAGCACGGGCGGCCGGGCCTGGGCGCCGGCGACGGCCCGGACGTCGGCGGCGAAGTCGTCGAGCCCGTAGTCGCCGGAGGCCGACCAGTCGCTGTCGCCGTGGCCCCGGAGGTCGACGGTGATGGCCCGCCAGCCCTTGGCGCCGAGGAGGCGGGCGGTGCCGTCCCAGGCGTGGCGGGTCTGGCCGCCGCCGTGGAGCAGCACGACGGGCGGGCCGTCGTCTGGCCCGTAGGCGTCGGCGGCGAGGGTGAGGCCGGCGCCGGGCAGGCGGAGGGTGGGGACGGCGTCCATGGCGGCCCAGTCTGGCCGGGAGGCGGCCCCGGCACCGCAATCGGTGGCGTCCCGACAGGCGTCTGTGACCGCGCGTGGGCGCGGTGAGGGACGCCAACCCGTGGCCGGTCCGGTGGGGGTGGGTTGGGCGTCTGTGACCGCGCGTGGGCGGCTCCTGCGTGGTCGGAGGTCGACCCCCGCTAAGCCTCAGCCGGTGGCAGCCTCCTGCTCGTCGCCGGGCTTGGCGAAGCCGGCGACGGGCCGGGGCCGGCGGTGGGCGATGACCTCGTCGACCAGCCCGTAGGCGACGGCCTCGTCGCCGCGGAGGATGTAGTCGCGGTCGATGTCGGTCACGATCCGCTCGCGGGTCTGGCCGGTGCGCTCGGTGAGGATGTCGATCATCCGCTCCCGCATGGTGACCATCTCCTTGACCTGGATCTCCATGTCGGTCGACTGGCCCTGGGCGCCTCCGTGGGGCTGGTGGATGAGGATGCGGGCGTTCGGGAGCGCGGTCCGGTGGCCGTCGGCGCCGGCGGCGAGGAGGACGGCGGCGGCGGAGCAGGCCTGACCGACGCACACGGTGTGGACCGGTGGGCCGAGGAACTGCATGGCGTCGTACACGGCGAACAGGGCGGTCATGTCGCCGCCGGGCGAGTTGATGTAGAGGTTGACGGGCCGGTCCATGTCCTCGCCCTCGAGGTGGAGCAGCTGGGCGATGATGAGGTTGGCCACCGACTCGTCGAGGGCAGTGCCGAGGAAGACGATCCGCTCGCGCAGCAGGCGGGAGTAGATGTCGTAGGCTCGCTCGCCGCGGTTCGTGGTCTCGATGACGGTGGGGATGAGCACGTTCCGGTCCTCCTTCGCGCAACCGTCTGGTTGCTGGTTGTGAGCGTAGGGGTGCGGGAACCGATCCGCAACTGTAGGGTTGCGGGTATGGCTGAAGACACGGGGCAGGTCACCCGGTCCGTCGACCTCGACGCCGGGCTCGACGACGTCTGGCGGGCCGTCACCGAGCCCGGCGAGCGGGCTCTCTGGCTCGACGACCCGGACGCCGTCGCCCGCCAGATGCGGGTCGACGAGGCCGACCCCGGCCGCCGCCTGGTGTGGACCTGGTGGCACCCGGGCGACGAGGGCGACGCCTCGACCGTGGCCGTGACCCTGGCCCCGCTCGACGGCGGCCGGACCCGGCTGGTCGTCACCGAGACGCTGCCCGCCCGGCCGACCGCCACGATGTCGGCCCGGGCGAGCGTCGGCGCCGCCACCGCCGCAGACGGCATCGCGGCCACCGCCGGCACCCGGCTCCTGGCCCTCGGCCGGCGGGACTGCCCGTGGGGCCACCGGCTGCTCGGGCTCGAGCTGCTGTTCGTGGCCGCCCGTGCCGGCGTCGCCTGACCGCGAGCCGCCCGACGCGGTGTTCGCCGCGCTGGCCGACCCCACCCGGCGTCAGGTCCTCCGGGCGGTGGCCGAGCACGGCCCGGTCACGGCCACGGCGCTGGCCGACGGCCTGCCGGTCACCCGCCAGGCGGTGGCCAAGCATCTCGGCCTGCTCCGGGAGGCCGGCCTGGTGGCGGCCGAGCGGGCCGGCCGGGAGACCCGGTTCACCGCCCGCACCGCCCCGCTGGACGACCTCGCCACGTGGGCCGAGGCCGCCGGCCGCCGTTGGGATGACCGCCTGGCCCGCCTCCGCCGCCACCTGGCGTGACCGGTTCCCAGGTCCCGCGGCATCGGCCATACTGATCGTGCTGACTTGGGACACGGCTGAGGGAGTTGCGTGATGGGGCGTCCGACCGGTGAGGTGGCCGGCGAGCCAAAGATCGACACCAGCGTCGCCCATGAGGCACGCGTGTACGACTTCCTGCTCGGAGGCGAGACCAACTTCGAAGCCGACCGCGTCGCAGCCGAGCGGGCCGGCGCCGCGGTCGGGGGCATCGACGTGGCCCGGTCGTCAGTCCGGAGCAACCGGGCGTTCCTGCGCCAGGCGGCCCGCTACCTGGCATCCGAGGCCGGCGTCCGCCAGTTCCTCGACATCGGCACCGGCATCCCCAGCGCCGGCAACGTGCACACGGTGGTCCAGGAGGTGGCGCCCGAAGCCCGCGTCGTCTACGTCGACAACGACCCCATCGTGCTCGCGCACGCCCACCTGCTGCTCTCCGACACGGAGGCGGGCGTGACCTCCTACGTCCAGGGCGACCTGCGCGACCCCGACGCCATCGTGGGCGAGGCGGCGGCGACGCTCGACTTCGAGGCGCCGATCGCGATCATCCTCAACGCCGTCCTCCACCACATCCCCGACGAGGACGAGCCCTACCGCCACGTCGCCCGGCTGATGGATGCCGTCCCCTCGGGCAGCTACCTCGCCATCTCGCACCTCACCGACGACATGCAGAGCGAGGAAATGGCCGCGCTGGCCCGGTCCGTGCCGGCCCAGGCCCGCTACCGGTTCCGCTCCCGCACCCACGCCGAGCTGAGCCGCTTCTTCGAGGGCCTCGAGATGGTAGAGCCCGGCCTGGTCCGGATCGACGAGTGGCGCCCCGGCGACCCCGACGGCCCGGTCGAAGGCCGCTACCACTACGGCGGCATCGGCCGGAAGCCCTGACCCGGCCCGAGTCCTTACGACCGCCGGAACTCCGGGGCCGGCCGGGCGCGACCGGACGGTCCCCGACGTAGCCTCGGGGACGTGGCGATCGACCCGCCCGCCGACACCGCCGACCCCGCCGCCGACCTGCCCGACCTGTCCGCGCCCCTCGCCCGGCACGGCCCTCCCGACGCCGCCGGCAGCCCGATCGGACGGCGCGTCGTGCTCGGCATGCTCGGCCTCGGGGCGGCCGGCATCGTGTTCGGCGACACCGTCCAGAGACGCATCGAGAGCGCCCTCCGGCCCCTCACCCAGAAGGACCCGACCGGGCTCACCTCGTTCGTGCCGACCGCCGGCCGGTTCCGGATCTACTCGGTCACGTCCCACATGCCCGACGTGGCGCCCGCCGACTGGCGCCTGACCGTCGACGGCATGGTCGACCGCCCGCTCGACCTGAGCTACGACGACCTTTTGGCCAGGACGCCCACCGCGCTGACGCTCGACTTCCAGTGCGTCACCGGCTGGCGGGTGGCCGACGTGCCGTGGAAGGGCGTCAGGCTCGCCGACCTGCTCGACGAGGCCGGCGTCGCGTCCGGCGCCACCCACCTCCGCATCTGGAGCTTCGACGGCGCCTACGCCGAGAGCCTCACCCTCGAACAGGCCCGCCGCGACGACGTCATCGCCGCCTACGAGATGCAGGGCGGGGCGGTGAAGCGGGAGCACGGCGGCCCGGTCCGGCTCTACGTCGGACCGATGTACGGCTACAAGTCGCTCAAGTGGCTCGACCGCATCGAGGTGGTCGACGCCCTCCACGAGGGCTACTGGGAGGTCCGGGGCTACGACGTCGACGCCTGGGTCGGCCGCTCCAACGGCCGGGACGACGAGCCCACCTCGTGATCGAGCGCTTCACCAGGGCCGAGCGGGCCCTGCACTGGGCCACCGCGGCGGCGGTGCTCACCGCCGCGATCACTGGCCTGATCCTCTACGTCGGGCCGCTCACCGCGCTGGTCGGCCGCCGCAACCTGGTGAAGGACGTCCACGTCGTCGCGGGGCTGGCGATGCCGGTGCCGCTGGTGCTGGCCTACGCCGGGCGCTGGCGGGCCGCGGTGCGGGCCGACGTCCGGCGCCTCGGGCGCTGGACCCGGGCCGACCGCCGCTGGCTGTGGTCGCGGGGCCGCGAGGCCCGCGACCAGGTCGGCAAGTTCAACGCCGGCCAGAAGGCCAACGCCGCGTTCGTCGTCGGGATGATCCCGGTCATGGTCGCCACCGGGGCGATCATGCGGTGGTACGAGCCGTTCGACCTGCGGTACCGGACCGGGGCCACCTTCGTCCACGACTGGACCGCGATCGTCACGTGGGTGGTCGTCACCGGCCACATCGCGTTCGCGCTGGCCGACCGGGGCTCGCTGCGGGGCATGCTGACCGGCTGGGTCAGCCGCGCCTGGGCGGCCTATCACCACCCTCTGTGGGCGGGTGTCGAGGAGCGTGTCGATGAGGAAGCCGGCAGCCCCCTACGATGACCGCCGCCCGACACAGGAGGAAGACGTGGACGTCCGCATCGGGGTGAAGAACTCGCCGAAGGAGCTCGAGGTCATACTGGCCGAGGACACCGACGGGGACGCCGTGCGCGAGCACATCGACTCGGCGTTCGCTGAGGGCGGCACGCTGTGGCTCACCGACCGCCGGGGGCGCCAGTACGGCGTGCCGGTCGACAAGGTCGCCTACGTCGAGATCGGGTCCACCGACACCAGCCGGCGGATCGGCTTCGGCGGCTGACGCCGGGCGCCGCCCGTCCCCGTGCCCGCCCCGCCCGCCCTGCTCGACCGCCGGCTGCTGTTCGTCACCGGCAAGGGTGGCGTCGGCAAGACCACCGTCGCCGCCGCCCTGGGCCAGCTCGCGTCGGGCCACGGCAAGCGGACGCTGATCTGCGAGGTCGACGCCAAGGGCAACCTGACCGGGGCGCTGGAGACCGGCCCCACCGGATTCGCGCCGCGGGAGATCTCGCCCGGCCTGTGGGCGATGTCGATGGACACCGAGGCGTCGCTCAAGGAGTACCTGAGCCTGCAGCTGAAGCTGCCGCTGCTGGCGCGGCTGGGGCCGCTCGCCCGGACGTTCGACTTCGTCGCCAACGCCGCGCCCGGCGTCAAGGAGATCCTGGTCGTGGGGAAGCTCTGCTACGAGGTCCTGGAGCGGCATTACGACCTGGTGGTGGTCGACGCCCCGGCGTCGGGCCACATCGTCGGCCAGCTGGCCGCCCCCCAGGCGATCGGCGACCTGGTCCAGGTGGGCAAGGTCCGCGACCAGACGGCATGGATGCAAGAGATCCTCGCCGACCCCGCGCAGACCGGGGTGGTGATCGTGTCGACGCCGGAGGAGATGCCGGTCAACGAGACCCTCGAGCTGTCGGCCCGGCTCCGCGCCGAGACGCCGGTCGACCTCGCCGCGGTGGTGGTCAACCGGGTGCTGCCCGAGCTGTTCACCCGGGGCGAGGAGGAGGTGTTCCGGGCGCTGCGGGAGCCGGCCGCGGTCGCCGCGCTGGCCGCCGCCGTCGACGGGCCGGTGGAGCCGCTGCTCGACGGGGCCGAGCTGGCGGTGAGGCTGCGGCGCACCCGGGCGGAGCACCTCGGCGCCCTGCGGTCGGGGCTGCCGGCCGGGGTCGAGCTGCTGTACGTGCCGGAGCTGTTCCAGCGGAGCCACGGCGTCCGGGCCACCATGCAGATCGCCGAGTCGCTCGGCGCCGAGCTGGGGCTCTGACCGTGGCCGCCCGCCGGGCCGCCCCCGGGACCTCGCTGGAGCCGCTGCTGGCGGCGAAGGAGATCGTGATCTGCTGCGGCTCGGGCGGGGTGGGCAAGACCACCATCGCGGCGGCCGCGGCGGCCATGGCCGCCGCCCACCTCGGCGGCAAGGTGCTGGTCATCACCGTCGACCCGGCCCGCCGGCTGGCGAACGCTCTCGGGCTCGAGCAGTTCGGCAACCTCGAGACCCAGGTGCCGCCCGCGTTGTTCGCCGACGCCGGCGTCGAGCCCCGGGGCGAGCTGTGGGCCGCGATGCTCGACACCCGGCGGTCGTGGGACGAGCTGGTCCGCAGCCACGCGCCCGACGCCGCCACGCGCGACGCCATCCTTGCCAACCCGCTCTACGAGAACATCACCGGACGGTTCGTGCAGAGCCACGACTACATCGCCATGGAGCGCCTGTACGAGATCCACGCGTCGGGCCGCTACGACCTGATCGTGGTGGACACGCCGCCGACCCGGAATGCCATCGACTTCCTCGAGGCCCCCGACCGGATGGCCGACTTCTTCTCCAGCCGGCTGCTCCGGTGGCTGACCGTGCCCGCCCGGAGCCGGGTGTTCACGATGGCGTCCAAGCCGTTCTACATGGTGGCCGACCGCATCCTCGGCTCGCAGTTCCTGCAGGACATCGCCGAGTTCTTCCTGCTGTTCCAGACGATGTACGACGGGTTCGTCGACCGGGCCCGGGCGGTCACCCGGACGCTGTCGGACAAGCGGACGTCCTTCGTCGTGGTGTCGACGCTGGAGGCGGCGCCGGTGCGGGAGGCCGAGTTCTTCATCGAGGCACTGCGCGACCGGCGCTTCCCCCTGGGGGCGGTGGTGCTGAACAAGGTGCTGCCCGACTGGTTCGGCGACCGGGACGCGGCGGCCGCGGCGCAGCGGCTGTGCAGCGATGCCGGCCCCCTGGCCGACACGGTCGCCAAGGAGGCCGGGCTCGACGTCGACCCGGCCCGCCTGGCCCGGGTGCTGTCCGAGGTGGGGGAGAGCTTCCGGAACTTCGCGGTGGTGGCCAGCCGGGAGGCGGAGCAGCGGGCCGAGCTGGCCGGCGACGCCGACGTCGTGGCCACCGTCCCCTACGCCGACCACGACATCACCGACCTGCCCGGGTTGCTGGAGCTGGGCGAGGCGCTGTGGCGGTGACGCCGCAGCCGGTGCCTGCGCCCGGCTGACGTCCGACGCTGCCAGAATCGACGGCCATGGCCAGCCTCGCGGAGCTCGCCCGGTTCTTCACCCGGCTCGACGTCAGCTCTGTCGCGCACCTGCAGCGGCTGGCCGCGAGCTGGGGGCTCCTGGCCGACTTCTGCTTCGCGGACCTGCTGCTGTTCGGGGTCGTGGGCGAGCCCCGCGACAACGGCAGCGACCGGTTCGTGGTGCTCGGCCAGGTCCGGCCGACGACGGCGCAGACGGTGTACCGGGCCGACTGGGTCGGCACGGTGCTGGAGGAGGAGGACCGGCCGTTGGTGGCCCGGGCCTACCGGCTGGGCGAGATCATCGAGGGCGAGACGATCATCTCGCCGCTGAAGGAGCGGGTGCGGGTGCTGTGCATCCCGATCCGCTATCACGGCAAGGTCATCGGGGTGCTCACCCGGGAGTCGGCGCCGTCGTTCGGGCGCCAGCCGGGCGAGCTGGAGCGCACCTACGTCGACGTGTTCAACCGGTTCGCCCGGATGATCGCAAGCGGCGACTTCCCGTTCGACGCCGAGGACGTCGAGACGGAGGAGGCGCCCCGGGTCGGTGACGGCGTCGTCGTGATCGACGCGTCGGGCCGGGTGGAGTACAGCTCGCCCAACGCGGTGTCGACCCTGCACCGGCTGGGCGTCCACGCCAATGCCGAGGGCCTGCGCTTCTCGGAGCTCGGGCTGGAGGAGTCGGTGGTGTCGACGGCGTTCGCCATGGGCGGGCCGGTGACCGAGGAGCTGCCCCGGGGCGTCGACATCACCGTGCTGATGCGGGGCATCCCGCTGCTCGACCACGGGGCGGTGACGGGGGCGGTGGTGCTGCTGCGGGACATCTCCGAGCTGCGGCGCCGCGACCTCCTGCTGCTGTCGAAAGACCAGACGATCCGCGAGATCCACCACCGGGTGAAGAACAACCTGCAGACGATCTCGTCGCTGCTGCGGCTGCAGGGCCGGCGGCTCGACACGGTGGAGGCTCGGATGGCGATCGCGGAGTCGGTGCGCCGCATCCGGTCGATCGCGCTGGTGCACGAGATCCTGTCGCGGGAGGCGGGCGACGACGTGCCGTTCGTCGACATCGTGCGGCCGGTGGTGGGGATGGTCTCCGACATGATCTCGCCGGAGCACCCGATCCGGTTCGAGGTCGCCGGCGACGGCGGCGTGCTCCCCGCGGGGGTGGCCACGCCGCTGGCGGTGGTGCTGAACGAGCTGCTGCAGAACGCGGTCGACCACGCGTTCCCGCCGGAGCTCGACCTGACGGGGGAGCCGGGCCGGGTGGTGGTGGCCATCGAGCGCGACGCCCGGTCGCTCGCGCTGCGGGTCACCGACGACGGGGTGGGACTGCCGGAGGGGTTCGACGTCGAGAAGGTGACCGGCCTGGGGCTGTCGATCGTCCGGACGCTGGTGACGAGCGAGCTGACGGGCGAGATCTCGGTCCGCAACGCCCGCGGGCCGGCCGGCCGGCCGGGCGCCGAGGTGGCCCTGCGGGTGCCGGTCGAGCCCGAGCGCGATGACGGCCTCGCCGTGGCGAGGCCGAAGTCGCGGTGAGCCTCCCAGCTGGTGGGCGCCGGCACGGCGTGCCGGTCACCGGGTCCGTCGGGTCAGGCGGACGCCTTGCGGCTGCGCGCCACCCACTGGCGGCGGATCGCCCGGCGCTCCTCCTCGGAGGTGCCTCCCCAGATGCCGCTGTCCTGGTTGGTGGTCAGGGCGTACTCGAGGCAGTTCTTCTGGACCTCGCACACCCGGCAGACGGCCTTGGCGTTCTCGATCTGCTCGATCGCCGGGCCGGTGGTGCCGACGGGGAAGAACAGGTCGGGATCGGTGTCGCGACAGGCGCTGAGGTCGCGCCATTCGTCTCGCTCGGTAGACAGGGACAGGGACAGACTGCGGCTCTGCGTCAGGGCCACGGGACCTCCACGGCGGATTCGGGTCACCGATTTGTGACGAGTTTCACATGCCACCGCGTCCAGTAAAGGTGCGTGTGGCTGCGACGGAGCAAAGATACCGGTCGCTGTGGCCCACAGCAAGGATTTTTTTCTCCATCGAAAGGACAAGTTCGTGGACGTGCTTCCTGTCGCCGCAGGCGGCTCAATCGTCATCGGGCATCGCGGCGCCCCTCGGATCGCGCCCGAGAACACCCCCGCCGCCTTCGCGGCCGCGGTCGCCGTCGGCGCCGATGGCGTCGAGCTCGACGTCCGCCGCACGGCCGGCGGCGGCTTCGCCCTCCACCACGACGAGCGCCTTGCCGATGGCCGGGCCATCGCCTCCCTGACCCGGGCCGCCCTGCCGGCCGAGGTCGCCGACCTGGCCGAGGGCCTGGACGCCTGCCGCGACCTGGCCCTGGTCAACGTCGAGATCAAGAACTGGCCGGCCGACGGGGACTTCGACCCGAGCCTCGGCTTCGTCGACGCGGTGGCGGAGGCGCTGCTGGCTCGCCCGGCGGACGAGCGGTCGCGGCTCCTCGTGTCGTGCTTCCACCTGCCGTCGGTCGACCGGATGCGGGCGGTGGCGCCCGAGCTGGCTACGGCCTGGCTGGTCGTCGGGCCCGCCAACGCCACCGCCCCAGGCGAGCCCGACCCGGTCGCCGCGCTGGTGGCCGAGACGGCCGACCACGGGCACGCGGCGCTCCACCCCCACCACGCCTTCCTGACCCCGGCGCTGGTCGACGCCGCCCACGCCGCCGGGCTGGCCGTCAACACGTGGACATGCGACGACCCCGACCGCATCCGCTGGCTGGCGGCGATCGGTGTCGACGGAATCGTCACCAACGTCCCGGACGTGGCCCGGGCCGCCCTGGCGGCGCCGGTCGGCTCCTAGAAGGCCGGCTCGGTCCACCAGGGGTAGGTCGGCGGCAGGTCGGCCGGCACCCGGTTCGGGAACGCCGGCGGCCGCTTCTCCAGGAAGCTGGCCACGCCCTCCCGGACGTCCGCGCCCGGGCCCAGGGCGTCGAGCAGCGCGGAGTCGACCCGGTGGGCCGCCATCGGATGGGGCTCGCTCAGCATCCGCCACAGCAGCGCGCGGGTCAGCGTCACCGACACGGCCGACGTCGACCCGGCGATCTCCGCCGCCAGTGCGTAGGCCGCGGGCATCAGGTCGTCCGGCTCGTGGACCGCCAGCACCAGCCCGCCCGCCAGCGCCTCGTCCGCCCCGAACACCCGGCCGGTCGCGCACCACGCCATCGCCCGGCTGA
Source organism: Actinomycetota bacterium (assembly GCA_046730015.1). Taxonomy (GTDB): domain Bacteria; phylum Actinomycetota; class Acidimicrobiia; order Acidimicrobiales; family VFJN01; genus ZC4RG19. The sequence goes on from JBKPHT010000356.1 coordinate 16,341, forward strand.
TCCCCACCACCCGGGGCAGGAACCACGACGAGCAGGCCTCCGGCACCAGGCCCCGGCGGGCGAACACGAACCCGAACCGGGCCGCGTTCGACGCCAGCCGTACGTCGAACGGCAGCGTCATCGTCACGCCGACGCCCACCGCCGGCCCGTTGATCGCCCCGATCACCGGCTTGGTGCAGGCGAAGAACCGCAGCGCCACCAGCCCGCCCTCGTCCCGGTGGCGGCCGTCGTCCTCGAGGACGACCCCGGCCGCCGCCGCCACGTCGCTGTCCTTGTCGAACGCCGCGTCGCCTCCGCCCAGGTCGGCCCCGGCGCAGAACCCCCGGCCCCGGCCCGTCACCACCACCGCCCGGACGCCCGGGTCAACGTCGACCTGGTCGAGCGCCGCGCACAGCTCACGCTGCATCGTGACCGTGAACGCGTTGAGCTTTTGGGGCCGGTCGAGCGTGATCGTGGCGACCCCGTCGGCCACCTGGTAGGCGATCTGGGTGTACGGCATGGCCTACTGACTACACAACGGGAGGTGCCATGACCCATCCCGGGTCCGATCCCGACCTGGCCGCGGTGGCCCGGGCGATCATCGAGGCGAACGCCTACGTCACGCTGGCCACCGCCGACGCCGCCGGCCGCCCCTGGGCGTCGCCGGTGTTCTACGGGCACGAGGGCTGGGCCACGTTCCTGTGGATGTCGTTGCCCGACGCGTGCCACTCCCGCAACCTGGCCGCCCGGCCGGAGCTGGGGCTCGTCGTGTTCGACTCGACCGTCGCCCCGGGCGCCGGCCAGGCCGTCTACATGGCGGGCACCGCGGCCGAGGTGCCCGCGGACGAGGTGGCGGCGGCCCTGGCGGCCTACCCGGGGCCGAACCCCCGGGGTGCCCGGCCGATCGCCGCCGACCAGCTCGTCGGTCCCGCGCCGTGGCGCCTCTACCGGGCCACGGTCGCCGAGCACTCGGTGCTGTGCCCACGGGTCGGCGGCGGCATGTGCGCTCGCCACGGCTCGCCCAACGACCACCGCGTCACGGTGCAGCCGTAGCCGACCGGCCGGGTCAGGGCAGCACGAGGTCGAGCACGTCGGGCTCGTGCCGGAACTCCAACACCTCGGCGTCGCCCAGGTGGTCGCCGTCGACCTGGTAGGGGACCGGCCCGTAGGCGCGCACGGTCAGCGCGTCCAGGTCGACCCGGTGGTCGACCCAGCGGCTACGCCGCATCGCCCGGCCGGTCGCCAGCGCCGAGCCGATGATCCGCAGGAACCGCGCGAACGCCATCGTCCGCACCGTCACCGCCGCGAGCCCCGAGTCGAGCGTCGCCTCCGGGGCCAGGTTCAGCGGCCGGTTGCCCAGGTAGGTGTACGGGTTGGTGTTGAGGACGATGGTCAGGTAGGCGTCGTCGATCACGGAGCCGTCGGCGTGGTGGACGGCGAACCGGGGCCGGCTCCGGTCGAAATGCCGGATCCAGGTGTCGAACCCGGCGTAGACGAACAGCGGGTGGCCCGCGTACCGCTTCAGGCCCGACCGCCGCTCCACCTGCTCCACCACCGCGGCGTCGAACCCCACCCCGGTGTGGAACAGGAAGTAACGGCCGTTGACCGAGCCGAGCCCCGCCCGGCGGATGTTCCGCCGGGCCAGCGCGTCGAGCAGCACGCCGGTGGCCTCCACCGGGTCGTTGGGCAGGCCGACCGTCCGGGCGAACACGTTGGTCGACCCGCCGGGTAGCGCGGCCAGCGCGCAGCTCGATCCGGCCAGCCCGTTGGCGGCCTCGTTCAGGGTGCCGTCCCCGCCCAGCACGGCGACCACCTCGGTGCCCGTCGCCGCCGCCCCCTGCGCCAGCCGGGTCGCGTGCCCCCGCCGGCTGGTCTCGGCCACGGTGACGTCGTGGTCGGCCGACAGCGCCTTGCCGATCACCACCCGGGTGCGGGGCGTCACCGACGACGCCTGCGAGTTGACCAGCAGGAGCACCTTCACAGGCGCCGGAACCTACTGCACGGGTGCCCGGACCAGCACCGGAGCCGGTTACCGCGCGGTCACTTGCACCGAGGGCGATTTGGACGGTTCGCCGGAACACGGGCAGCATGGCAGGTCATGAACGTGGTCGTATGCGTGAAGCAGATCCCGGACCCTGCCGAGCCCGGGAAGCTCGAGACCGACAACACCCTCGACCGCAGCGGCAAGCTGATCCTCGACGAGTCCGACAGCTACGGCGTCGAGATGGCCCTCCAGCTTGTCGACGCGGCCGGCGGCGGCGAGGTCACCCTCGTCTCGATGGCCCCCAACAACGAGACCTCTGGCCTGCGCACCGCGCTGGCCATGGGCGCCGCCAAGGCGATCCTGGTCTCCGACGACGCCCTGTCGGGCGCCGGGGCCCTCGACACCGCCAAGGTCCTGGCCGCCGCCATCAAGCGGGCCGAGCCCGACCTGGTGCTCGCCGCCACCGAGTCGAGCGACGGCTATACCGGGACGGTCCCCGAGCAGATCGCTGCGCTCCTCGGCATCACCTCGGTCACGTTCGCCAAGCACGTCGAGATCGACGGCGAGGGCGTCAAGGTCCAGCGCCAGACCGAGCTGGGCTACGACGAGGTCGAGGCGTCGCTGCCCGCCCTCGTCTCGGTGACCGCCGGCGTGGTCGAGCCCCGCTACCCCAGCTTCAAGGGGATCATGGCCGCCAAGTCCAAGCCGGTCGACCAGCTCACCCTGTCCGACCTGGGCATCGACGCCGGCTCGGTCGGCGCGGCGGGCGCCGGCCAGGAGATCGTCGCCGTCGACGACGCGCCCGCCCGCGAGGCCGGCGAGATCGTCGAGGACGACGGCGAGGGCTACGGCAAGATCGTCGCCTACCTCGAGAACCTCAAGGTCATCTGACCTCGGCCGCCCATCAGGCACAGGAGAACGCACAGACATGGCTCTGAACCGCATCTGGGTCTACGCCGAGGCCGCCGACGGCAAGGTCGCCCCCATCACCCTCGAGATGCTCACCAAAGCCCGTGAGCTGGCCGACACGGTCGAGGCCGTGTACGGCGACGGCGACACCGACGCCATCGCCGAGACCCTCGGCGCACACGGCGCCACCAGGGTCTACGCCACCGGCGACCTGCAGGGGCACACCCCGGCCGTGCCGGTCGGGTCGGCCATCGCCAAGCTGATCGAGGGCGGCGATGCACCCGACCTCATCCTCTTCGGCACCACCTACGAGGGCCGCGACGTCGCCGCCCGCCTGTCGGTGGCGCTCGACAGGCCTGTCATCACCAACAACACCGACATCGCCCTCGAGGGCGACACCGTGGTCGTGACCGAGCCGGTGTTCGGCGGGACCAAGCTGGTCCGCACCAAGTTCACCACCCCCGGGCCGAACATCGCCCTCATCCGGCCCAAGTCGTTCGCGGCCGAGGAGTCCGGCGGCGGTCCGGCCGAGGTCGTCACGATCGAGGTGCCCGACTACGGCACCGCCAAGGTCGTCAACCGCCACGTCGAGGAGACCACCGGCCCCAAGCTCGACGAGGCGGCCATCGTCGTCTCCGGCGGCCGGGGGCTGGGCGACGCCGAGAAGTACCAGATCATCGAGGACCTGGCCAAGGCCCTGAAGGGCGCCCCCGGCGCGTCGCGGGCGATCGTCGATGCCGGCTGGGTGCCCTACAGCTACCAGGTGGGCCAGACCGGCAAGGTCGTCAAGCCCAACGTGTACATCGCCGCCGGCATCTCCGGGGCGACGCAGCACCTGGTCGGCATGAAGGGCGCCAAGAACATCATCGCGGTGAACAAGGACCCCGAGGCCCCGATCTTCTCGGTCGCCGACCTCGGAATCGTGGGCGACGTCCACAAGGTCCTCCCCAAGCTGCTCGAGGCGTTGCAGAGCCGCTGATCTCCCTGCCTGCCGGCGGCGGCGACCCCGATTGCCTCGCGCACCCAGGTTGCGTGAGGCGATAGGGGTCGGTCGCTGGTTCTCGAGGCGATAGTGGTCGGGGGCCGACAGCTATCGCCTCGGGTACAGGGGATCGACCCCTATCGCCTCGAGAACAGCGGGACGGCCCGGGGGTGAGGGGCCGCCAGCACCATGGGGATAGCCAGCCCCTCCGGGGCTGGCTTGGGAGCCATCGTTTGCCCTTCCCCCACCAACCCCGTCCGCGGGAGGCCGTCTCGCCGGAACTGGCGGCGCACCGCGCTCATCAGCTTGCGGGATCGCCGCCAGAACCAGGGTGACGGGCCGCCTACCCGAACGTGTCGCAGTCCGCCGGGTCGCCGGACTCGTAGCCGCGGGTGAACCACTCCTGGCGCTGGGCGGACGAGCCGTGGGTCCAGGTGTCGGGATCCACGGCCATCCCGGCCTGGGACTGGATGCGGTCGTCGCCGACACCCGCCGCCGCGGCCAGGCCCTCCTCGATGTCGCCTTCGGACAGCCCGACCTCGCTGCCCTCCTCCTGGCCCCGCTGGTACACCGAGTGGGCCCAGATGCCGGCGTAGCAGTCGGCCTGCAGCTCGAGCTTCACCGACCACTCGTTGGCCTCCTCCTCGGACGCGGCCGCCTGCTCCCGGGCCCGCACCTCGGCGCTGGTCCCGAGCAGGTTCTGGGCGTGGTGGCCGATCTCGTGGGCTACCACGTACGCCTGGGCGAAGTCGCCCGGGGCGTCGAACCGGCTGGCCAGCTCGTCGAAGAACTCCAGGTCGAGGTACACCTGCCGGTCGGCCGGGCAGTAGAACGGGCCGACGGCCGAGGTCGCGGGCCCGCAGCCGGTCGACACCTGGCCGGTGAAGCTGTTGACCGTGGCGTACTCGTACTGGCGGCCCTGCTGGGTGAAGATGTCGGCCCACACGGCCTGGGTGTCCTCGGCCAGGAAGGCGACGAACTCGTCCTGCTCCGTCTCGGGTCCCGGTGCGTCGAGGTCGGACTGCAGGACGTCGCCGAGCCCGCCGCCGCCGCCGCCGCCCCCGCCGAGCAGCACGCTGGCCAAGAGCACGAACAGGCCGATCACCCCGCCGCCCGCGGTCACCGGCAGGGCCATGCCGCCGACGCCGCCGGAGCCCCGCCGTCGATAGTGCTCGCTGTCGGTCCGGCGCCATCTCACCTCCACTCTGTACCCCGTCCGCCGGGGGGACGAGCCACCCCCGCGCGCCGGACCGGTCGCGCGTACGCTGCCCGCGATGCCTGCCGCCCTCGCCCACCGGGCCACCTGGTCGAACTGGGCCCGCAACCAGACCTGCGCGCCGGCGGAGATCGCCCACCCCGGCTCCGAGACCGAGCTGGCCGACCTCGTCAAGCAGGCGGCCGCCGCCGGGCGGCGGGTGAAGGCGGTCGGCGCCGGCCACAGCTTCACGTCGATCGCGTGCACCGACGGCGTCCTCGTCGACCTGGACCGCTACGGCCGGGTGCTCGGCCACGACCCGCGAACCGGCCGGGTGACGGTCGAGGCGGGCATCAGCCTGCACCGGCTCAGCGACGAGCTCGACGCCCACGGCCTGGCGCTGGAGAACATGGGCGACATCGACCGCCAGTCGGTCGCCGGCGCGACCCAGACCGCTACCCACGGCACCGGCCTACGGTTCCGCAACCTGTCGTCCCAGATCGTCGCCATGCGGCTGGTGACCGGCGACGGCACCGTGGTCGAGGCCACCGGGCCGGAGGACGGGAACGAGAACCCCGACGTGTTCGCCGCCGCCCGCGTCGGTCTCGGGGCCCTGGGCGTGCTGTCGACGGTCACCCTCCGGTGCGTGCCGGCCTTCCGGCTCCACGCGGTCGAGGAGCCGGTGCCGGTCGACGAGGTGCTCGCCGACCTCGACGACCTGGTCGCGGCTCACGACCACTACGAGTTCTACTGGGTGCCCCACACCCGCTGGGCCCTGACCAAGCGCAACCGGCGCACCGACGAGGCCGCCCGGCCCCGGCCCAAGGTCCGGGAGTGGGTCGACGACATGGTGCTCAACAACTACGCGTTCGGCGTGCTGTGCCGGGCGGGCCGGTGGCGGCCGTCGCTGATCCCCCGGCTGGCCAAGATCATCCCCAACACCGGCCGCCTCGACTACGTCGACCGGTCCGACCGGGTGTTCACCAGCCCCCGCACCGTGCGGTTCTACGAGATGGAGTACGCGATCCCCCGGGAGGCGCTGCCCGAGGCGCTGGGCAGGGTCCGCCGCCTGGTCGACGAGATCGGGATGCAGATCAGCTTCCCCGTCGAGGTGCGGGTGGTCGCCCCCGACGACATCCCGCTGTCCACGGCCTACGGCCGGGAGACCGGCTACATCGCCGTCCACGTGTACAAGGGAACGCCCTACGACGCCTACTTCTCGGGCGTCGAGCGGATCATGGACAGCTACGGCGGACGACCCCACTGGGGCAAGATGCACTTCCAGCGGGCCGAGACCCTGGCGCCCCGCTACCCCCGCTGGGACGACTTCCAGGCCGTGCGGGCCCGGCTCGACCCGGAGGGCCGGTTCGCCAACCCGTACCTCGACCGCGTGCTGGGAGAGCCGTCGCCCACCTGAGTGACGGCACGACCGCACCAGGCGACGCCAGACTCCGCAATGTGCTCTAGCTGGGAAAAAGGCTCGCTCAGCACTTGACCCGCCCCGCCCCGTGCGGCACCGTGCCCCGGGCGGGGCTTTCTCGGGGAACGGGAGGGTTACTTGTCGGGGGTCGAAGCGCGCCAGACGGACAGCACCGTCATGACCGTCGGCCTCGCTGTCGCGGTCTTGGCGATCGTGCTGTTCGTGCTCGGGGTGCAGGACGCGGCCCCGATCGCCGACGCGCCCCTCCAGGTGTCGGGCTGGTGGCTCGGCGTCGCGTTCTTCGGCTGCGAGCTGTTCGCCATCCGGGTCGAGCGCCGCCAGGGCCAGACCTACGGGTTCAGCCTCGCCCACATCCCCCTCGCGGTCGGCCTCGTGTACGCCGACCCGGCCGCCCTCGTCGTCGCCCGGGTGGCCGGCGTGGCCCTCGCGCTGGCCGCCACCCGGCACCGCAAGCCCAAGGAGGCGGTCTACGAGCTGGCGGTCCACGGCGCTCAGAACATCGGCGCCATCGTCGCCTACCGACTCGTCCTCGGCGACGCCGATCCGGCCGGGCTGCACGGCGCGCTCGCCCTGCTGGCCGGCCTGTTCTCCAGCTATCTGGTGGCCTGCGCGGCCCTGGCCTCGGCGGTGGCCCTGGTGGGCCGCCGCTGGCCCCGGCGACGCGCCCTCGTGGCCATCGCCAAGTCGGGCGCCGTCGCGGCGCTTCTCAACGCGGGCATCGGTATCGGACTGACCCTCTCGCTGTGGGAGCACCCTTACGTGGCGCTGTTGATCTCCACCCTCGTCGGGGCCTGCGTCGCCTCGAACCGCCTCTACACCGGTATGGCCCAGCGCTACAGACGCCTGGAGACCCACTTCGAGTTCGTGTCCTCGGTCGTCCGGTCGTCCGATCTGACCGAGATCACCACGTCGGTGCTGGAGTCCGCCCGGAAGCTGCTGCGGGCTGACGACGCCGTCCTGCTCCTGGGCCCGGTGGGCGAGGATGAGCCGGCCCGCCGCATCCGCCTGGGCCACGGGGGGCTGGTGGCGACCGACGTGCCGACCTCCGAGCATCTGGCCGACGTGCAGGCGGTCATGCCGGCGGGCACGGCCTGCCGGGTCAAGGTCGGGCCGGGCTCGCCGGGGTGGCTCCAGATCACCGGCTTCAGCGCGATGGTCGCCCCGATCACCGGCACCGACCGGTCGGTGGTCGGCGCCCTGGTGGTGACCCAGGCCCGCCGCAAGGCGGTGACCAACTTCGGCGACGCCCACGTGTCGCTGTTGGGCTCGCTGGCCGATCAGGCGTCGATCGCCATCGAGAACGGCGTGCTGTTCCAGCGGCTCGCCCGCGAGGCGGAGGAGCGGGCCCACCAGGCCCTGCACGACCCGCTGACCGGCGTGGCCAACCGGGCCCGGCTCCACGAGCTGCTCGACGAGGCGATCGAGGGCGCCTACGAGGACCGGGGGCGGGTCGGCCTCATCGTGGTGGACCTCGACTCGTTCAGCCAGGTCGTCGACGCGTTCGGGCACCGGAGCGCCGACGGGCTGCTGATCCAGGCCTGCGGCCGGATCAAGGGGCTGCTGCCCGAGTCGGCCCACCTCGCCCGGCTGGGCGGCGAGCAGTTCGCGGTCGTGCTGCCCGGCGTGTCCGGCGCAGATGAGGTCGTGGGCGCGGCCCGGCTGCTCATCGCCGGCTTCGACCCGCCGTTCCAGACCGAGGGCGTGCTGCTGGCGCTCGGCGTCAACGTCGGCATCGCCGTCTACCCGGAGCAGGCCATCGACGTGAGCTCGCTGGTGCAGCGGGCCCACATCGCGGCCGACACGGCGCGGCGGCACCGCAGCGGGTGGGAGCTGTACGACCCGGTCAACGACCCGGCGACGCCCCGCCGGCTGGCGCTGGCCGCCGACCTTCGGGAGGCGCTGGAGGACGACGGCCTCGACGTCTGCTTCCAGCCCAAGGTCGAGCTGGCCACGGGCATCGTCCGGGGCGCCGAGGCGCTGGTGCGGTGGAACCACCCGCGGCTCGGCCGGGTGCGGCCCGACGAGTTCATCACGATCGCCGAGCACACGGGCGACATCCGGGCGCTGACCATGGTGGTCATGCGGAAGGCGCTGGCCCAGTGCCGGGTGTGGCGCGATCGGGGCCTCGACCTGTCGGTGGCGGTGAACCTGTCGGTCCGCAACCTGCTCGACCTGCACCTGGTCGACGACGTAGCCGCGGTGGTCGACGAGGCCGGCGTGCCGGCCAACGCGCTCACCCTGGAGCTGACCGAGAGCATGGTGATGAGCGAGTCGCCGCGGTCGGTCGACGTGCTCCGGGGCCTCAACGAGTCCGGGGTGCGGCTGTCGTGCGACGACTTCGGCACCGGCTACTCGTCGCTGGCCCACCTCCGGCGGTTGCCGATCGGCGAGATCAAGATCGACAAGTCGTTCATCGCCCGGATGACGGTCGACGAGAGCGACCGGGCCATCGCTCGCTCGGTGCTCGCCTTGGGCCGCGACCTCGGCCTCGTGACGGTGGCCGAGGGCGTCGAGTCGCGGGAGGGCTGGGACCTCCTGACGGCGCTCGGCTGCGACCAGGCCCAGGGGTTCGTTGTGTGCCCGCCGCTGACGTCCCGCCAGTTCGGGGAGTGGCTCGACCGGCGGCAGCCGGAGGAGTTCTCCTACCT
>JBKPHT010000357.1:0-26371 GCA_046730015.1 Actinomycetota bacterium
GGCCTTGGCCGCCTTCGACCGCTCGAGCAGGTGGGCCGGGATGCGGCTGGCCGCCTCGCTCCGGGGCGCGGCCGTTCCGCCGCCGTCGCCCGCAGGTGCGGCGTCTGCCGGGGCGGCGTCGCCGCCGCCCTTGGCCGCGGCGGCCTTCTTGCGGGCCTCCTCCGCCCGCTTGCGGAGGTGTTCGGGGATCTCGGTCATGTCAGGTGCCTCGGGGGATCAGAGCGGCCCGGAGATGCCGCCGTCCTTGCGGACACGCCAGAAGTGGATCGCCATGAAGATCACGATGACGAAGGGGAGCGCCAACACGTGGAGGACGTACCAGCGCAACAGGGTGTCGGTGCCGATCTCGGTGCCGCCGAGCAGCACGAACCTCACCTGGTCGCCGAAGACGGGCGTGTACCCCATCATGTTGGTGCCCACGGTGACGGCCCACAGTGCCAGTTGGTCCCACGGCAGCAGGTAGCCGGTGAAGCTGAGCAGCAGGGTCAGAATGAGCAGGATCACGCCGATGACCCAGTTGAACTCGCGGGGCGGCTTGTAGGCGCCGTGGTAGAAGACCCGCGCCATGTGCAGGAAGACGGTGATCACCATCAGGTGGGCCGCCCATCTGTGCATGTTGCGCACCAGCAGGCCGAAGGTGACCGACGTCTGCAGGGTGTAGATGTCGTCCCACGCCTGGGCGGCGGTGGGCCGGTAGAAGAACATCAGGAAGATGCCGGTGACCGTGAGCAGGATGAACAGGAAGAAGCTCAGCCCGCCCAGGCACAGCGTGTAGCTGACCTTCACCGCGTGCCTCTTCACCTTCACCGGGTGCAGGTGGTAGAGGACGCTGTTCATGATCACGTAGGACCGGTTCCGGGGGCTGTCGGTGTAGCCCTTGCGGAAGATCGAGCCCGGTCGGAAGATCGAGTTCCACGCCTGTGAGCCCTGCACCTGGTCGGGCACGCCCTTGAGCGCGGTCTGCGCCCGGTCCTTCAGCGAGGGCTTCGATTCGATCGTCTTGGCCACGAGGTGCTCCTCAGTCGCGCCGGGGGCCGGCCGTCGAACAGGGGATGGGCGTGCTCGTCGTGCTGATCACCGTCATCCCAGCCGCATCCCGTAGCCGTAGCCGTGGGTGTTGGTCCGCTGGTGGGCGTCGCCGGCCGCCGCCGGATCGCCGACCTTGCCGAGGATGATGACGCCGGTCGGGCACCGGTCCACGCAGAGGGCGCAGCGGGTGCACACGTCGTCGTCGATGGTGAAGATCACCTGGTCCGACGGGTCGACGCCCGGTTGGTCGACGCCGATCGCCTCTTCTACGGCGTCCGGTGTGACCATGTGGATGCACTTCCACGGGCAGATGTCCACGCAGCCCTCGCACATGATGCACTCGGACTGGTCGATGTGGATGAACTGCTTGGGCTTGACCGCCTTGGCCAGCCAGGCCGCGTCGACCTCCTGGAGGACGTAGTCGGCCCGGAACTCGGGCATCGGGGGGTTGGCGTCGGACTTGGCCATGCCTCACCCCTTCCTGACCAGCGGCCGGCCGTAGCGGGAGGCGGGCACCTCGACCGGGCGCTGCTTGGCCCGGTCGTTCCACAGCGCCCACACCGCGATGTGCAGGGCCAGGCCCACGCCGTAGATCAGGACGGCCACGGTCTCGGCCAGGTGCTTGTAGGTGTACGTGATCGGCTGGTTGCCGGTGGGCTCGAGGAGCACCTTGTCGCTGCGCCAGCCGAGCTCGTTACCGGACCAGGTGAGCCACTGGTGGGGGATCACCGCATACCACCAGAGGAAGAGGAACATGGCGATCGTCGCCCCGACCATCGCCTGGCCCCATGACAGGGGCGCGCCGACCGGACGGCGCCTGCCGTACAGCAGGACCCCGGCAACACCGCCGAGGCCGATCAGCAAGGTTGCGATGAAGGCGACCAAGAGCTCCGCGACTCCTCGTGAAATCGCTCACATTGAAGACTACCGGACGCCGGAGGTCGGCGACCTCGGCAGGTTTAGCACGGGCTCGTGGAACCGTTCACATTGAGGTCCACCGAGGTCCGGGGGCGGCGCGGGGGCGTGCCCGGGCTGGTCCGCGATGGCGTCTCCGACCGCGGGTCGGCGCGGTGAGAGACGCCGAACGGGCTTTGGTGGTGGTGCCGGCGGGGTGCCTAGAGTGACCGACCGAATGGGCACCGACCGCTCCGCCGGAGGCCAGCGTTGACCGAGATCCCCGAGCACCTCCTGAAGCGCTCCCGTGAGCGGCGGGCGGCCCTGGGCCTGGGCGGCGGCGAAGCGCCCGCCGGGGGCGACGCGACGCCGCCCGCCGAGTCCGCTTCCGAGGCCGCCGCCTCGTCGGTGCCCGCCCCGGCGACCCCCGCCACCCCGGCGCCGGTCGAGGAGCCCAAGCCCGAGCCCCCCAGGCCCGACCCGCCCTACATCCAGGCGGCCAAGCGACGGAAGCGGATCCCGTACTGGGCCATGCCCGTCATCGCCGCCCTGCCGCTCTGGGGCTACGCCTACGTCCGGACCCTCGAGCCGCCGCCCGCAGGCGAGGACGACCCCCTGGTGCTCGGCGCCGAGGAGTACTCGGCCTGCGCCTCGTGCCACGGCGCCAGCGGCGGTGGCGGCAGCGGCCCGGCGTTCGTCGACGGCGCCGTCCTGCAGACCTGGCCCGACCCCCGTGACCACATGGCCTGGGTCCGGCTCGGATCCGACGGCTGGCCCGGCGCGACCTACGGGGCCACCAACAAGGCCAAGGCCGGCGGCATGCCCTCCTGGACGTCGCTCACCGACGCCCAGATCGCCCAGGTCGTGCTCCACGAGCGCGAGCTGTCCGGCGCCGACGTCAGCGAGGAGAACCCCGACAACGAGGACCTCTACGCCGTCGCCCACGGCGAGATGACCCTCGCGGAGGCCGGCCTGGGCCCGGTGTCCGAGGCCGCCGGCGTCACCGAGTCCGACCTCGGCGGCTGACCCCGGCCCGCCGACCGCCGGCCCGAACTGGGGCACAATCGTCCGGGGATCGCGAGGCGATATGGGTCGTTCCCCTGTTCTCGAGGCGATAGCGGTCGGCCCCCGACCCCCATGACCTCGGGAACGCCCGAACGACCCCTATCGCCTCGGGAACGACCGACGACCCCTCCACGGCACACCGCCCCGCCTCGTGGATCGAAGCCGGGCGCCACTAGCCTCGACGCATGGCCACCGACCGGCACGACGTCCTCGTGATCGGCGGGGGGCCCGCCGGCAGCGCCGCCGGGTTCTGGCTGGCGAAGGCCGGACACGACGTCTGCGTGCTGGAGCGCAAGACCTTCCCCCGCGACAAGACCTGCGGCGACGGCCTGACCCCCCGGGCCGTCCACCAGCTCCGGGACATGGGGCTCGAGCCTGCCATCGCCGCCCACCACCACCGCCACGACGGGCTCCGGGCCGTCGCCCACGGCATCACCCTCGAGCTGCCGTGGCCCCAGCACCCGGTCTTCCCCGACTACGGCTACGTCGTCCGCCGCCGCGACCTCGACCGGATGGTGGCCGAGCACGCCGCCGGCGCCGGCGCCACCCTCCGCATCGCCACCGAGGCGGTCCGCCCGCTCGTGCGCGACGGCCTCGTCACCGGCGCCGTGGTGAAGGACAAGGCCAGCAGCCAGACCCGCGAGGTCCACGCCCGCTACGTCATCGTGGCCGACGGGTCGCTGTCCCGGTTCGGCCGGGCCCTCGGCACCAGCCGGAACAAGGCGTACCCCCAGGGCATCGCCATCCGGGGCTACTTCGAGAGCCCGCTGTCGACCGACCCGTGGATCGAGTCGTGCCTCGACGTCCACGACCGCGAGGGCCGGAGCATGCCCGGCTACGGCTGGATCTTCCCGCTGGGCGACGGGACCATCAACGTGGGGATCGGGCTGCTGTCGACGTTCAAGGGCTACAAGGACGTCAACACCACCAACCTCATGACCGAGTGGGCCGCCACCGCCCCCGAGCGATGGGGCATCGACCCCCACGCCATGCTCGCCCCGCCCACCGGAGGGCGGCTGCCGATGGCCGGGTCGATCAACCCGAAGGTCGGGCCCAACTGGCTGCTGGTCGGCGACGCCGCCGGCTCGATCAACCCGTTCAACGGCGAGGGCATCGACTACGCCTACGAGACCGCCCGGATGGCCGCCGACCTGGTGGACGAGGCGATCATCTCGGGCACGGCCCTGCCGCTCCAGCGCTACCCGACCATGCTCGACGACGAGTACGGGCTGTACTTCAAGGTGGCCCGCAACTTCGCCAAGATCATCGGCCAGCCCACCCTCATGCGGGAGCTGACCCGCGTCGGCATGCGGTCGCAGTCGCTGATGGAGTGGGTGCTGCGGATCATGGCCAACCTGCTGCGGGACGACGAGATCGGCCCCGCCGAGGCGGCCTACCGGTCGGTGGCCCGGATCGCTCGGATGGTGCCGGACTCTGCGCCCGGGTGATCGGCCGGACCCCGCGTGTGACGGTGCCAGCTCGGCGTCAGGCGACCAACACGCCGGGCGACACCTCGACCGGGAACGGCTCGCCGAGGGACACCGGGCCGTCGCCCTCGACCCTGCCCGCCTCCACGAACCGCCCGTCGACGAGGCGCTCGACCGACACGGACAGTGCCTTCGGCTCGACCACCCAGTACCACGGCAGGCCGGCGTCCTCGTACGCCCGGCGCTTGAGCCCGACGTCGCGGAGCCGGGTGGCCGGCGACGCTACCTCGACCACCAGCACGGGCGGCTCGAGCAGCTTGCGGTGGTCCTTGTGACCGTCGCGGCGGACGACCACCAGATCGGGGGCGAAGTAGGTCGTCGGGCGGACGTACCAGTCGACGGGTCCGACGATGACCTGCAGGTCGGGCGGGACGGCGGCCAGGAAGAGGCCCACGAGGTTGGTGACGACCACCTGGTGGGTCGCGGCAGGTGAAGGTGACACGAGAAGTTCCCCGTCGACGAGCTCGTACCGGAAGCCGTCTTCGGGGAACTTCTGCACGTCGTCGTAGGTCAGGGGACCCATGTACGTCTGCGGCGGGCGGACGGCGATCGCCATGCCATCAGTCTACGGAGCGGGTGTGACAGCCACGGGCCCGCCCGGCCCGCCCGTCACTCAGCCGTGAGCGTGGCCCGCATGTTGGGGTGGATCTCGCAGTGGAACGGGTACTCGCCGGGCTCGGCGGGGACGGGGACCTCGACCGTCTCGCCGTCCGCGACCTCCTCGTCGAACTCCCCGTCGTCGGCCGTGACCGTGTGGCCGCCGCCCGACGAGTTCACCACCTCGAGCGTGCCACCGGCCGGGGCGGACACGTCGGAGAACTGGAACTCGGTGATCTCCAAGGTGCCGGCCGCCGCGCCGCCGCCCCCGTCGTCATCGTCGTCGTCACCGCACGCGGCCAGGCCCACGGCGAGGGCCACAGCGGCCAGCGCGGCGAGGAGCCGCGTCCACGGCGCGGTCGGTCGGGGGGCATCGCTCATGGGTCCAGCCTCTCCCGGCCCCGGGCCAGGCGGCTCAGCGCTCGGCGGGCGGGACCGTTGCTCCGTCGTCACCGTCGGGTGACGCCGTGACCGTAGCGCCGTCCGCACCCGCGGTGTCGGCATCGGCATCGGCGGCCTCCTCGACCTCGACGTCCTCCTCGACCTCGTCGTCCGCCGCCGGGGCGTCGTCGTCGGGCGCCGCCAGCTTGTTGGGCGCCACCACCGGCTCGGCCTCCTCGTCCGCGGACGCGGAGGCCGCGGCGGCCAGCGACGGGCGGACCTTGAACAGGATCCACAGGCCGGCCGGGATCATCACCAGGCACATCCACTGGGCGCCGGTCATCCCGAGCACCCGCTCGTCGTTGACCCGCAGCGAGTCGCTCAGCCACCGGGCGATGCCGTAGTAGACGAGGAAGACGCCGGTGATCGTGCCCGCCGGCAGGTCGGTGCCCCGCCGTCGCCGGTGGACGACCACCGCCGCCAGCGGGACGAACAGCACGAGCAGGTACAGCAGCTCGTACAGCGCCGTGTTGTGGAAGGTCGTGCCGATCGTGAGCGGCGCATCGCCCAGCGTGGGCTCCCGGACGTCGCCGCCGTCGTACCGGGTGGCGAGGAAGAAGTCGCTCGTCCGCCCGAAGTGCTCCCCCACCGAGTAACAGCCGATGCGCCCGATGGCGAGCCCGAGCGCCAGCCCCAGCGAGTAGCCGTCGAGCACGTGCCAGCGGGTGAGGCGGCGCCACCGCTTGAAGAACGGGAGGCCCACGAGCAGGGCGAGGATGAACCCGCCCGAGAACTGGATGCCCCCCTCCCAGATGGCGATGACGTCGATCGGGTTCTCGATCTGGTCGGTGTGGGTGGCGGCCCACGTGAGGCGGGACCCGATGATCCCCGCCAGCACCATGTAGGTGGCGACCCGGTAGGTCTCGTCCCGGGACACGCCGTAGCGCTCGATGTAGGTGGCGGCGACCCACGAGCCGAGGAGGACCCCGAGCGCAACCATGAGGCCGAAGGTCCGCAGGTTGAGCGGCCCCAGCTCGATGGTGGGGAAGGTCGTGTAGGGGATCGCGGCGAACACGGTCCCCCATGGTGGTCGACCGGGGCCCCCGGTGCGAACCGGTCGAGGTGAAATGTCGGTGTCAGATCCGGGTGTCAGCCCTCGGCCAGCGGCTCCACCCAGCCGCCGACGCCTGCGGCCAGCGCCTCGGCGCTCGCCGGGCCCCAGGTCCCCTTGCGGTAGAGCTCGACCGCGGGCGGATCGTCGAGCACCGGGGTGACGATCCGCCACTGCTCCTCGATGCCGTCGGCCCGCCCGAACCGCAGGTGGTCGCCCTCCATCGCGTCCTCCAGCAGCCGCTGGTACGCCTCCTGCCGGTGGGGGAACAACGTGTCGTAGGACACCTCGAGGTCGACCGGCCGGCTCACCATTTCGTCGCCCGGCTTCTTGGCCTGGAGCTGGAGCGTGACGCCGTCGTCCCGCCCGAGCCGGAATCGCAGCCGGTTGGGCTGGGGTCGGGCCGACCCGAGCTTGCTGAACAGCAGCCGGGGCGGGGCGGCGAAGGTGACCACGGCCTCGGTCGCGGTCACCGGCAGGTACTTGCCGGTGCGGACCAGCCACGGCACCCCGGCCCACCGCCACGACTCGATCTCGAGCTGCACGGCGACGAAGGTCTCCACGTCGCTGCCCGGCTCGACGCCGGGCTCGTCGTTGTAGCCCCGGTACTGGCCGCGGACCACCTTGGCGGGGTCCAGCGCTCGGATCTGGCGGAACAGGCGGACCTTCTCGCTGGCCAGCGCGTCCTCGTCGGCGGCCACCGGCGGCTCCATGCCCAGCAGCGCCACCACCTGCAGCAGATGGTTCTCGAACACGTCGCGCAGCGCCCCGACCGACTCGTAGAACCGGCCCCGTCCCTGGACGCCGAAGTCCTCGGCCATCGTGACCTGCACACTGGTGATGTAGTTGCGGTTCCACAGCGGTTCGAGCATCGAGTTGGCGAACCGGAATACCAGCAGGTCCTGCACGGACTCCTTCCCGAGGAAGTGGTCGATGCGGAAGATGGACTCCTCGGGGAACACCCGGTGGAGCACCTCGTTGAGCTCGGCGGCCGACTGCAGGTCGCGGCCGAACGGCTTCTCCACGACGACCCGGGCGTCCTTGCCCGTCAGCCCGGCGTCGGCCAGGCCCTGCACGACGTCGTCGAACATCGTGGGCGGGATGGCCAGGTAGTAGAGCGGCCGCTCGAACCCCTTCAGCTTCTCGGCCAGGCGCGCGAAGGTCGACGCCTCGCGGTAGTCGCCGCTGACGTAGGTGAGGCGGCTGGCCATCTCCTTCCACGCGGTCTCGTCGACGGGCGGCTCGCAGTGCTCGGTGATCGACTCCTGAGCGCGCTGACGGAGCGCCTCGTCGTCCCACTCCGACGACGCGACGCCGATGATCGGGACCCCGCACCGGTCGTCGACGGTCATCAGGTAGACGGCCGGGAAGATCTTCTTGCGGGCCAGGTCGCCGGTCGCCCCGAACAGGACGAGTGCGTCGCTCCGGGGGCGCCCCTTCATCGTCCGGCCTCCTGCGCAGCGGCGGGCGCCGGCTCGACCGGCTGCGGGCCCTCGGCCTTCTCGGTCTCGACCAGCACGGCGTGACCGCCGAACTGGTGACGGAGGGCGGCGATGGCCTTCATGGCCACCGACTCGTCCTGCTGGGAGACGAACCGGGCGAACAGCGCGGCGCTGATGACCGGCGTCGCAACGCCCCGCTCGATGGCCTCCTGCACGGTCCACCGGCCCTCGCCAGAGTCGAGGGCGTAGCCGGCGATGCCCTCCAGGTCGGGCGTCTGCTGCAGCGCCCGGACCAGCAGGTCGAGCAGCCAGGAGCGGACGACCGACCCGTGCCGCCAGGCGTCGAGGGCGCTCACCACGTCGATGCCGAGCCCCGACCGGGCCAGCAACTCGTAGCCCTCGGCGTAGGACTGCAACATCCCGTACTCGATGCCGTTGTGGACCATCTTCGTGAAGTGGCCGGTGCCGACCGGCCCGGCATGGACGAACCCGCCCTCGGGCGGCCTCAGCGCGTCGAACAGCGGCTGGCAGGTGGCGACGTGCTCGTCGGTGCCGCCGACCATCAGGCAGTAGCCCTCGTCCCGACCCCACACGCCGCCGCTGGTGCCGGCGTCGATGAACCCGATGCCCCGCCCGGCGAGCTCGCCGCCCCGGCGCACCGAGTCGCGCCAGTTGGAGTTGCCGCCGTCGACGACGATGTCGCCCGCCGAGAGGAGGCCACCGAGCTCGGTGATGACCTCCTCCGTCGGCTCGCCCGCCGGCACCATCGCCCACACGACCCGGGGCCCGTCGAGCGTTTTGACCAGCTCCGCCAGCGACGCCACCTGGGAGGCGTCGCTGGACCGGTCGTATCCCACCACCTCGTGCCCGGCGGCGCCGAGCCGGGCGGCCATGTTGCCGCCCATCTTCCCCAGGCCGACCATCCCGAGCTTCACGTCGTCACCTCCGTCAGATCGGCGGGGCGGACCCGCCCCGCCCTCCGCTTGCGATCGTGCAGCGTGAGCAGGTCGCCGTCGGCCTGCGCGTGCTTCAGCGTGGAGAAGCCGTACCCCGCCCCGGGCACCGGCATGTCGTCGGGATCGTCGCCCACCACCTGGACGAACACCCCGGTGTTCGGGCCGCCCTTGTGGAGCTGGCCCGTCGAGTGGAGGAAGCGCGGCCCGAGCCCGACGGTGGTGGCGACCCGCAGCCGGTCCCGTAGCGCCAGCCGCGCGGCATCGGCGGCGGCGACGTCCGGGCCGCCCGGGTCGACGAACGCCTGGATCGCCAGATAGTCGCCCGGCCCGACCTGGTCCAGCAGGTCGTCGAGGGCCGTCGGCGCGATGTCGGGCGGCCCGTCGGCCAGCACCGTGGCGGTGGCCGCCTTGGCCGCGGCGACGTCGGGTTGGTCGAACGGCTGGACCCCGAGCAGCGCCCCCGCCAGCGCGGTGGCCAGCTCCCACAGGATCACCTGGGCACCGATGTCGGCGAACCCGCCCCCGAACGGCAGCACCACGACCGGGTGGCCCGCCTCGGCGAGCGCGGACAGGGCGGCGGCCTCGGTGTCGTCGCCCAGGGCGACGAACAGCCGGTCGTCGCCGTAGACGTCCGGCGGCCCCAGCGCCTCGCCGACCACCGGGACGATGCCGGTGCCGTCCTTGCCGGTCGACTCGGCCAGCAGCTGCTCGAGCCACAGGCCGAA
Source organism: Actinomycetota bacterium (assembly GCA_046730015.1). Taxonomy (GTDB): domain Bacteria; phylum Actinomycetota; class Acidimicrobiia; order Acidimicrobiales; family VFJN01; genus ZC4RG19. The sequence goes on from JBKPHT010000357.1 coordinate 9,688, forward strand.
CGTGGCCTCGGCCTCCGGCACGACCAGGGTCAGCTTGTCGCGGCCCTGGCGGACGCCGGCGGCCGCCGCGGCGGCGAGCCGGGCGGCGGGGTTGGCGGCGGCCTGGCCCCGCAGCCGGTCGCTCATGGCCGACGCGCCGGCCAGCAGGCCGGCGACGTCGGCCCCGGCGAGCAGCGCGGGCACGAGGCCGAACAGCGACAGGGCCGAATAGCGGCCGCCGATGTCGGGCGGATTCTCGAACGTCTCGGCGAAGCCGCGGTCGGCGGCCAGCGCGGCGAGGTCGCTGCCGGGGTCGGTGATGACGGCGATGCGGGCCGGGTCGGGGTTGCGGTCCCAGGCCCAGTCGAGGTGGCTGCGGGTCTCCAGCGTCGAGCCCGACTTGGACGCGGCGATGGTGAGCGTCCGGTCGGCCGGCACGTCGCGCCCGGCGCGGGCGACGGCGGCGGGGTCGGTCGTGTCGAGCACCGTCAGGGTCGGGCCCGGGTGGCCGGCGGGCAGGCTGCGGGCGACCACCTCGGGGAACAGGCTCGACCCGCCCATCCCGGCCAGCAGCACGTGGTCGACGCCGGCCGCCAGCGCCGCGGTCCGGGAGGTGACCTCGTCGAGCCGGGCCAGCATGTCGGGCACCACGGTCAGCCAGCCGAGGCGATCGGCGATCTCGGTCGGGTCGTCCCGCCACAACGTGTGGTCGCGGGACCAGGTCCGGGCCACCGCGTCGCGGTCGGCCAGCTCGGCCAGGGCGGCGGCGGCGGGCTCGGTGAGCGGCCCGAGCCGGTCGGGGGTGTCGTCGAGGATCACATCGCCACTTGCTACCAGTGATCGCGGCCCGACGCACCGTATCGGGCTGCGGATTGCGTCCGCGTGACGGGTGTCGCAGTAGCGTGGTCGGCCGCATGGCAACGCCGCCGACACCGGCCCGGGACGCCGCGCCCGCCGGCCGCCGGGCGCTCGCTCCCGTCTCCTCGCCGGCGCCGGCCCGCGGGCTGAGCGACCGGGCGCTGCTGGCGATCACCGCCTGCGTCACGCTGCCGCTGGTGTGGCTCGGGTACGGCACCGACCTCGACATCGGCGCCGTGCTCGCGGCCGGCGAGCGGATCCGCGACCTCGACTACGCCCCGTCCCGCAACCCGGGGGTGCCGGTCGTCGAGGCCGTCGTCGCCGTGCTCGACCCGATCGGCGGCCACCTGCTGGTCAACCTGGCCACCGCCGCCGCCCTGGCCGTGACCGTGGTCGGCATCGCCCGGCTGGTCCGGGCCTGGGGGCACGAGAACGGCGACCTGGTGGCGTTGGCGTTCCTGGCCTCGCCGATCACGCTGATCTCCGGGACCCAGACGGCCGACTTCGTGTGGGCGCTGCTGTTCTTTGTGTGGGGGGCGCTGGCGCTGGTCCAAGACCGGCCGGCGGTGGCCGGGATCCTGCTGGCGCTGGCGGTCGGGAGCCGCAGCTCCACGCTGCTGCTGGTCGGCGCCCTGCTCCTGGCCGACGGCTGGGACCCGTCCCACCGGCGCCGGGCGGGGACGGCGCTGGCGGTCATGGTGCCGACCGTCGTGCTGCTGTTCGTGCCCGCATGGCTGGCGTTCGACCGGACGTCCGAGTTCCTGACCGCCACCGACGGGTGGGTCGGGCTGGCCAACAACCTGGGCCGGGCGGCGCTCAAGAACTTCTCGGTGGCCGGCGTCGCCTTGGTGGTGACCGTGGCGGTCGCGGTACCGGCGCTGGTCCGCTCGCTGGGGCGGTGGGGCGCCGACCCGCTGGTGCGGTTCGGGGTGCTGGCGCTGCTCCTGACCGAGGCGCTGTTCCTCCGGGTGCCGTGGAAGCCGGCCCACCTGCTGCCGGCGCTGCTCGGGCTCGTGCTGTGGATCGCCGCCAGCGACCGCAACCGGCGTCCGTATCTGTGGCTGCTCGTCGGGGCGATCGCGCTCAACGGGCTGGTCACGTTCCGGCCGCTCACGAGCGACGACCCGGACGCCAGCACGAGCGGCCGGTTCTCCCCCACGCTCACGCTCGGCTGGCTGGCCAACGACGTCCGCTGCCGGGCGAGGTACATGGACGAGCCGCCCCGGCTCGACTCCGGCGCCTGGGCCTGCACCCTCGAGCCGATGCGTGGGCCGCCGCACGGCGACGAGGGCAACCTCGGTCCCGGCGGGGACTGAAGGACTGACCGCGAACCCGAGGCGATAGTGGTCGGGGGCCGACCTGTCGGGGGCCGACAGCTATCGCCTCGAGAACCGGAGATCGGCCCCTGTTTGCGTCGGGTATCCCTGCCGGACGTCCGCCGGCGTCAGACCGCCAGGTCGGCCAGGGCGGCCTCGATCTCGGCCAGGACGTCGTCCGTGTGGGCCAGACCCGGGAACAGCACCTCGTAGGCCCCCGGCGCCAGGGCGACGCCCCGCTGGAGCAGGGCGTGGAAGAGCTTGGCGTAGCCGGCCTCGTCGGTGCGGCGGGCGTCGTCGTAGTCGGACGGCAGGCGGTCGCCGAGGTACAGGCCGACGAGCGTCGAGGCCACCGGCACGTGGGCGACCACGCCGGCCCGATCGAGCGCCGTGCGCAGCAGGCCGCTCAGCGCCTGGGCGCGGGCCTGCAGGGTGTCGTAGGCCGCGGCGTCGAGCAGGTCGAGGACGGCCAGGCCCGCCGCCGTAGCCAGCGGATTCCCGGCCAGGGTGCCGGCCTGGTAGACGGGCCCGAGCGGGGCGACGACGCCCATGACGTCGGCCCGGCCGCCGTAGGCGGCGATCGGCAGGCCGCCCCCGATGACCTTGCCCATCGTGGTGAGGTCGGGGGCGATGCCGAACAGCTCCTGGGCGCCGCCGCGGGCGACCCGGAACCCGGTGATCACCTCGTCGAAGATGAGGAGCGCGCCGACCCGGTCGCACTCGGCCCGCAGCCCGGCGAGGAAGCCCGGGTCGGGCGGCACCAGGCCCATGTTGGCGGCGATCGGCTCGACGATCACGCAGGCGGTCCGCTCGTCGAGCCTCGGCACGACGTTGTACGGGGCGACGACCGTGTCGGCCACGGCCGCCTCGGTCACCCCCGCCGACCCGGGGAGCCCGAGCGCCGCCAGCCCGCTCCCCGCCTCGGCCAGCAGCAGGTCACCGTGCCCGTGGTAGTTGCCGGCGAACTTGACCACGGTGGGGCGGCCGGTGAACCCCCGGGCCAGCCGGATGGCCGACATCGTGGCCTCGGTGCCGCTCGACACCAGCCGGACCATCTGGCACGACGGCACCCGTTCGCAGATCCGCTCGGCCAGCAGCACCTCGCGCTCGGTGGGGGCGCCGTAGCTGGTGCCGTCGGCCGCCGCCCGGGCCACCGCCTCGACCACGGCCGGGTGGGCATGTCCGGCGATGATCGCCCCGTACGACTGGACCAGGTCGACGTACCGGGTGCCCTCGGCGTCCCACACGTGGGCGCCCTCGGCCCGGGCCACGAAGTACGGCGTCCCCCCCACGGCCCGGAACGCCCGAACGGGACTGTTCACACCCCCGGGGATCACCTTCTCGGCACGGGCGAACAGCTCGTCGTTGGAGGCCACGGCCCGAGCCTACGGCCGGCACGTCCCGGCGAGGTTTGGCGTCTGTCACCGCGCCATCGCGCGGTGACAGACGCCAATTCGCCGTGGCAAGGCGCCGTCGGTCAGCGCAGGCGGTCGATGACGTCGCGAACGGCGTACGTGAGGATCATGTCGGCGCCGGCGCGGCGGATGGCGGTGAGGTGCTCGAGCATCACCGCCGGGCCGTCGAGCCAGCCCCGCTCGGCCGCCGCCTTCACCATCGCGTACTCGCCCGAGACGTGGTACGCCGCCAGCGGAACGTCGACCTCGGCCCGGACCGTGGCCAGCACGTCGAGGTACGCCAGCGCCGGCTTGACCATCACCATGTCGGCGCCTTCGGCCAGGTCGGCCCGGATCTCCTCCAGGGCCTCCCGGGCGTTGCGGGGGTCCTGCTGGTAGGCCTTGCGGTCGCCGCCGCCGGCGATCGTGACGTCGACCGCCTCGCGGAACGGCCCATAGAGGGCCGACGCGTACTTGGCCCCGTAGGCCAGGATCGGCACCTGGGCGAACCCCTCGTCGTCGAGGGCGTCGCGGATGGCGGCGACCTGGCCGTCCATCATCCCGCTCGGCGCCACGACGTCGGCCCCGGCCTCGGCCTGGGCGACCGCCACCTGCGCGTACAGGTCGATGGTGGCGTCGTTGTCGACCCGGCCCTCGGCGTCGAGGACCCCGCAGTGGCCGTGGTCGGTGTACTCGTCGAGGCACAGGTCGGCCATCAGCACGACGTCGTCGCCCATATCGGCCCGCAGGTCGCGCAGCGCCACCTGGACGATGCCGTCGGGATCCCAGGCCTGGCTGCCCTCGGCGTCCTTGGCGAGCGGCAGGCCGAAGAGGATCACGGCCGGCACGCCCATGTCGGCCAGCTCGTGCACCTCCTTGCGGAGCGACTCGCGGGTGTGCTGCATCACGCCGGGCAGCGAGGAGATCTCGCGGGGCGCGTCGGCGCCCTCGCGGACGAACAGCGGGACGATGAGGTCGTCGACCGTCACCCGGGTCTCGGCCACCAGCCGGCGCAGGGCGGGCGTGCGGCGCAGCCGGCGGAGCCGGCGCTGGGGAAAGCTCACGCCGCCGATGCTACGGCCCGGCACGACCGCGGCACACACGCGGCGAGGGAGGGGCGCCCGCAGGCACCCCTCCCCGTCACGGATGGACCACCGAGGGCCCGATTGGAGAGGACTAGCTGTTGATCAGGTCCTCCGGCGTGAGGTCGGTCGTCTCGCCTTCCTTGGAGATCAGGTCGCCCGACAGCACGAAGTGGTTCTTGGCGTCGGGCGCCGTGAACTCGTACTGCATGATGTTGTACTGCTCGCCCAAGAAGTTGTCGCCCTCGCCCGTCTTGACGGTGACGCCGGGCAGGAGGAGGCCGAGCTCGGACGCGTCGAGGTTCTTCACCGACTCCATCACCGCGAGCCGGGTCGGCGCCTCGGCGTTCTCCAGGGCCTCGACCAGAAGTGCGGCCTGGGTCCAGCCGTAGCCGACGATGGCGTTGTCGAGGTCGGCCTCGGGCTGGTACTTGGCGACCTGCTCGCGGTACTCCATCATCGCCGGGTCGCTGTCCCAGTCGGGATTCAGCGGGTCCTTCAGGTTGGTGTATGAGTACACGCCGTCACCGTTGGCGCCGGCGATGCCCATGAGGGTCTTCGACGTGCAGGTGCTGGAGGTCCAGGTGAGCGGCGTCCAGCCGGCCTCCTTGGCCTTCGTCAGGGCGTCGGGGCAGGCCAGGAGTGTGCCGCCGTTGAAGAAGGCGTCGGCCCCGGACGAGGCCAGGCTGGTGATCTGGGCCGAGACCTCGGCCGAGCCGGGCGCGTACTTCTCGACCGCGACGACCTCGATGTCGGTGCCCTCGACGGCGCTCTTGAAGGCCTCCTCGTAGGCACGGCCGAAGTCGTCGTCCTGGACGAGCATGGCCACCTTGGCCTCGGGGTTCTGCTCGGCCAGCAGGTCGGAGAAGGCGATGCCCTCGAGCGTGTAGGGCGACAGCGACGACCCGATCAGCCACGGGTAGTCCGGGTTGCCCCAGGCCGGGGACCCGGTCGCCGCGAACAGGTCGGGGACGCACAGCTCGTTCAGCGTGTCGCGGATGGCCAGGTTGTTGGCCGTGCCGACGACGCTGAAGGTGGCGAAGGCGTTCTCGCCGTCGGTGCCGACCAGCTCGTCGATGTTCTGCGACGTGGTGGCCGGGTTGTACTGGTCGTCCTTGTCCTCGGTCGTGATCGTGTACTTCGTCCCGGCGATGTCGACGCCCCCGGCGTCGTTGACCATCTGGAAGTACGCCTTCCAGCCCCGGGCGATCTGGCTGAACGCAGCGGTCGCGCCCGACTGCGGGTAGCTGGACACGAGCTTGATCTCGTTGCCCTCGATCTCGGCGGTCGGGTCGCTGACGCAGTTGGACGTGTCGATCGACGAGCCGGCCGCTTCCTCGCCTCCGGAGTCGTCGCCGGACGTGCTGTCGTCGTCGTCACGGCCGCCGCACGCGGCCGCCAGCAGCGCGAGCGCCAGCAGCGCGGCCACCGCTCGTGCGTTCCGTCTCCTCAACATTGTTGCCCTCCTAGTCATGGCTGTCGGCAGGTGGGGATGGGGTCGGCGGCCTTCCCTTCGCCGACGAGCGTCGACCGAGGCGGGCGAGCAGGCGGCGGACGCCGCCGACGAGCCCCTCGGGCAACACGAACACGATGGCGATGAGGGCGGCACCGTAGAGCGCGGGCGCCAGGACCTCCTTGCCCTCGATGAGGTCCTCGGTGTTGCGCCGGAGCAGGACCAGCGCCAGTGCCCCGACGGCCGGGCCGAGGATGGTGGCGGCGCCCCCGATGACCATGGCCACCAGGAACTCGATGGACCGCTGGAAGTAGAGGATCGGGTTGGTGCCGTCGGCCAGCCGGTCGACCATCACCGACAGCGACCCGGCGACGCCGGCGTAGGCGGCGCTGATCGCGAAGGTCGCCACCTTGGTGCCGGCCAGGTTGACGCCGACGGTGGCGGCGGCGATCTCCTGGTCGCGGACGGCGATCATGGCCCGCCCGACCCGGCCCCGGACCAGGTTCCAGGCCAGGAAGAACAGCACGACCATGATCGCGAGGCTGAGGTAGTAGGCCCACTGGTCGTCGTCCAGGCCGTCGATCAGCGAGCTGAACTCGCTGCGGTCGGGGCGAAGGAGGGCGACACCGCCGGTGCCCTCGACGAACTTCTGCGCGACCCGGGGGAACAGCACGGCGAGGCCGAGCGTGACGAGCGCGAGGTACAGCCCCCGGACCCGCAGGGCGGGCAGCCCGACCAGCAGGCCGAACACGCCGGAGAACAGCGCGGCGACGAGGATGGTGGGCTCGTAGGTCCAGCCGTGGTCGATCATGAGGATCGCCGAGGTGAACGCGCCGACCCCGTAGAACGCGCCGTGGCCGATGGACACCTGGCCGTTGAAGCCCGTGAGCAGGTTGAGCCCCATGGCCGCGATGGCGAGGTAGATGGCCTGTGACAGGACCCGGTTGATCTCGGGCTCGTAGTACAGCGGGGCGTACAGGGCGGCCGCGGCGAGGACGACGCCGATGACCACCCGGGCGATGAACACCGGACGGGGCATGGGCGGCCAGAGGCCCGGTTTCGCCTCGGGGACTTCGGTCACCGCGATCGGGGCAGCGCCGAGCGCGGGCTCCAACGAGGCGCCTGTCTGGTCGGTCGTCATCAGACCCTCTCCACCGTGCGTCGCCCGAACAGGCCGTTGGGCATGACCACCAGCACCACCAGGATGAGGGCCAGCGGCAGCACCACCTCGATGCCGTCGAGGGCGTCGATGTACTGGATCGTGAGCGCGTCGGCCACCCCCACGATCAGCCCGCAGATGACCGCCCCCCAGATGCTGGCGAACCCGCCGAGGGCGGCCGACGCCAGGGCATAGACGAGGATCGTCTGCATGAGGCTGGCGTCGAAGCCGGTCCGTTCGGAGGCGACCAGCGAGCCGGCCAGGGCGCCGACGGCGGCGGACATGCCCCAGCCGAGCATGAGCATCGACCCGGCCTTGATGCCATGGAGTCGGGCGGAGTCGGGGTTGGCCGCCACGGCCCGCAGCTTGAGGCCGAGCCGGGTCTTCTGGAGCAGCAGCCACAGGACCAGGCACTCGAGCAGGAGCACGACGACGAGGCCGATCGTCGACTTCTGGACGATGGCCGTGTCGCCGTCGCTGGAGAACAGCTCGATGCTGCCGGACGGGAACGGCGACGGCATCGTCTGCGGGTCGGTGCCGAACACCAGCTGGGCCAGCGAGTTGAGGCCGAGGAACAGGCCCAGCGTGACGATCACGACGTTGAGCGGGCTGCGACCGGCGACCGGCCGGATGAGCGTCAGCTCGATCGCCGCCCCGGCGATGAACCCGATGGCCATCGAGATGGCGATGGCGCCCACGACGGGCAGCCCGGCGTCCGTGAGCTTCCAGGAGATGAAGGTCGAGAACAGCGCCATCTCCCCCTGGGCGAAGTTGAGGACGCCGGTCGTGCGGAAGATGAGCACGAGCGCCAGGGCCACGGAACCGTAGACCACCCCGTTCCCGATGCCGTTGAGGACCTGCTCGATGAACAGCTGCATGTCAGAACCCCAGGTAGGCCTTGCGGACGGCCTCGTCGTCGTGGAGCTGGGCGGCGGGGCCCTGCACCGCGATGCGGCCGGTCTCGAGCACGTAGCCCCAGTGGCCGATGTCGAGGGCGAGGTTGGCGTTCTGCTCGACGACCAGGACGGTGAGGCCGTCGCTCCGGTTGAGGTCGCCGAGCCGGGCGAACAGCTCGCGGGTGACGAGCGGTGCCAGGCCGAGCGAGGGCTCGTCGAGCAGGAGCAGCCGGGGCCGGGACATCATGGCCCGGGCCAGGGCGAGCATCTGCTGCTCGCCGCCGCTCATGCTGCCGGCCTCCTGCCGGCGGCGCTCGCCGAGGCGGGGGAACATCTCGTACCAGCGCTTGAGGTCGGCCTCGATCTCGCGGTCGCGGCGGTTGATCGCGCCGATCCGCATGTTGTCGTCGACGGTCAGCTCGCTGAACGTGCCCCGCCCCTGGGGGACGTGGGCGATGCCGAGCCGGGACACGGCCTCCGGGCCCTTGCCGACGATCGACCGGCCGTCGAAGCGGATGTCGCCGTCGACGCGGATCACCCCGCTGATGGCCCGCAGGGAGGTGGTCTTGCCGGCGCCGTTGGCGCCGAGGACGACGGCGACGTGGCCCTCGTCGACCGCCATGTCGATGCCGTGGAGCACCTGGACCTGGCCGTAGCCGCCGGCGACCCCGTCGAGCGTGAGCAAGCTCATTGGTGCGCCCTTCGGGACGCACGCGGTGAGCCATCGGCACGTCGTGCCGAGTAGGGCACTGTGTTCATGACTCGCTCGCTGCGCTCGCTCATGCCGGCGCTCCGAGGTAGGCCTCGATGACGATCGGGTCGTTGCGGACCGCCTCGGGCGGCCCCTCGGCGATCCGTCGCCCGAAGTCGAGGACCACGATGTGGTCGGAGATGGCCATGACCATTGCCATGTGGTGCTCCACCAACAGGATCGTGAGGTCGAACTGGTCGCGGATCGACCGGATGGTCTCGCCCAGCTCGTCGACCTCGCCGTGGGTGAGGCCGTTGGCCGGCTCGTCGAGCATGAGCAGCCGGGGCTCGGAGGCGAGCGCCCGGGCGAACTCGATGCGCTTGAGGGTGCCGAACGGCAGGCCGGCGACCGGGCGGTGGGCCAGCGGGGCGAGGTCGAGCCGGTCGAGCAGCTCGAGGCCTCGTCGGCGCATGGCCTTCTCCTCGCGGGCGGCGCCGAACCGGACCATCGACCGCCCGAACCCGACCTCGCCGTGCGAGTGGGCGCCGGTGAGGACGTTCTCGAGGACGGTGAGCGCCGGGAACAGGGCCACGTTCTGGAAGGTGCGGGCCAGCCCGAGCCCGGCGATGCGGTGGGCCGGCACCGACAGCAGGTCGTGGCCGTCGAAGGTGACCGTGCCCGAGTTGGAGGCGTAGAGCCGGCTCAGCACGTTGAACAACGTGGTCTTGCCGGCGCCGTTGGGGCCGATCAGGGCGCAGATCTGGCCCTGCTCGACGCTGAAGGAGAGGTCGTCGAGCGCGACGACGCCCCCGAAGCGCACCCCTACGTTGTTGACCGTAAGCAGTGACACGCGCCCTCTCGTCCCGGCTGTTGAGCCAGGTGCCCCCTCGGCACCTGCGTTGAATACCACGCCGGTGGCATGCCGCGCGGCGGGTTCCGACGGTGCACCAGCCCGGGACCGCCTTCCTGACGGGGCCCAAACGGCTGTGTCACATAGTCAAGCACACGCCCGACCTCCGCTGGAATCCGGCGCCAACGGCCCGGCGCAGCGACCCTAGTGCCTCAGCGGGTGGCCGCCAGATTCCGGAGCAGGCCCAGGTCGAGAGCGGCGACGGACGGGACCACGAGGTGGGCCGCGTCGAAGTCGAGGCCGGCGGTCATCGGCCCCGGCACCGCCACGACCGTCATGCCCGCGGCCCGGGCCGCGGCGACGCCGTTGACCGAGTCCTCCAGGACGACGCAGTCGGCCGGGTCGACGTCGAGCACGCAGGCCGCGGCGAGGAAGATGTCGGGCGCCGGCTTGGTCCGGCGGGGGTCGTGGCCGACGTGGTCGCTGGTCACGATGGCGGTGAACCGCTCGGTGAGGCCGAGGCGGTCGAGGTGGCCCACCACCCAGTCGGCCGACGACGACGAGGCCACCGCGGCCGGCACCCCCTCCGCCCGGGCGGCGTCGAGCAGGTCGACGACGCCGGCGCAGACCGGCTGGCGCAACAGGGCCTTCATCCGCCCCTGCTCCCGCCGGGCCGTGAGCGCCGGCCGGTCGACCGGCTGCCCCAGCCGGTCGGCCAGGATCTCGGTCCAGTGCGGGTGGTCGGCCGAGCCGAGGATCGACTGCCAGTAGGACCGGTCGAGGTCGACCCGGTGCTCGGCGAAGATCGCCTGGACCGTCTCGAACGTGCAGCTCTCGGTGTCGAGGATGAGGCCGTCGAAGTCGAACAGCAGCGCCCCGGGGCGGGTCACCGGCCGGGTCACCGGGGTGGCTCCCGGGGGTGTTCGGCGGCCCACGCGCACAGCGCGTCGACCAGGCCCGCGATCGTGTGGACGTCGGCCTCGACGGCCACCTGCAGCCCCTGCTCGCGGGCCGTCGCCGCCGTGACCGGCCCGATGGCGGCGACCACCGAGGGCCGGTGCCGGTCGCCCAGCGCGGCGAGGAAGTTGGTGACGGTGGACGACGACGTGAACGTCACCACCTCGGCCTGGGCCACCGCCGCCGCGGTCCGGTCGTCGAGCGGCCGGGCCTCGGTGCGGTAGGCGTCGACCACGTCGACCTCCCAGCCCCGGTCGGCCAGCCCGACCGGCAGGACGTCCCGGGCCACCGCCGCCCGGGCCAGCAGCACCCGCCCGCCGCCCGCCGGCGGGGCGGGGAAGGCGGCCAGCAGCGACTCGGCCACGAACCGCTCGGGCACCAGGTCGGGCCGAAGGTGGGCGCCGGCCAGCACAGCCGCGGTGCCGGGGCCGATCGCCGCCAGGCGGACCCCGCCGAGGGCCCGGGTGTCGAGCCCCGCCCGGTCGAGCGCGTCGAGCAGGCGCCGGGCACCGTTGGGCGACGTCAGGACCAGCCAGTCGTAGTCGCCGAGGTGGGCGACCGCGGCGTCGAGGGCCTTGCCGCCGTCGGCCGGGTCGGTGATCTCGATGGCGGGCGCCTCGACCGTGGCCGCCCCCAGCGCAGCGAGGCGCTCGACGAGGTCGCTCGACTGGGCCCGGGCCCGGGTCACCACCACCCGGCGGCCGAACAGCGGCCGGTTCTCGAACCAGGCCAGGTCGGCCGCCGCCACGTCGCCGACCACGATCGTCGACGGCGTGCCCAGGTCCCTCCCGGCGATGGTCCCCAGCGTGGCTCGGACCGTCACCTGCTCGGGCCGGGTGCCCCACTGGACCGCGGCCACCGGCGTGTCCGGCGGGCGCCCCGCCGCCATCAGGGCCTCGGCGATGCGGCCGATGCGGGCGACGCCCATGAGGATCACGATCGTGCCCCCGACCCGGGCCACCGCCTCCCAGTCGACGCTGCCCTCGGCACCGGCGCCCGCGTCCTCGTGACCGGTGACGATGGTGACGCTCGTCGAGCTGTGCCGCAGCGTGACCGGGATGCCTGCGTAGGCGGGCACCGCGATGGCCGAGGTTATGCCCGGCACCACCTCGAAGGGCACGCCCGCCGCGGCCAGGGCCGCCGCCTCCTCGCCGCCCCGGGCGAACACGAACGGGTCGCCGCCCTTGAGCCGGACCACCGTGCCACCCTCGCGCCCCCGCTGGACCAGCAGGTCGTTGATGCTCTCCTGGGCCAGGCGGACGTGGCCGGGCGCCTTGCCGACGTCGATCCGCTCGGCCTCGGGCGGGGCCAGGTCGAGCAGCGACTCCTGCGACAGCCGGTCGTACACGACGACGTCGGCCCGCCGCAGCACCTCCAGCGCCCGGACCGTGAGCAGGCCGGGGTCGCCGGGCCCGGCGCCGACCAAGTGGACAGTCATCGACCGGTGAGCAGCGCGGCCCCACCCTGCTCGTCGAGGAGGTGGCGGGCGACCGACCGGCCCAGCGCCGGGCCGGCGGCGGCCCGACCCGACACCTCGTGGCGGATGACGACCGAGCCGTCGGGCCTGGCCAGCATCCCCTGCACCCGGAGGCCGTCGCCGGTGAGGGTGGCGTAGGCCGCGGCCGGCAGCGAGCAGTCGCCGCCCAGCTCGGCCAGGAAGCCCCGCTCGGCGTCGACGGCCCGCCGGGCCGGGAGCGCCTCGATCAGGGCCAGCCGCGTCCGCGTGTCGCCGTCGTCGGCCCGGCACTCGACCGCCAGGGCGGCCTGGCCGACCTGGGGCAGCACGACGTCGACGTCGAGCCGGGCGGCGATGCGGTCGGCCCAGCCCAGCCGGTCGAGGGCGGCCGCGGCCACCACCACCGCGTCGACCCCGTCGCGGCCCGCGGCCTCGACCCGGGTGCCCATGTTGCCCCGGAGGCCCCGGAACCGGAGGTCGGGCCGGGCGTGGGCGAGCTGGGCCTGGCGGCGCAGCGAGCCGGTGGCGACCAGGGCGCCGTCGGGCAGGTCGTCGAGCGCCTTGCCGACCAGGGCGTCGCGGACGTCGGCCCGCTCGGGCACCGCCGCGATGACGAGGCCGTCGGGCGTGGCGGAGGGCAGGTCCTTGGCCGAGTGGACCGCGATGTCGGCCCGCCCCTCCAGCACCGCGGCCTGCACCTCCTTGACGAACGCGCCCTTGCCGCCCAGCTCCCAGATGGGGACGTCGCGGCGCCGGTCGCCGCCGGTCTCGACGACAACGACCTCCACGTCGAGGGCGGGGTCGGATCGGGCCAGCAGGGCGACGACGTGGTCGGCCTGCCAGCGGGCCAGCGTCGAGCCCCGGGTCGCGACCCGGAGCCTCATGGCTCTCCCACGGGAGCTCAGCCCTCGATCTCGAACAGCTCGCGCAGCGCAGCCACGAGCCGGTCGCCGCGCGGGCTCCCGGCGGCGTCCTTGAGGACCACGGTCGGCTGGTGGAGCAGCTTGGCCACCAGCCCCCGGGTCACGGCGTCGACCATGTCGAGCTGGCGCTCGTCGAGGTCGTCGTAGCGGCCCCGCAGCCGGTCGAGCTCCGCCGAGCGGGCGGCCTCGGCCCGCTCGCGCAGGGCGACGATCATCGGGGCGACCCCGCGGGCCGACGTCGCGCCCACGTAGCGCTCGAGCTCCTCGTCGAGGATGGCCTCGACGGCCGCGACCTCGCGGCGCCGCTCCGCCACCCCGGCGGCGGCGAAGCCACGGAGGTCGTCCATGTCGAGCAGGGTCACGCCGGGCACCTGGGCCACCGCGGGGTCGACGTCGCGGGGGACGGCGATGTCGACGATCAGCAGCGGGCGGTCGGCCCGGCCGGCCATGACCGGCTCGAGGTCGGCCCGCTCGATCATCGGGGCCCGGGAGCCGGTGGAGGTCAGCAGCACGTCGACCTCGGCCAGCCGTTCGGGCAGCTCGACCAGCGGCACCGCCCGGCCGCCGACGCGGGCGGCCAGCTCGGCGGCCCGGGCCTGGGTGCGGTTGGCGACCAGCACGTCGCCGGCGCCGGCCCCGGCCAGCGCGACGGCCATGCCCTCACCCATCTCGCCGGCGCCCAGGACGACGACCGTGCGGCCGGCGACGCCGCCGAGCCGCTGCCCGGTCATCGCCACCGCGGCCTGCGACACCGAGGCGATGTTGCGGGCGATGCCGGTCTCGGTGCGGGCCCGCTTGCCGGCCTCCAGGGCGTGGCGGAGCAGCAGGTTGAGCGCCGGCCCGGCGGTGCCCTCGTCGCGGGCCCGCTCCCACGCGACCTTGACCTGCCCCTGGATCTCGCTCTCGCCCAGCACCGCCGAGTCGAGACCGGCGGTCACCGCCAGCAGGTGGGCGGCAGCGGCCGAGGCGTTGTGGCCGTAGAGGTGGTCGGAGAAGTCCTCGGGCGGCAGGTACGAGAAGTCGGCCAGGAAGCCCCGGATGTCGCTGTAGGCGCCGTGGAACCGCTCGGCCACCGCGTAGACCTCGGTGCGGTTGCAGGTCGACAGCACCAGCGACTCGCTGATGTGCTCCCGGGTGCAGAGGTCGTGCAGCGCCTTGGGGAGCTGGCCGTCGCCGATCGTCATCCGCTCGAGCAGGTCGAGCGGGGCGGTCCGGTGGTTCAGTCCGATGACGACGACAGACACGCGCGCAAGCGCTCCTTGGCAGCCTCGAGCCGGCCGGCTCGGATCAGGTCCAGGATTCCCGAATCGAGCGCCGCTTTCCAATCGAGCCGCTCGGTGCCGAGACCCCTGGCCTGGACCTCTGTTCTCGCCTCGGCCAACAGCCCGATCAGCTGGTCGTATTCCGGTCCGAGCTCCGCGGCCAGGCGGTCGCGCAGCCACGACGCGACGGCCGGGCTGTGCCCGCCGGTCGACACGGTGACGGTCAGGCGCCCCTGCCGGACCCGGGCCGGGAGGATGACGCTGCACCGGGCCGGGTCGTCGGCCGCGTTGACCCACACCCCCGCGGCCTCGCCGTCGTCGTAGACCTGCTGGTTGACCACGGGGTCGCCGGTGGCGGCGATGGCCAGCCGGTACGCGGCCACGTCGCCCCGCCGGTAGGGCCGCTCCTCGACGGCGACGCCCATGTCCCGCAGCGCCGGGTCGACCTCGGGGGCGACGACCGTGACGACCGCCCCGGCCTCGACCAGGCCGCGGGCCTTGCCGACCGCCACCCTCCCGCCCCCCACCACCAGGCATGGGCGCCCGGCGACGACGAGGTTGACCGGGTAGACGGGGTGGTCGACCGGCACGGCGCGACCGCCCGCTCAGCCCGCCGGCGGGGCGGCGGCGGCCTCGGGGGGCAGGCGGCCCGCTGCCGCGTCGCCGCCCTTGCGCTGCTGGTAGAAGCTGAGGATCTGCAGCTCGACGGCCAGGTCGACCTTGCGGAGCGACACGTCGGGCGGCACCGAGACGATGGTCGGCGCGAAGTTGAGGATCGAGCTGACGCCCGCGTCGATCATCTGGTTGGCGACCTCCTGGGCCGCGCTCGCCGGGGTGGCGATGATGCCGATGGAGACGGCCTGATCCGCCACGATCTCCTGCAGCTCGTCGATGTGGCGGACGGTGATGCCGTTGATCACCGTGCCGACCACCCGGGGGTCGGCGTCGACCAGCGCCGCCACCGGGAAGCCGCGGTCGGTGAAGCCGGCGTAGTTGGCGAGCGCGTGGCCGAGGTTTCCGATCCCGGCGATGACGACGTGCCAGTCCTTGGTGAGGCCCAGCTCGCGGCTCATCTGGAACAGCAGGTACTCGACGTCGTAGCCGACGCCGCGGGTGCCGTAGCTGCCGAGGTAGCTCAGGTCCTTGCGGACCTTGGCGGCGTTGACGCCCGACAGCTCGGCGAGCCGTTCGGACGAGATCGTGGCCATGCCGTCGCCGGCCACCTCGAGCAGGCTCCGGAGGTAGAGCGGCAGCCGGGCGACCGTGGCTTCGGGGATCTTGCGCACCTGTCGCTTGCTGCCGTCGGCCATACGGGCCGCATGCTATCCCTGCTTGTTCACGTGCTCACAAGGCTGCAGGCCACACGCTTCGCGGCGGTGCCCTCACGGGTCAGAGCTCCCTGCTCCCGGCGTTGCCTCAGCAGTTACGCGCATGGGCACGCCGTCTCGTCGAGCCGTTGCCGTGCTTCCCGCTCTTGGCGCTTCGCGCCGGGCCGATCGGGCCACGGCTACGCCTGTCGGCGCAGCCTCTCAGCGCAGCGTCCGGCGCAGCACCTTGCCCGTATCGCCCTGGGGTAGCTGATCGACGAAGGCGACCGTCGTCGGCGCCTTGTAGCGGGCGAGGTGGCGGCCGGCGTGCTCGACGAGCACGTCCTCGTCGATGTGGGCGCCCGGCTCCAGCACCACGAAGGCCTTCACCGCCTCCCCCGAATGGGGATGGGGCACCCCCACCACCGCGGACGCGGCGACGTCGGGGTGGCGGGACAGCACCTCCTCGACCTCCGCCGGGAACACGTTGAAGCCCGACACGATGATCACGTCCTTGGCCCGGTCGACCAGTGACAGGAAGCCGTCGTCGTCGACCACGGCGATGTCGCCGGTGCGGAGCCAGCCGTCGGGGGTGAGCACCGCGGCGGTGGCCTCGGGGTCCTGCCAGTAGCCGGGGAACACGTTGGGGCCCCGGACCCAGATCTCCCCCGGGTCACCCACGAGCGCGTCCTCGCCCGACGCGTCGACCAGCCGGACCTCGACCCCGGGCAGCGGCAGCCCGATGCTGCCGTCGGGGGCGTCGTGTCCGACCCCGCTGGTGACCGCCGGCGACGCCTCGGTGAGCCCGTAGCCCTCGGTGAGGTCGAGCCCGAGCCGGTCGCGCACCGCCCGCCGGGTCGCCGGGTCGAGCGGCGCCGCGCCAGACACCGCCAGCCGGACCGAGGCCACCGTGTCGGGCGAGGCGCCGGGCAGCCCCGCCCACGCCGACCACATGGTGGGCACCCCGGTGAGGACGGACACGCCGTGGGTGGCGACCGCCTCGAGCGTCGAGTGGGGGTCGAACCGCTCGACCAGCACGACCGAGCTGCCCACCACCAGGGCCAGGCCCAGCAGCGCGTTCAGCCCGAAGACGTGGAACAG
>JBKPHT010000358.1:0-12445 GCA_046730015.1 Actinomycetota bacterium
CCGACGGCCCCGCGCCGGCGGGCCAGCACGCCCGCGTAGGCGGCGTGGAGCCGGGCCGCCTCGCCGGGCAGCGTGTCGTCGAGCACCGCCTCGTGGACCAGCGCGTGGTGAAACCGGTAGCCGCCCTGCCGCCGGTCGGCCACCAGCAGCCGGCTCTCCACGCAGGTCCGCAGCGCCCGGTCGAGGGCTATGACCACGTCGGCGTCGCCGTCGCCGCCCGCGGCGCCGACCCCGGTCGCCCCCGGGGTCGCCCGCGGCCACGGCACCGTGGACAGCACGTCGGCCAGCAGGTCGTGCTCGACCTGGCGGCCGCCGACCGCGCAGGCCCGCAGAACCGCGGCGGCCCCCTCCGGCATCCGCTCGACCCGGGTGATGACCGCGTCCCGGAGCTGGGGCGGCATCGGCGCCTCCGGGTCGTCGGCCAGGGCCGCGGCCAGCTCCTCGACGAACAGCGGGTTGCCGTCGGACCGCTCGACCACGCTGGCGATGAGCTCGGCCGGCGGCGCCGTGCCGAGCAGCGCGCCGAGCAGCTCGGCCACGTCGCCCGGGCCCAGCCGCTCGAGCTGCACGTGGCGGGCGCCCCGCCGGGTCAGCTCGGCGGCCAGGCTGCGGAGCGGGTGGCGGGGCGGCACGTCGTCGCTCCGATACGTGCCGACCACCAGCACCGGCAGGTTGCGGGTGTTGCTGGCCAGGAGCGACACCAGGTCGAGGGTCGACCGGTCGGCCCAGTGCAGGTCCTCGACCACCAGCACCAGCGGCGCCGCCGCCACCAGCCGCTCGATCACCGTCAGCAGCAGCTCGAACAGGCGGGCCTGGCCGAGCGGGTTGGCCGCAGGCGGGACCGGGCCGTCGCCGTCGCCGGTCCCGCCGTGGCGGTCGCCGTCTCCTGAGGCCCCGGCGTCGCCGCCCAGCAGCGCCCGCAGCGGCGCCAGCGTGGCCGCGCCCTCCTCGGCCGTGAGCTCGCGGTCGAGCGTGTGGAGCACATCGACGACCGGCGCGTACGGCATCCCGCCCTCCTCCAGGTCGAGGCATTGGCCGACCAGCACCCGGGCGCCCCGGCGGCGGGCCTGGCCGGCCGCCTCGGCCACCAGGCGCGACTTGCCGACACCCGCCTCGCCGCCTACGAGCACGGTCGTGCCGTGGCCGGCCGTGGCCTCGCCGAAGGCCTCGGTCAGGGTGTGCAGCTCGGCTGTGCGGCCGACGAAGCGTGGCCGCTGGGCGCGCGCGGGCACGGCACATCATCCCACGAGCAGGGGTGACGCCCGGAGGCGTTACCGTGCGGTCGTGGTCTGGTTGTTCGTCGTGCTCGCCGCCGTGGCGGTGTTCGCCATCGCTTCCGTCACCGTCGGCCGGGAGGCCTTCCGCCTCGGGCACCAGCCGCCGCCCACGATCTTCGACCTCGACGAGGCCGTCGCCCACGTGGCCGACGACCTACCCTTCGAGGCCCAGGCCCGGCTGACCTACGACGACGTCCGGCAGCTCATCGTCGCCGACCTCGAGCACCTGGAGGACGAGGGCGTGCTGGCCGAGCCCGGCCGCGACGTCTCCCTGGCCGGAGGCAGTACCCCCGAGGTCGTGCTGGCCGACGACGAGGCCGTGGCGGTCGTGCTGGGGAGGGCCGAGGAGGCGGGGCTGGAGGTCACCGACGAGGACGTGTTCCAGGTCATCGCCTCGCTCCACGGCTACCTGGCGGAGATCGGGGCGGTCGGCCCCCCGGCCTCCGCCTCGGGCTCGACCGGCACCGGCTCGATCCGCCCGGACTCGGCCGGCTCGGACCCGACCGGCTCGGACTCGACCGGCTCGGACTCGGCGTCGGGCTGATCGCGCGTGTTGCCCAGCCAGCTCTCGTACAGCGACGCGTAGGTCCCGCCCGCGGCCACCAGCTCCGCGTGGGTGCCGGACTCGACGATGCGGCCGTCGTCGAACACCAGGACCACACCCGCCGCCTCGGCCGTCGACAGCCGGTGGGCGATCGACAGCATCGTCCGCCCGGCCGACAGCCGGTCGAGGGCGTCGGTCAGCGCCCGCTCGGTCTCAGGGTCGACCGCGCTGGTCGCCTCGTCCAGCACCAGCAGCCCCGGGTCGCCGAGCTGGGCCCGGGCCAGTGCCACCAGCTGGCGCTCGCCCACCGACAGGTTGCCACCGCGCTCGCCGACCTGTGTCTCGAGGCCGAGCGGCAGCTCGTCGAGCCACCAGTCGAGGCCGAGGGCGGTGAACGCCCCCCGCACCGCGTCGTCGCCAGCCACCGCGCCGTCGCCGTCGACCATCCCGACCCGGACATTGTCGGCCACCGTCCCGTCGAACAGGAAGCCGTCCTGAGGCACCAGCCGGACGGCCCGGCGCCGCTCCGCCGGGGCGACCGCCCGCAGGTCGACGCCGTCCAGCCGGATCGTGCCGGTCACCGGGTCGGCCAGCCGGCACAGCAGCTTGGCGAACGTCGTCTTGCCCGACCCCGTCTCGCCCACGACGGCGACCGTCTGCCCGGCGGGCAGCCGAACGTCGACGTCCCGCAGCACCGGGACGCCGTCGCGGTAGGCGAACGACAGGCCGTCGACCGCCACCGCCAGCGCGCCGGGGGGCAGGCCCCGGCCGGGGTCCGGCTCCGGGACGTCCAGCGGGGTGGCCAGCACGCCCAGCACCTTGCGCCAGCCAGCCAGGGCGATCTGGGTCTGGTCGAGGATCTCCGACAGCTCGGCCAGGGGCGTGATGAGGAGGCCGATCAGGAACACGAAGGCCACGAGCTCGCCGACCTCCAGGCCCCACCCCGGCCCCCATGCCACCCCGACCGATGCGACCGCGGCCAGCGCCACCGCCCCGAACACGTCGCCCAAGGGGAACATCAGCGCGAAGTAGCGGGCGGCCCGCAGGTACGCGTGGAACTGGCGGTTGATCACCTGCCGCAGCCGGCCGCGGGCCCGGTCCTCCAGCCCGTACGCCTGGACCAGCGCCGCCCCGGTGATCGTCTCCGACACCTCCGACAGGGTGTCGCCCACCGCGTTGCGCACCCGGTCCTGGGCCGCGAGCTGGCGGCGCTGGAGCCGGGGGACCAGCACGACCAGCGGCACGAACGCCGCCAGGGTCAGCAGCGCCAGCCGCCAGTCGTACACGGCCATCACGGCGAACGTGGCGGCGATCACGATGCTGTCGACGATCCACGCGACCGCGCCCCACTCCATGAACTGGGCCAGCGTCTCGATGTCGCTGGTCACCCTGGCCACCAGCGCGCCCCGGCGGGCCTCGCCGTGTTCGGCCATCGACAGCCGGTGGATGTGGTCGAACGTCCGGACCCGCAGGCCCAGCAGGCTGTTCTCGGCCGCTCGCACCAGGCGCAGGTATGTCCACCTGCTCACCAGGTAGAGCGCCACCACGACCACCGCGGCCAGCGCGCACGCCGGGTAGACGAACTCGGGCCGGAACCCCTCGTCGCCCCGGATCCCCCGGTCGAGGATCTGCTGGATCAGGATCGGCACCGCCAGCTTGCCCCCGGCCGTGGCCAGCGCCATCGCCACAGTGAGCACGATCCCCTGGCGGAGCTCGGGGGTGACGGCCAGGCCCCGCCGTAGCACGGTCATGGCGCCGGCGTCGAGGATGTGGACCTCGTCGGGCGTGCGCTCGCTGCGGGGCCGCTCCTCGTCGCTCGCGCCCGGCGGGGCCGACTCGGCCAGCACGCCCGCGGCGGCGCCGTGGACGTCCTCGGACTGCTGTGTTGTCATCGGCCCACCCGCCCCTCCTCGTAGGCCCGGGCCAGGGCCGCGTAGGCCGGGACCGTCGCCACCAGGTGGTCGTGGGAGCCCGACGCCGCGATCCGCCCGCCGTCCATGAACACCACCCGGTCGGCCAGCGCGATCGTCGACACCCGGTGGGCCACGATCAGCGTCGTGGCCGGCAGCCCGGTCCGCAGCCCGTCCAGGATCTGCTGCTCGATGGTCGGGTCGACCGCCGAGGTCGCGTCGTCGAGCAGCAGCAGGCCCGGCCGCCGCAGCAGCGCCCGGGCGAGCGCCAGCCGCTGGCGCTGGCCGCCCGACAGGGTCACGCCCCGCTCGCCGAGCCGCTGGTCGAGGCCGCCGGGCAGCCGGTCGACGAACCGGTCGGCCCGCGCCCGGGCCAGCGCCCAGCGGACCTCCTCGTCGGCCACCGGCTCGCCGAAGGTCAGGTTCTCCCGGACCGACGCCGCGAACAGGAACGTCTCCTGGAACGCCAGCGCCACCGTCCGCCGGACCGACGCCGGCTCCGCCGCGGCGAGGTCGACGCCGCCCAGCCGGACCGTCCCGGCGTCGGGCAGCTCCAGGTGGGCCAGCAGGCCGCACAGGCTCGACTTGCCGGCACCGGTCGCGCCCACCAGCGCCACCACCTCCCCGGGCGCCAGGGACAGGTCGAGGCCGTCGAGCACCGGCTCGCCGCGGTAGCCGAAGCACAGCCCCCGGACGTCGACCGCCAGCGGGCCGGCCGGCAGCGGCGTCGCCGCCCCGGGCGCCGGGGCCGGGCGCGACGGGGTGGCTAGCACGCCGTCCAGCCGATCGGCGGCAACGACCGCCCGCGGGATCTCCTCCAGCAGGAACCCGACCACCCGCATCGGGAACGTGAGGATGCCGAACAAGGCCATCGCCTGCACCAGCTCGCCGGTCGACAGCGCCCCCGTCGACAGCCGCCACGATCCCACCGCCAGCAGGGCGACGACGCCCAGGTTGGGGAGGGCGTCCAGGCCCGGCTCGAACGACGCCCGCAACCGCCCCACCTCCAGGCGGGCGCTCCGCAGGCCCTCGGCCGCCCGGGTCAGGCGCCCCACCTCCCGGACCTCGAGGCCCAGCGTCTTGACCACCAGCGCGCCGTCGAACGACTCGTGGGCGACCGCCGACACCTCGCCCAGGTGGGCCTGGGTACGGGCCGCCGGGCCCTCGACCCGCCGGCTGTAGGCCTGGTTGATGAGCGCCAGCGCCGGGAACAGGGCCAGGCCGACCAGCATGAGCAGCGGGTCGATCAGCGCCAGCGTCATCACCGACAGGGCGATGAGCGCGACGACGCCGATCGAGAACGGCAGCGGCTGCAGCACGGTCACCGCCCGCTCGACGTCGGCGTCCGCGTGGGCCAGCAGCCGACCGGTCGGCTGGCGGCCGAACCAGCTCAGCGGCACCCGCAGGTAGGTGTCGGTCACCTGGCGGAACCAGGTCCGCTGCATGTCCCGGACGGCCATCAACCCGAAGTAGCGGCGGAGCACCACCCCCAGCGACCGGAGCACCGCCACCCCCACCACCGCGGCCGCGCCGGCCAGGATCGTCCCGCCCGACACGCCATGGTCGAAGCCGGGGACGATCACCTGGTCGGTCAGCCGGCCCAGCACCCACGAGCCGGCCACCGCCATCGTGGCGAACAGCAGCGACCCGCTGACCGACACGGCGAACGGGCCGGGATGGGCCCGCACGCTCCGCCACAGCAGCCGCACCCCTCGCCGCCCCAACGACGCCGCGGGCGGCGGCGGGACGGCAGGGGGCGCGATCGCGGTCATAGGCCGTCGAGTCTGCCGGAAGACCGGGTTTTTCGGGCGCCGCGGCGGCCGGTGTACCGTCCGGGCGCATGGAGCGGCTCCGCCAGTTCGAGCACAACCGGTTCGTGGGCGACAAGCGGACGCAGCGGGTCCATGACATCGACTACGCGGTCGACGAGGACGCCATCGCCGACATGGTCGCCGCCGAGACCTTCGCATCCTTCGGCCCCGACACGCTGCCCGAGGCCCGCAACCGCGGCTACCGGTTGTGCCGGTCGTGCCGGCGGGCCCGCCAGGCCGCCGGGGTCGACGACGGCGACGGCACCGGCGCCGGCTGACCCCGGGTCGGGCTCGGGCGGCCACGACCCCGGTGGAGCAGCGCATCAGATCCGACGGCATCCAGCTCGCCGCGCACGTCGCCCGCCCGCCGGGCCGGCCGAGCGGACCGGTGCCCGCGGTCGTGCTCTGCCACGGCTACCCGTCGGCCGCCACCGCCGCCACCGCCCCCGAGACAATGCCCGAGCTCGCCGACCGCATCGCCGGCGAGATGGGCTGGACGGCCATCGCCGTCGCCTACCGCGGCTGCGGCGAGTCTCAGGGCCAGTTCTCGCTGGGCGGGTGGCTCGACGACATCGCCGCCACGGTCACTTTCGTCGAGGAGAACCTCCGGCCGCTCGGCGTCTGGCTCGCCGGCTTCGGCACCGGCGGCGCGCTGGCCATCTGCGCCGCCGCCCGCGACGAGCGGGTGCTGGGCGTGGCCGCCGTCGGAGCTCCCGGCGACTTCGACGACTGGGCTTCGGCGCCCCGCCGGCTGCTGGAGCACGGTCGGGAGGTGGGGGTGATCACCGACGGCGACTTCCCTCCGTCGCTCGACGCCTGGTCGCGGGAGCTCCGCGACATCCGGGCCGTCGCCTGCGTCGCCGACTACTCGCCGCGGCCGCTGCTGGTGATCCACGGCGCCGACGACGACGTCGTCCCCCCGTTCGACGCCCGGGTCGTCGCCGACGCGCACGGCTCGGCCGAGCTGCGGTTCATCAACGGCGCCGGCCACGGCCTCCGCCACGACCCGCGGGCGATCGCCGTGCTGCTGGGTTGGCTCGACCGCCAGCGCCACGCGCTGCGGCGGTAGGCGCCGCGCGCGACGGTTTCAGCCCGGTGGGTCCGCCTTCGAGCGTCCCTGCGACTTCATCATCTTCTTCCAGGCCCGGACCTTGAGCAGGGTCTCTGCCGAGTCGACGTCGGCCACCGACCGGGGCTCGCGGTCGGAGAAGGGCGCGGCGGCCTCCTCCCAGCCCGGCGGCCGGACGCCGAACCGCTTCGCCAGCAGGGCGGTGAAGATCTTGGACTTCTCGCCTCCGAACCCGGGCAGCGCCCGGACCCGGCGGACGAGGTCGCGGCCGTCGGTGACGCCCACCCACACCGCCGCGGCGTCGCCGCCATAGTCGTCGACCAGGCGCTGGCACAGCGCCTGGGTCCGCATCGCCATCGATCCCGGGAAGCGGTGGAGGGCCGGCGGGCCCTTGAACACGGCCAGCAGCGCGCCGGGGTCGAGGGCGGCGATCTCGGTGGCGTCCAGCCGGCCGCCCAGCCGCTCCTTCAGCTTGAGCGGCCCCGCGAACGCCCACTCCATCGGGACCTGCTGGTCGAGCAGCATCCCGATCATCAGCGCGAGGGGCTCGTGGGTGAGCAGCCGGTCGGCCTCGGGATCGCCGGTGACGGGGACAGCGACGGTCATGCCGTGCAAGCTACCCCGGCGGGGATGGCGGGTGGCCGGGTGCGGGTACCGTTCCCGCGTGGGGCCAGGTCGCTTCTTCCGCCGCGGACTGCTGCGCGCCGCGCTGGGCGCCGTAGCGGCCGCGCCGCTCGGTCTGCCCGGGTCTGCCGCCGCGGCGGTGACCGGCGCCGCCCAGGAGCACCCCGGCCTGGCCGCGGGGCTGGCCGCCGGGTCCGGGGCCGCGCTCGCCCGCCGCTCGCGCGGCAGGGGCTGGGACCGGGCCGTGCCCCTCCGCCTCGCTGGCGGCGCCGCCCTCGGGGTGGGGACCCGCTTCGTGTGGCCGGTGGCGCCGAAGGCCCCTGCCCGGGTGTCGACCCACCGCACCTGGACCGACCTCGGCCCTACCGGAGACGGCGAGGGCGTCGCCATCGTCGTCAACCCGGGCGCCGGGTCCGGCGCCATCGGGTCCGCGCCGCCCCCGACCGAGGCGCTCCGCCGGGGCCTCCCGGCCGCCACGGTGGTCGAGCTGGACGACCCGTCCGACCTGGTCGCCGAGCTCGACCGGCTGGCCGCGTCCGGCTGCCGGGCCCTCGGGGTGGCCGGCGGCGACGGCTCGATCAACACCGCCGCCGGCGTGGCACTGGGCCGGGGCCTGCCGCTGGTGGTGGTCCCGGCCGGGACGCTCAACCACCTCGCCCGCGACCTGGGCGTCGAGACCGTCGACGACGCGATCGCCGCGGTCCGGTCGGGCCAGGGGGTGGAGATCGACGTCGGGTTCGTCGCCGGCGAGCCGTTCCTCAACACCGCCAGCTTCGGCAGCTACGTCGCCCTCGTCGACGCCCGGGAGGAGCTGGAGGGCCGCATCGGCAAGTGGTCGGCCCTGGCCGTCGCCCTCGTCCGGGTGCTCCGGCGGGGGGCGCCGGTGCGGGTCGAGCTCGACGGCGAGCGGCGGCTGCTGTGGCTGGTGTTCGTCGGCAACTGCCGGTACCAGCCCGAGGGCATGGCGCCGACCTGGCGGGAGCGGCTCGACGACGGCCAGCTCGACGTCCGGGGGGTCGACGCCTCCCACCCGTTCTCCCGGACCCGGCTGGTGCTGGCCGCGCTGACCGGCACCCTGCGCCGGAGCCGGGTGTTCCAGACCTGGCAGACGACGAGCCTCCACGTCCGGTCGGACGACGGCCCGCTACGGCTGGCCCGGGACGGCGAGACCTTCGACGGGTCCGAGGAGTTCGAGATCTGCAAGAACGGCCGGCGGCTGGCCGTGTTCACGCCGCGCGACGAGGACTGAATATTCGCTTGCGGGGTGGCCGGGCGGGGGGCTTCGCTACCGGGCGACGCCGCCGACGCGGCGGCCCGACCGGACGGAGAGGTGGTGACCGATGCCAGCCACGGTGCACTCGGCGTCGCGCGTCGACCGTCCCCGCCCGGTCCTCCCGGCTCCCCGCTGAGCCGCCCAGGACCCGCCGTCGGCTCTCCGAGCTGAACGTGTGATCGCCGGGTGACGCCTGTCGGACCGCGACGCGCCGCTGGTTCCCGTTCCCCGGTGTCCCACGGAGGTCCCCTTGTCGCGCGACCAGCGCAACCGGCAGCGGCGCCCACGCCGGCTGCCGGACTCCTTCCGGTGCCGTCACTGCCGCCTCGACGTCCCGACGGCGGCGCCCGGCACCGCCCACCGCAACCACTGCCCGCACTGCCTGTGGAGCCGCCATGTCGACGACGCGCCCGGCGACCGGGCCGCCGCCGAGCTGTGCGGCTCGGCCATGGAGCCGATCGCCGTCAGCGTGCGCGGCGCCGGCGAGTGGGTGCTCGTCCACCGGTGCACGGGCTGCGGCTCGGTGCACCTCAACCGCACCGCGGGCGACGACAGCCCGCTCCTCCTCGTGAGGATCGCCGTCGGGCCGCTCGCCCAGCCCCCGTTCCCGCTCGACCTCCTCGCCCGGATCTGACCGGACCGGTTACAGGTCGAACGCCCGCGGGTCGGTCCGGTCGGGGTCGATGCCGTAGTGGGCGATCGCCTCGGCCACCGTCTCGGCCTTGATCTCACCCTGCTGGGCCAGGGCCCACAGGGTGGCCACGACCACCTGCCGCATGTCGACCTCGAAGAACTCGCGCAACCGCTCCCGGGTGTCGGACCGGCCGAAGCCGTCGGTCCCCAGCGGGACGAACGGCTGCCGCACCCACCGGGCAACCTGGTCGGGCACCGACTTCATGAAGTCGGTCACCGCCACCACCGGGCCACCGTCGTCGCCCAGCAGCTCGGTCACCCGGGGCACCCGGGCCGGCTCGGTGGGATGCAGCCGGTTCCACCGCTCGGTCGACAGCGCCTGCTCCCGCAGCCGCTTGTAGCTGGTCGCCGACCACAGCTCGGCCCCGACGTCCCACCGCTCGGCCAGCTCGGCCTGCGCCGCCCGGGCGGCGCCCTGGGCCGTGCCGGAGAACAGGACCTTGGCCCGGTGCGACGGCCCCTCGGGCGCGTCCGCCCACTTGTACAGGCCCTCGATGATGCCCTCGGCCGCCCCCTCGGGCAGCGGCGGCATCACGTAGTTCTCGTTGTAGAGGGTGAGGTAGTAGATGACGTCGCGCTCGTCGACCAGCATCTCCCTGATGCCGTGGCGGACGATCGTCGCCATCTCGTAGGCGAACGCCGGGTCCCACGCCTCGACCGTCGGCACCGTCGACGCCAGCACATGGCTGTGGCCGTCCTGGTGCTGCAGGCCCTCGCCGAGCAGCGTCGTCCGGCCCGCCGTGGCGCCGAGCAGGAAGCCCCGGGCCCGGGAGTCGGCCGCCGACCAGATGAGGTCGCCGACCCGCTGGAAGCCGAACATCGAGTAGAAGGTGAAGAACGGCAGCATCGGCACGCCCCGGTGGGCGTAGCTCGTGGCGGCGGCGATGAACGACGCCATCGACCCCGCCTCGGTGATGCCCTCCTCCAGCACCTGGCCGTCCTTCGACTCGCTGTAGGACAGCAGCAGCTGGGCGTCGACCGGCTCGTAGACCTGCCCCTGGGCGGCGTAGATCTTGAACTCCTTGAACAGGGCGTCCATGCCGAACGTCCGCGCCTCGTCGGGGATGATCGGCACGACCCGCTGCCCGACGTTGGGGTCGCGGTGGAGGTTCCGCAGCAGGCGGGTGAAGGCCATCGTGGTCGACACCTCCTGCTTGCCCGACCCCGCCAGCACCTCGTCGAACGGCTTGTCATCGGGCATGGCCAGGCGCTTCTTGGTCCGCACCACCCGGGAGGGGAGCGGACCGTCGAGCGCCTTGCGCCGGTCGAGCATGTACTGCTGCTCCACCGATCCCTCGACGAGCTTGATGTACGGCGGCTCCTTGTCCTCCGCCAGGTCGTCCTCGCCGATGATGTCCTGGAGGTAGAGCCGCTCCCGCAGCACCCGGAGCTGGTCGATGGTCATCTTCTTGATCTGGTGGGTCGCGTTGCGGCCCTCGACGTCGGGGCCGAGCGTCCAGCCCTTGATGGTCTTGGCCAGGATGACCGTGGGAGCGCCGCGCTGCTCGGTGGCCGCCTTGTAGGCGGCGTACAGCTTCCGGTAGTCGTGGCCGCCCCGCGGCAGGTTGCGGATCTCGTCGTCGGAGAGGTGCTCGACCATCTTCCGCAGGCGCGGGTCGGGGCCGAAGAACTGCTCGCGGGCGTAGGCCCCGGACTCGACGGCATACCGCTGGAACTCGCCGTCGACCGTGGTGTTCATCTTGTTGAGCAGGACGCCGTCGCGGTCCTGGGCCAGCAGCTCGTCCCACTTCGAGCCCCACACGACCTTGATGACGTTCCAGCCGGCGCCCCGGAACACGGCCTCCAGCTCCTGGATGACCTTGCCGTTGCCGCGGACCGGACCGTCGCGCCGCTGCAGGTTGCAGTTGACGACCCAGATGAGGTTGTCGAGCTGCTCCCGGGCCGGGAGCGTGAGGGCGCCGAGCGTCTCGGGCTCGTCGACCTCGCCGTCGCCGATGAAGCACCACACGCGGGAGCCGCTGGTGTCGTCGATGCGCCGGTTCTGGAGGTAGCGGAGGAAGCGGGCGTGGTAGATCGAGTTGAGCGGCCCGAGCCCCATCGACACGGTGGGGTACTCCCAGAACTGGGGCATGAGCCGGGGGTGGGGGTAGCTCGACAGGCCGCCGCCGACCTCCTGGCGGAACTGGTCGAGGTCGTGCTCGGTGAGCCGGCCCTCGAGGAAGGCGCGGGCGTAGATGCCCGGGGCGGCGTGGCCCTGGATGTAGACGGCGTCGCCGGCGAGGCCGCCGTCCTTGCCGTGGAAGAAGTGGTTGAACCCGACGTCGTACAGCGCCGCGGACGAGGCGAAGGTCGACAGGTGGCCGCCGATGCCTTCGGCGTGCTTGTTGGCCTTGACGACCATGACCGCGGCGTTCCAGCGGATGTAGGCCCGGATGCGGCGCTCGAGCTCGAAGTCGCCGGGGAACCAGGGCTCCTCCTCCGGCGGGATGCTGTTCACGTAGGGCGTCGACACCGTGGCCGGGCTGCCGACCTGCAGCTCGCGGGCGCGTTCCAGCAGCTTGGAGACGAGGAAGCGGGCCCGCGGCTTGCCGTGGGCCTCGACCACCGCGTCGAGGGACTGCAGCCACTCGTCGGTCTCGGCCGGGTCGGTGTCGGGGATCTGGTGCACGAACCCGTCGATGATCATGTCCCCATGCTCGCACCCCGGGTGGTGAAACAGAACGTTGCACCCGCGATCGGCAACGATGTGACGGATCGGTCGCAGCGTGGGTCGCGTTAGGTTGCCGCCGTGCCCGACGAGCCCGCCTCCCGTCCCACGGTCGTTTTCACCGACGGCGCCTGCCTCGGCAACCCGGGGCCGGGCGGGTGGGCCTGGGCCGAGGTCGACGGTGGCTATGCCAGCGGCCCGGCCGAGCGGACCACCAACCAGCGGATGGAGATCACCGCCGCGCTCGAGGCGGTCAAGGCCCACCCCGGGGCGCTCGAGGTCGTCAGCGACTCGACTTACGTCGTCAACTGCTTCCGCGACGGCTGGTGGAAGGGGTGGCTGCGGCGGGGGTGGGTGAACACGGCGCGCAAGCCCGTGGCGAACCGCGACCTGTGGGAGCCCCTCGTCGAGGCGGTGACGGGCCGGGGCGACGTGACCTTCCGGTGGGTGAAGGGGCACTCGGGCGACCGCTGGAACGACCTGGTCGACATGCTGGCGGTCGAGGCCGCCCAGACCCAGCGGGGCCGGACCGGCACGACCGCGTAGGTTGCGGCCCGTGCACGTGGGGGTCGACAC
>JBKPHT010000359.1:0-9901 GCA_046730015.1 Actinomycetota bacterium
TCCAGCAGCCATGCCAGCAGGCCCCGGAAGCTGTGCAGCCGGTTGTGGGCCTGGAGGATCACCCGGCTCCGGGGCCCGTCGACCACCGACGCGGCCACCTCGTCACCCCGGTGGGCGGGCAGGCAGTGCATGAACACCGCGCCCGGCGAGGCGGCCGACATCACCCGGTCGTCGACCTGGAAGCCCTCGAACGCCCGGGCCCGGTGCTCGACCTCGGCCTCCTGGCCCATCGAGGCCCACACGTCGGTGTGCACGGCGTCGGCGCCGGCTGCGGCCTCGACGGCCCGCCTGGTGACGACCGGCTCGCCGCCCAGCGCCCGCAGGCGGTCGAGGTCGTCGTCGCCGGGGCCGTAGGCGGGCGGGCAGGCGAGCCGGACCTTCATCCCGGCCATCGTCGCCCCGAGGGCGAGCGACCGGGCCACGTTGTTGAAGTCGCCGACCCAGGCCACCGTCGCCCCCGACAGCTCGCCCAGCGTCTCCCGCATCGTGAACAGGTCCGCAAGGGCCTGGCACGGGTGGCCCCGGTCGGAGAGCAGGTTGACGACCGGGACCGAGGCGGCGCCGGCGAGCTGCTCCAGCACCCGGTGGTCGAACACCCGGCCGCCGAGCGCGGCGTGGTAGCCGGACAGCACCCTGGCGATGTCGCTGATCGGTTCGCGCTCGCCGCTGCCGACCTCCTCCCGGCGGAAGGTGAGCGGGTGGCCGCCGAGCTGGACGACCGCCACCTCGCAGGAGTGCCGGGTCCGCAGCGACGGCTTCTCGAAGTACAGGCCGACCGACCTGCCCGACAGGGGCCGGGCCCCGCCCGGCGGCTCGGCCGCCCGGTCGAGGACCGCGGCCAGCTCGACCGGGGTCAGGTCGTCGATCTCCAGCAGATGACGGACGGTTCGCTCGCTCACAGCACCCCTCCCACCAGTCTCACGATCTCGTCGACCTCGCCGTCGGAGATCAGCAGCGACGGGGCCAGCCGCAGCGCGGTCGGCGTGACCGCGTTGGCCACGAGGCCGGCGGCGAGCAGGGCCGCGTTGACCTCCCGGGCGTCGCGCCCGTCGAGCTCGACCGCCAGTAGCAGCCCGAGGCCCCGGACCGCGGCCACCCCGGGCAGCGCCCCCAGCCCGGCGGCCAGCCGGGCCCCGGCCGCGGCGGCCCGGGCGGGCACGTCCTCGGACTCCATCGTGGCCAGCACCGCCCGGGCCGCCGCCGTGGCCAGCGGCTGGCCGCCGTAGGTGGTGGCGTGGTCCCCCGGCTCGAACACCCCCGAGATCTCGGCCCGGGCCCAGCAGGCCCCGATCGGGACGCCGTTGCCGAGCGCCTTGGCCATCGTCACCACGTCGGGCGTCACCCCGAAGTGCTGGAACCCGAACCAGCGGCCGGTCCGGCCCAGCCCGGTCTGGACCTCGTCGACCATGAGCAGCACGCCCCGCTCGTCGCACAGCTCCCGGACACCCCGGAAGTAGGCGGCGGTCGCCGGGTTGACCCCGCCCTCGCCCTGCACCGGCTCGAGCAGCACCGCGGCCACGGTCGGGTCGAGGTCGGCGGCCAAGGCGTCGAGGTCATCCCACGCGACGTGGCGGAAGCCCTCGGGCAGCGGCTGGAACGTCTCGTGCTTGGCCGGCTGGCCCGTGGCGTGGAGCGTGGCCAGGGTCCGGCCGTGGAAGCTGCCGTAGGCCGACACGACGACGTGCCGCCCCCGGCCCCCGAACCGGCGGGCCAGCTTGATCGCGCACTCGTTGGCCTCGGCGCCCGAGTTGCAGAAGAACACCTGCCCGCCGGCCGGGGCGCCGTCGCCGACGAGCCGGTCGAGGGTCCGCGCCACCTCGGGCCCGGGCACGGTGCCGAACAGGTTGGAGACGTGCAGCAGCGTCGCGGCCTGGTCGGCCAGCGCTGCCGCCACCGCCGGGTGGGCGTGGCCGAGCGACGTGACGGCCAGGCCGGACAGCCCGTCGAGGTAGCGGCGGCCGACGTCGTCCCACAGGTACGAGCCCTCGCCCCGGACGAAGGTGACGGGGGGCGGCGGGTACGTCGGCATCAGCGGGGCCGGCGCGGGAGCGGTGGGGATCGAGCTCACGGGACCTCCCCTGCGGTGATCATGGTGCCGATGCCGGCGTCGCTGAACAGCTCCAGCAGGATGACGTGGGGCACGCGGCCGTCGAGGAGGTGAGCCGAGCCCACGCCGTGCTGCACGGCGTGGACGGCGGCGGCCACCTTGGGGATCATCCCGCCGGACAGCCGGCCGCCGTCGATCATCGCCTGGAGCTGGGACGCCGTGGTGGTGCTCACAAGGCTCGCCGGGTCGTCGACGTCGACCAGCAGCCCGGCCACGTCGGTGAGGAACACGGCCTTCTCGGCCCCGAGGGCCTCGGCCAGTGCGCCGGCCACCGTGTCGGCGTTGATGTTGTAGGCCTGGCCGCCCGCGTCGGAACCGATGGTCGACACCACCGGGATCAGGTCCTCGGCCAGCAGCCGGTGGAGGATCGCCGGGTTCACCGCCTCGACGTCGCCGACATAGCCGAGCGCCGGGTTGCGGGCGCCGGCCAGGATCAGCCCGGCGTCCTCGCCGGACAGCCCGACGGCCAGCGGGCCGTGGACGTTGATGGCCGACACGATGTCGCGGTTGACCTTGCCGACCAGCACCATCCGGGCGATGTCGACGGTCTCGGCGTCGGTCACCCGCAGCCCGTCGCGGAACTCCGGCTCCTTGCCGAGCCGGGCCATCAACGCGCTGATCTGGGGGCCGCCCCCGTGGACGACCACCGGCCGCAGGCCCACCGCCCGCAGCAGGACCACGTCGTCGGCCACCGCCCGGCCGAGGGCCGGGTCGACCATGGCGTTGCCGCCGTACTTCACCACCACCACCGTGCCCCGGAACCGCTGGATGTACGGCAGGGCCTCCAGGAGGACGGCGGCCCGGTGGGCGGCCTCGGCCGCGGTGGTCGGGGCCGCGGTCGCGCGGGCCGTGGGCGCGGTCACGACGTCCCCTTGTTCTCGTCGATGTAGCCGTAGGTGAGGTCGTTGGTCAGAACCCGGGCCGCACCGTCGGCCACGCCGAGGTCGCAGTGGAGGTCGAGGTAGTCCCCTGCCATGTGGTCGGCGACCGCGGCGGCGTCGTGGGCGGCCGGCTCGCAGCCCTGGCTCACGACGGTCCCGCCGTAGGCGATGGTGAGCGCGGCCGGGTCGAGCTTGACGCCGGCGGTGCCCAGGTCGCTGGCCACCCGGCCCCAGTAGGGGTCCTGGCCGAACCACGAGCACTTCACCAGCTGGCTCTCCGCCACCTTGCGGGCGGCCTGGCGGGCCTCGTCGTCGGACGCCGCGCCCGTGACCCGCACCCGGACGACCTTGGTGTGGCCCTCGGCGTCGCCGACCATCTGCTGGGCCAGGTCGAGGCAGGCGTCCGCGACGGCGGCCGCGAACCCGTCCGGATCCGGGGCACCCGCCCGGCCGCTCGCCAGGACGAGCACCGCGTCGTTGGTCGAGGTGCAGCCGTCGACGGTCGTGGCGTTGAAGCTGTCGGCCACCCCGGCCTGCAGCACCCCGGTGAGCGTCGCCGGGTCGACGGCGGCGTCGGTGGTGAGGACGGCCAGCATCGTCGCCATGTTCGGCGCCAGCATGGCGGCGCCCTTGGCTAGCCCGCCGACGACGAAGCCGTCGCCCCGGACGACCGTCTCCTTGCGCCGGGTGTCGGTGGTCATGATCGCCTCTGCGGCGGCGACGCCCTGCGCGGGGTCGCCGCCCCGGGCCGCGGCCAGGGCCGGCACCCCGGCGGAGACGGCGTCCATCGGGAGCGGGTAGCCGATCAGCCCGGTGGAGCACACCAGCACCTCGTCGGGCCGGCAGCCGAGCGCCCCGGCGGTCAGGCCGCACATGGTCTCGGCGTCGGCCTCGCCCCTGGACCCGGTGGCGGCGTTGGCGTTGCCGCTGGACAGGATCACCGCCGCGGCCCGCCCGCCGGTGGCGGCGAGGTGGCGGCGGCTCACCGTGACCGGCGCGGCCACGACCAGGTTCTGGGTGAACACCCCGGAGGCCGCCACCGGGGCGCCGTCGGCGGTGGCGACGAGGGCCAGATCAGCCTCGCCGGAGGGCTTGATCCCGCAGGCCACCCCCGCGGCCACGAACCCGGCGGGCGCGACGACGCTCACGGGCAGACGCTCACGGGTAGACGCCCACGGCGGTCAGCCCGGCGGTCTCGGGCAGCCCTAGCGCGAGGTTCGCACACTGGACCGCCTGACCGGAGGCGCCCTTCACCAGGTTGTCCAGGGCGGCCAGAGCGACGACCCAGCCGGTGCGGGCGTCGGCCCGAGCGGTCACGTGGACGCTGTTGGCCCCCAGCGTCGCCTTGGTGCCCGGCGAGCCGTCGGTCGCCACCACGAACGGCTCGCCCGCCCAGGCGTCCCGCACCGCGGCGAGCACGTCGTCGTTGGTGAGCCCGGGGGCGGTGGGCCGGGCGTAGCAGGTGGCGAGGATGCCCCGGTTCATCGGCGCCAGGTGGGGCGTGAACAGGACCTGGACCTCCGCGCCGGCCACCCGGGTGAGGCTCTGCTCGATCTCCGGCGTGTGGCGGTGGTCGAGCAGGCCGTAGGCCGCGAAGTTCTCGTCCACCGCGGTGAACGTGGTGGACGGCGTGGGCGGCCGGCCGGCGCCGGACACCCCGCTGGCCGCATCGACCACGATGCCGGCCGGCTCGACCAGCCCGGCCCGCAGCAGGGGCGCCAGGGCCAGGACGGCGGTGGTGACGTAGCAGCCGGGGGCGGCGACCCGGGTGGCGCCGACGATCTCGTCCCGGAACAGCTCGGGCAGGCCGTACACGAAGTCGCCCAGCAGCTCGGGGTGGGCGTGCTCCTCGCCGTACCAGG
Organism: Actinomycetota bacterium; assembly: GCA_046730015.1. Taxonomy (GTDB): domain Bacteria; phylum Actinomycetota; class Acidimicrobiia; order Acidimicrobiales; family VFJN01; genus ZC4RG19. The sequence continues at coordinate 4,851 of JBKPHT010000359.1, forward strand.
TGGGATAGAGGCCGGCATCCCGCAGCCGGAAGTCGGCCGCCAGGTCGACGATCGCCCCGACCCGCCCGTCGAGCTCGGGCACCACCTCCTGGGAGGCCCCGTGCGGCAGGCCGAGGAACACCAGGTCGAGGCCATCGCACCGGTCGGGGTCGAACTTCTCGAAGGCGAGGCCGGGGTAGGCGGCGACCAGGCTCGGGTACAGCTCGCCGACCCGGCTCCCGGCCAGGCTGTCGCCGGTCGCCAGCCGGACGTCGAGCCCGGGATGGCCCGCGCACAGCCGTAAGAGCTCCGCGCCCGTGAACCCCGAGGCGCCGATGATGCCGACCGATGTCACCGAGCGAGCATACGCTCACGTGCATAGTCATGCAAAGTGAGATCGCGAGACGCCAGACCCCGGGGCCCAGCGCGCTATCCGGGAAGGTCGAGGAGCACCGCGATGGTCTCCCGGATCTGTGCCAGGGGCGCGGGGCCGACGTTGCCCCGAGCGGTCGAGATCCGGCGAGGCGACACGGCTCGAAGATGCTGGCACTGGGCGGCCGAGACGCCGCTCAGGCCGTTGGTCGCGTCCGGCTCGACGGTGACCTCGGAGTGGAACCGCCGGATGGTCGAGGTGAGCGGGACGACATGGACGACAGAGGCCTCGGCGTCGAGGATCCGTTGTGCGGTCACCACGATGGCCGGATGGGCGAACCCGGCCTCGCGTCCCTCGGGCACCCCGAGGTCCACGTCGACGACGTCACCCGAGGTGAGCATCGAGCCACGCCGACTCGTCCTCGCGGAGCGGCGTGCGCAGGTCGGATCCAATCCGGTCCTGGCGAAGAGCGCGGACCGCCAAGGCGACGGTGTCACCGACCGTGGTGTGGAGCTCGGCGGCGAGCCGCTTGAGCTCTCGGTGGGTCGCGGTGTCGATCCTGACGCTCGTGCTCTGCATGCAAATCAGCATACAGATCCGGGTTGGCACCTGACAGCTGGTCAGTCAGCCCCGGAGCGTCGCCCCCAGCGTCCCCTCGACCGCCTCGATGCAGCGCCGCCGCACCCCGGCCACCTCGTCGTCGGTCAGCGTGTGATCGAGCGCGTCGAGCCGGAGCGTGTAGGCCAGGCTCCGTCGCCCCTCCGCGATCCCCGGCCCGCGGTACACGTCGAACAGCCGCAGCGAAGCCAGCAGGTCCCCGGCCGCGTCCCGCAGCGCGGCCTCGACGTCGCCGGCCGGGACCGCGTCGCCGACCTCGAAGGCCAGGTCGACATCGCTCGACGGGTAGATGCTGACCGGCCGGTAGACGTGGGGGTCGCGGGCCAGCCCGGCAACCGTGTCGAGGTCGACCTCCAGCCACCCGACCCGCTCGCCGATGCCGTGGGCCTCCAACACCTCGGGATCGACCTCGCCGACCGCGCCCAGCGGCTCGCCGCCCGGCCCGACCAGGCGGGCGGCCCGGGTCGGGTGCAGGCCGGGCACCGCGCCGTTCTCGACCCGGACGTCGCGCAGCGCCATGACCTCGGCCACGGCCCGCCACTCGCGCACCGCCGCGACGGCGTCCCGGCCGCCGAGCGCGACCCCCAACACCTCCCGCTCGTCGGGCAGGGGCTCGGCCGCGGCCGCCACCGCCGGCGGGCGCCGGAACACGTGGCCGATCTCCCACAGGCCCACCCCGGTGTTGCGGCGGGCCGCGTTGGTGGCCAGGGCCTTGACCAGGCCGGGCAGCAGCGAGGTCCGCAGCACCGACTCCTCGGCCACCAGCGGGTTGGCGATCTCGATGCCGTCACCCGGCAGGCCGCTCCGCTCCAGGTCACCCGGCGCCAGGAACGGCAACGGCATCGCCTCGGACAGGCCGCGGCCCACCAGCAGCGCCCGCAGCCTGCGGCGCTCGGCCTGCCGCTCGGTGAGGCGGCCCGCGTGGGGCGACCGGGTCAGCCGGGTGCCGAGGTTGGTGTAGCCGTAGAGGCGGGCCACCTCCTCGACCACGTCGATCTCGGTCGACGAGTCGTAGCGCCACGACGGGATCGTCACCCGCATGTCCTCGCCCACCGGCTCGGCCGCGAAGCCGATCGGGGCCAGCATCTCCGCGATCTTCGGGGCCTCCAGCTCGGTGCCCAGCAGCCGGTTCAGCCGCCCGGTGCGGACCGTCACCGGGCGGCGGTCGGGCAGCTCGCCCCGCACGTCCACGATCCCGGCCTCCAGCCGGGCGCCGCCGGGGGCGACCAGCTCCGCGAACCGCCGGTGGGCCAGCTCGATCACCTCGGGATCGGTCCCCTTCTCGAACCGGGCCGACGCCTCGGACCGCAGCCGCAGCCGCCTCGACGTCTTGGCGATCGTCAGCGGCCGGAACCAGGCCATCTCCAGCAGGACGTCGGTGGTCGTCTCGTCGATCTCGGTGTCGGCGCCGCCCATCACCCCGGCGATGCCGACGGCCCGGTCGTCGCCGTCGGTGATCAGCAGGTCCTCGGCGGTGAAGGTCCGCTCGACGCCGTCGAGCGTCACCAGCGTGTCGCCCGGGCGGGCCCAGCGGACACCGAGCCGCCCGCCCCGGACCTTGGCCAGGTCGTAGGGGTGGCTGGGCTGGCCCAGCTCGAGCATGACGTAGTTGGACGCGTCGACCAGCGAGTTGATCGGCCGCATGCCCAGCAGGGTCAGGCGCCGGGCCACCAACGGGTCGGACGGGCCCACCGACACGCCGGTGAGGACCCGGGCCGTGAACCGGCCGCAGCCGTCGGGGGCGGCCACGTCGACGGCGACGCCGGCGATGCGGTCGCCCGGGACCTCGTCGACCACCGGCTCCGGGATCGCGAACGGCACCCCCAGGCGGGCCGCCAGGTCGCGGGCCACCCCGGCCACCGACATGGCGTCGGGCCGGTTGGGGTTGACCTCCAGGTCGTAGAGCACGTCGCGCTCGATGCCCATCGCCTCGGCGAAGCCGACCCCCACCGGCAGGTCGGGCGGCAGGATCTGGATGCCTGCATGGTCGGACCCGAGGCCCAGCTCCCGGGCCGAGCACAGCATCCCGTTGGACCACTCGCCCCGCATCTTGCGCCGGCCGATCGCCGTGCCGTCGGGCAACACGGTGCCCACCGGGGCCAGCGGGACCAGGTCGCCGGGCGCCATGTTGAACGCCCCGCAGGCGATCTGGAGCGCCTCGCCGTCGCCGGTGTCGACGTCGACCAGCTGGATGCGGTCGGCGTCGGGGTGGGGCCGGGTGGCCAGCACCCGGGCGACGACGATGCCGTCGAGCCCGTCGCCCAGCACGTCGAGCTGCTCGACGGCCAGGCCGAGGTCGCTCAGCTGCTCGCCGAGCGCGACGGGGTCGCCCTCGATCGGCGCGAAGTCTCGGAGCCAGGACAGCAGGACCTTCATCGGTGCCCTCGGGAGTCGTCCGGCCGACCCTAGAACTGGGTCAGGAACCGGATGTCGTTGGTGAACAGGTCGCGGAGGTCGTCGACCCCGTGGCGGGCCGCGGCCAGGCGGTCGATGCCGAAGCCGAAGGCGAAGCCCTGCCACTCGTCGGGGTCGAGCCCGCAGTTGGCGAGCACGTTGGGGTGGACCATCCCGCAGCCGCCCAGCTCGAGCCACGTGCCGTCGGGCCGGCGGATGTCGAACTCGGCGGACGGCTCGGTGAACGGGAAGTACGACGGCCGCAGCCGGGACGTGAAGTCGCCGCCGAAGTACGCCTTGGTGAACGCGTCGATGGTGCCGGCGAGGTCGGCGAACGTGATGTCGTGGTCGACGACCAGGCCCTCGATCTGGTGGAACACCGGCATGTGGGTGGCGTCGGCGGTGTCGGACCGGAACACCCGGCCGGGCATCACCGAGTAGTAGGGCGGCGGCGTGCCGGTCATCACCCGCACCTGGACCGGCGAGGTGTGGGTCCGCAGCAGCGTGGAGCCCGGCTCGCCGTAGTTGACGTACAGCGTGTCGTACATGTCGCGGGCCGGGTGGCCGGGCGGGAAGTTGAGCGCCCCGAAGTTGTTCCAGTCGGTCTCGACCTCGGGGCCCTCGGCGACCGTGAAGCCCATGCCGACGAACACGTCCTCGAGGTGCTCGATCGCCTGGGTCACGAGGTGCAGGTGGCCGGCGGTGGCCGCCGGGAGCACCTCGGTGAGGTCGAGCCGCTCGGCCAGCAGCCGCTCGGTCCGGGCCGCGGCGGCCAGCACGGCGCGACGCTCGGCCACCGCGTCGGCGAGGGCCTCGGTGGCGGCGTGGAGCACCTTGCCGACCCTCCGGCGGCTCTCGCCGTCGAGGGCGCCCAGCCGCTTGCGGAGCCCGCTGATGGCCGACCGCCGGCCGAGGACGTCGGTCTCCGCGGCCTTCAGGTCCTCCACAGTGGCCGCCGCCGCCAGCCGGGCGCGGCCCTCGTCCTCGATCCTGCCGATCTCGGCGATCAGGCCGTCGGCGCCGGTCGGGCTCTCGTCAGTCATGTCGCAGTGCACCCTGCCGCCTGGGGCGGCGTCGCGTCCAGTTCGTTTGCCGGGCCCGCCGCGGCGCCGGCGAGGCGCCGCTGGCGCAGCGACTCGAAGCACAGGATCGTCCCGGCCATGCCCACGTTCAGGGACTCGGTCCGGCCGGCCATCGGGATGGTCACCGCCCCGTCGACCGCCGCCGCCACCGCGGCCGGGAGGCCGTGGGCCTCGCTGCCGAGGACGAGGGCGACCGGGCCGCCGAGGTCGGCCGCGTCGTAGGCCGGGGCACCCCGGGCGAGCGTCGCCACCGACCGCACCCCTGCGGCGGCCAGCGCGGCCAGCGCCTCGCCGGCCGCCCCGTCCCGGACGACGGCCAGGCGGAACAGCGACCCGGCCGAGGAGCGGACGCACTTGGGGCCGTAGGGATCGACGGACCCGTCGCAGAACAGCACGGCGCCCGCGCCGGCGGCCTCGGCCGAGCGCAGCAGCGTGCCGGCGTTCCCGGGGTCGCCGACGCCCACCAGCACGAGCGCCAGCGGGCCGGCGGCGGCCGCGGCGGACGCCGGGGACGTCGGCACGAACCGGGCGACCGCGGCCACCGGCTGGGGGGTGACGGTGTCGACCACCCGGGCCAGCGCGCCCGCAGCCGCGTGGCGGACGGT
>JBKPHT010000360.1:0-9878 GCA_046730015.1 Actinomycetota bacterium
GGCCCTCGAGCTGTTCAAGCCCTTCGTGATGAAGGCGCTCGTCGACCGCGAGCTGGCGCAGAACATCAAGTCGGCCAAGCGCATGGTCGAGCGCCGCCGTCCCCAGGTGTGGGACGTGCTCGAGGAGGTCATCAAGGAGCATCCGGTGCTCCTGAACCGTGCGCCCACGCTGCACCGCCTCGGCATCCAGGCGTTCGAGCCGGTGCTCGTCGAGGGCAAGGCCATCCAGATCCACCCGCTGGTCTGCACCGCGTTCAACGCCGACTTCGACGGCGACCAGATGGCGGTTCACCTGCCGCTGTCCTCCGAAGCACAGGCCGAGAGCCGCGTGCTCATGCTGTCGGCCAACAACGTGCTGTCGCCGGCCCACGGCCGCCCGCTGGTCACGCCCACCCAGGACATGGTGATCGGCGCCTACTACCTCACCGAAGAGGTCTCGGGGGCCAAGGGCGAGGGCCGCGTGTTCGGTAACCGGTCGCAGATGGAGCGGGCCTACGACGCCGGCGACATCGACCTGCACGCCAGGATCAAGGTGCGGCTGTCAAAGCGCGAGATCCGCGAGGAGATCGAGGCCGGGCTGCGGGATCCCGCCGACATCGACTCGATCAAGCCCCTCTACCGAGAGAGCACGGTCGGGCGCTTCACTTTCAACCGGGCGCTCCCGCTCGGCTTCGGCTTCTACGACGAGCCGGTTCGGAAGAAGAACATGGGCGACATCGTCGACCACCTGGCCCGCGACTACCCCAAGTCGGTCGTCCAGGCCAGCCTCGACAACCTCAAGGATCTGTGCTTCGGCTACGCGGCCCGGTCGGGCCTCACCATCTCGATCGAGGACGTCAAGACGCCGCCCCAGAAGAAGGAGATCCTCGACCGCTACGAGAAGGAGGCCGAGAAGATCGAGGGGCAGTTCCGCCGGGGCATCATCACCGACGGCGAGCGGCGCCAGAAGGAGGTGGAGATCTGGACCAACGCCACCGACGACGTGCGCGTCGCGATGGAGGAGGTCCTCCGGTCCCAGCTCTTCAACCCCATCGACATGATGGTGGGCTCCGGCGCCCGAGGGAACATGATGCAGGTCAAGCAGATCGCGGGCATGCGCGGCCTGGTGGCCAACCCCCGTGGCGACATGATCCCCCGGCCGATCAAGTCCAACTTCCGTGAGGGCCTGTCGATGCTGGAGTACTTCATCGCCACGCCCGGCGCCCGGAAGGGGCTGGTCGACACCGCCCTCCGCACCGCCGACTCGGGCTACCTCACCCGGCGTCTCGTCGACGTCGCCCAGGAGCTGATCATCCGCGAGGACGACTGCCAGCGCGAGGGCGAGCCCCTCCGCGGCCTGTGGATCGAGGACGTGGTGCCCGACCAGGCCGGCCGGCGGTCCTACCTCGAGACCCGGATCTTCGGCCGGGCGCTCGTCAACCCGGTGACGCTGTCCAAGGACAACCCGCACACCGAGCTGGCGGGCATGACGCTCGAGGCCGGCACCTACATCGGCGAGGAGGAGATGGCCGCGCTCCGGGACGACCCGGAGATCACCCGGGTCCGGGTGCGGTCGGTGCTCACCTGCCAGGCCGACTTCGGCGTCTGCGCCACCTGCTACGGCCGGTCGCTGGCCACGGGCCGGGTCATCGAGCTCGGCGAGGCCGTGGGCGTCATCGCCGCCCAGTCGATCGGCGAGCCGGGCACGCAGCTGACGATGCGGACGTTCCACACCGGCGGGATCGCGGGGTCCGACATCGCCGGCGGCCTCCCCCGGGTCGTGGAGCTGTTCGAGGCCCGGTCGCCCAAGGGCAAGGCCACGCTCTCCCACATCTCGGGCGTGGTCCGCATCGCCGAGGACGAGGGCCGGGGGCGGGTCATCACCGTCGTCGCCGACGACGGCACCGAGCACTCCTACACCGTGCCGACCATCGCCCGGCTGGAGGTCACCGACGGCCAGGAGATCTCGGCCGGCGACCCGATCGTCGACGGTCCCCGCGACCCGAAGGAGCTCCTGGAGATCAAGGGCGTGCGCGAGACGCAGCAGTACCTGGTCACCGAGGTCCAGCGGGTCTACCGGGACCAGGGCGTGTCGATCCACGACAAGCACATCGAGCTCATCGTCCGGCAGATGACCCGGCGGGTCGTCGTGCAGGAGCCCGGCGAGAGCCGGTTCCTGCCTGGCGAGGCGGTCGACGCCAAGGCCTACACCGACGAGAACAAGCTCCTGGTGCAGGAGGGCAAGACCCCGGCCGAGGGCCGTCCCGTCATGATGGGCATCACCAAGGCGTCGCTGGCGACCGAGTCGTGGCTGTCGGCGGCGTCCTTCCAGGAGACCACCCGGGTGCTCACCGAGGCCGCCATCGAGAGCCGGTCCGACGGCCTCAAGGGCCTCAAGGAGAACATCATCATCGGCAAGCTCATCCCGGCCGGCACCGGCATGGATGAGTACCGCGACATCGGCACCGAGGCGCCGGAGTACAAGCCGATGGAGTTCTGGTCGTCCGAGCGCGACGAGCAGGGCCTGGCCGAGTGGCTCACCGGCAACTACGAGGCCGCCAGCGGCGACGGCAACGGCGAGGGCTCCGACCTGGCCGCCGTCGTCGGCCTGCCGTCGGCCGAGCGGGGCGAGTCCCCGGAGGCCGGCGCCGGCAGCTGACGCCGGCGGCCACCCGGCCGTCAGGATGCAGGGAAGGGTGCGGCTCCGGCCGCACCCTTTCCGCGTCTGCGTGACCGGGCGTGGTTAGGTCGGCGACTGCTACACGTACGCCCTGGCCCGCATGCGCGGCGGGCCGGTCCTGTGCGTCGGCGACGACTTCGCCCGCACCGATGTCAGCACTGTCCTGTGACGGCCGTCTGGTCTGCGGTCACGACCCCCCGCCGGCCCCTCCGGACTCACCGTTCGGCGCCCCGCAGGGCTGCCGGGAACGCGTCCTCGACGTCCCGGCACACCGCCGCGGCGACGTCGACGAGCTCGCCGACGGCGGGCGCCGTCCGCCGGCCGGCCGCCCAGGCCAGCGCGATGTGGCGCGGCTCGGGGGCGGGGTCGATGGGCAGAACCGCGACCGACGGGTCGTCGAGGTCGACGGTGAGCAGGGGCGTGGCCCAGTAGCCGATGCCGGAGGCGACGCAGCCCTGGATGGTCGGGTTGTCGTCGGACCGGAACACGAACGTCGGGACCTCGGCGGTCGCGTGGAAGATCCCCTCCACGACCGCCCGGCAGACGCCGTCGCGGTAGCCGATCATCGGGAGGCGGACCAGCTCCTCGAGCGTCACCGACAGGCGGGTCGCCTCCGGGGAGGTGCGGGGCGCGACGAGCACGAACGGGTCGTCGAGCATGGGCCGGTCGGCGAAGCGGGCGTCGCTGCTGACCTCGGTGAAGGTGGCGTCGAGGTCGCCGGCGGCCACCGCGTCGAGCAGCTCGTCGACGTCGTGGGACTCGCGCAGGACGACCTGGACACCCGGGCGCGTGTCCCGGAACCGCGACAGCAGGGCGGGCAGCACTTTGGTGCCGACGCTCTGCACCGTCCCGAGCCGGACCGTGCCCTGCTCGCCGGCGGAGATGGCGGCCAGCTCGGCCTGAGCCAGGGTCAGCCGGCCGAGCACGCCGCGGGCGTGGTCGACCATCGCCCTCCCGGCCTCGGTCAGCTCGACCGGGCGGGGGCCGCCGGGCCGGTCGAACAGCGGCGTGCCCAGCATCCGTTCGAGGGCGGCGATCTGTTGGCTGACCGCGGACTGGGTGTATCCGAGCCGGGCCGCGGCCCGGGAGAACGTGCCCTCGTCGGCGACGGCGAGGAGCGCGTGCAGGTGACGCAGCTCCAGGGCGGCCAGGGGTCCGCTGGTCGTGGTGTCGGCGGGGGCGGGGGCCGGGGGCGCGATCGCCATGCCGCTAAGCATAAGCCCGGACGATGACAACGAGCAGAAACCTTCAATTGTGATGATGCACAATGGCGGGCACAGTGGTCGCCATGTTCCTCGTCCACTGCCCCGCCTGCGGCCGGCGCGAGCTGCGCGGCACCCGGTCCCTCGTCGACTTCGCCCCCACTAACTGCGGCATCGAGCTGGCGCTGGTGTGCACTTGCTGCGGCACCGAGGTCCGGATGGTCACCGGCCGGCACGTCGTCGCTCGCCCGCCCGCGGCCGCCGCGGGGGCCCGGCCCGCAGCCTGACCGTCGCGGCGGCGGTGGCATAGCCTCGGGCGTCGCCGGGCGTGACGAGCCATGTGGGGAGTGCCTCGCCTTGGACCACACCGAGCTCATCCAGAGCCTCATCGACAGGAACGACTTCCACCGCTACCTGGAGATCGGCGTCGACCGGGGCATCAACTTCGCCGCCGTCCGGTGCGACCTCAAGGTCGGCGTCGACCCGTCGCCCAGCAGCGCGGCCACCCATCACATGACCAGCGACGAGTTCTTCGCAGCCGACGACCGCGAGTGGGACCTCGTCTTCGTCGACGGACTGCACCACGCCAACCAGGTGAAGCGCGACGTCGAGAACGCCCTCGACCGCCTGGCCGAGGGCGGCGTCATCGTGTGCCACGACATGAACCCCACGTCCGAGCGGATGCAGCGGGTCCCCCGGGCGGCGGTCATCTGGACCGGCGACTGCTGGCGGGGGTGGGTCGAGCTGCGGGCCCGGCCCGGGCTCGACATGCGGGTGATCGACACCGACTTCGGCTGCGGAGTCATCACCCGGGGCGACGGCGTCGTGCTGGAGGTCGACGAGCCGCTCACCTACGAAGGGCTGGAGGCCAACCGCACGCGGTGGCTCAACCTGGTGACCCTCGACGAGTGGGTCGCCCACAGCGGCCACGCCCTCGCGCGCTGACCGGCACCTGCTCCGGCGGGTCGCGGCCCGGCGCCCGGACCGGCCCGGATGCCGTAGCCTGCGACGTCGAGGGGGCGTGATGCGAGCAGCGGTGTTGCGGGACGGCGAGATGGTGGTGGGCGACGACGTGCCCGAGCCCGAGCCGCAGTTCGGGCAGGTGCTGGTGCAGCTGCGGGCCTGCGGCATCTGCGGCTCCGACCTGCACTTCGCCCGGCACGGGGCGACGATGCTCGACCTCGGCGACCGGATGGGCGGGCTGCCCGACCTCGGCATCCCCCCGCTCGACCTGGGGCGGGACGTGCACATGGGCCACGAGTTCTGCGCCGAGGTGATCGAGGCCGGGCCCGACACGGTGGCGCCGGTCCCCGGCACCGTCGTCACGTCGATCCCGGCGCTGATCACGGCGACCGGCGTCCGCGACCTGGCCTACACCAACGAGCTCCCGTCGGGCTACGGCGAGCGGATGCTGCTGTCGGCGCCGCTGGTGCTGGAGGTGCCCAACGGCCTCGATCCGCGGCAAGCGGCGCTCACCGAGCCAACCGCCGTCGGCCTACACGCGGTCAACCGGTCGGGCATCGAGCCGGGCGAGGGCGCCCTCGTCCTCGGCTGCGGGCCCATCGGGCTCGCCGTCGTGGCCGTCCTGGCGTCCCGGGGCATCGAGCCGGTCGTCGCCGCCGACCCGTCCCCGGCCCGCCGGGCGCTCGCGGCGACGATGGGCGCCCACGATGTGGTCGACCCAGCGGCGGAGCCGGCGTTCGACGCCTGGGCGCGGGCCGGCGGCGCCCGGCCGCTGGTCGTGTTCGAGGCCGTCGGGGTGCCGGGCATCATCGACGACGCCCTGCGGCTGGCCCCGCCCCGCACCCGCATCGTGGTGGTGGGCGTGTGCATGGAGCCCGACAGCTTCACGCCCTTCTTCGGCATCCCCAAGGAGCTGAGCATCCAGTTCTGCTTCGCCTACGACCCCGCCGAGTTCGCCGAGAGCCTGCGGGCGATAGCGGAGGGCGAGCTGGGGGTGACCGGGATGATCACCGGCGAGGTGGGCCTCGACGGCGTCCCCGGGGCCTTCGCCGACCTGGCCCGCCCCGACGAGCACTGCAAGATCCTGGTGGTGCCCTGACCGAGGCCGATCACACCAGCCGCGCCGCGGCGAACGCGAGGGTGGCGAGCGTGGCGTTGGATGTGAGCACCGCGATGACGAACACCCGCGATTGCTCGGTGATAGAGCGTTCGACCCGGGCCTCGGCGGCAGCGATCTCCGTCCGGACCGAAGCGATCTCCGACCCGAGCTCCGCCCGGACCGAAGCGATCTCCGCCCGGACCTTGCCGAACTCGGCCTCCATGTCGCGCCGCAACACCAGCGTCTGCTGGTCGAGGTCGCGCTTGGTCGCGACGTCGGCCCAACCCACCGGTGGCAGATGCTCCATGAGCGTCGTCGCCCTCTCGCGCCCGAGGGCCTCGATCAGACCCTCGTACATCTCGTGCCGTCGATCCTCGCTGATCGCCATGGGTGTGCCCTCCGGGGCGCGAACGTCTCGATGCAGGGGGAGGCGTCGACCCTCCCGATACGTCGAGCGCCCCGCGCGGCGGGACACACGGCTGACGACACCGGCAGGCTACCGCGACACCGGCTGGTTGTCGACAAGCAACGAAAATTACCTAGACGTCACATCAGGACGCCGACGTTCGCGTCCCGGTGGGCGGTCATGAAGGCCACCAGCGCCGGCAGGTAGTCGGCCACCGCGGGGCACGCGATGCCGCTGCCGGCCAGGTCGCGGTCGGTGGCGGCGGTGTCGTAGTGGGTGGGGTGGACGAAGTAGTCGACGGCGGCGGCCGGGATGCCCACGTAGCGGGCGAGCGGCTCGATGGTGCCCAGCGCCCAGGTCGTCAGCCGGCGGGGGAGCGGCACCCGGATTCCGCGCTTGCCGACCGCCCGGCACATCTCGTCGAGCAGCCCGTCGACGGTCAGGGGCCGGGGGTCGGCCAGTTGGTAGGTCCGCCCGGCCGAAGCGTCGAGGGTCGACAGATGGTCGATCGCGTCGATCACGAAGTCGGACGGGACCATGTTGAACCGGACCATCGTGGGGTCGCCCACCAGCGGCACCAGCGCCCAGTCCCGCGGTTGGCGGACCAGCCACTGGAGCAGGAAGTAGGGCCCGTCGAACTTCTGGGTGTCGCCGGTCCGGGAGTCGCCGACCACGATGGCCGGCCGGTACACGGTGGTCGGCATCCCGCCGTCCCGGGCCTCGGCCACCTCGACCTCGGCCAGGAACTTGGTCTCCTCGTAGAAGTTGTTGAACCGCTGCCCGACGTCGAGGTCGGTCTCGTGGAACGGTCCGCAGAACCGGCCGCTCACGTAGCAGGTGCTGACGTAGTGGTGGCGCCGCAGCGACGGGCACCGCTCGGCGAAGCGGAGGAGGTGGCGGGTGCCGTCGACGTTGACCCGCAGCCCGACGTCGCGGGGGACGCTCAGGTCGTACACCGCGGCGAGGTGCCAGATCTCGGTGACGTCGGCGGCCAGCGCGTCGCCGCCCTCGATGCCGAGCCCCCGGGAGGTGAGGTCGCCGGCCACGAGGTCGATCCGCCCGGCCAGGCCGGGGTCGGCGGCCTCCAGCGCCTGGACCCGCTCCTTGGCCAGCCGCTCGAACTTGGGCTGGACGAGACAGGCAGCCCGGGCCTCGGACGAGCGCCGGACGACGCGGGGGAGCAGCCGGGAGCCCAGGAAGCCGGGAAACCCGGTGACGAGGATCGTGTCGGGCATCCGCCGAGCGTACCGGCGGGCCCCGGCCCGGTCGCCGGGTCAGTTCCGGGGCAGGTCCTTGAAGGCCGAGGTGGTGTCGATGCCGGTGTCCTTGGGCAGCCCGAGCACCCGTTCGCCGACGATGTTGCGGAGCACCTCGTCGGTGCCGCCGGCGATCCGCATGCCGGGCGTGCCGGTGACGAACCTGGCCCAGGCGAAGGTGCCCCACTCGCCGGTGTCGGCCGCGATGCGGGGACCGAGCACCCGGGCGACGAACGCGCCGGTGTCGGTGAGGTTGCGGGTGAGGGCCAGCTTGGCGATCGACATCTCGGGGCCGGGGAGCTGGCCGGCCCGGATCTTGTCGAGCGCGCGCTGGTTGGTGAGCTTGGCCACCCGGAAGCCGGTGTGCAGCCGCATCAGCTCGTCCCGCAGCACGGCGTCGTCGTCCTTGCCGAACTGGCGGAGCATCTCGACCAGCCGCCGGGAGTCGGCCACGCCCAGGCCGCCGCCCCCGCCGCCGGCGCCGATGGAGGCCCGCTCGTTCATGAGGGTGGTGAGCGCGACCGACCACCCCTGGTTGACGTCTCCCAGGCGGTGGTCGTCGGGGACCCGGACGTCGTTGAAGAACACCTCGTTGAACGACGCGCCGCCGGTCATCTGCCGGAGCGGGCGGACCTCGACCCCGGGGGCGTGCATGTCGACGACGAACCCGGTGAGTCCCTTGTGCTTGGGCTGGTCGGGGTCGGTGCGGCATATCACCTCGCCGATGTCGCTGTACTGGGCGCCGGAGGTCCACACCTTCTGGCCGTTGATGACCCACTCGTCGCCGTCCCGCTCGGCCCGGGCCTGGAGGCCGGCGAGGTCGGAGCCGGCGCCGGGCTCGCTGAACAGCTGGCAGGCCACGATGTCGCCCCGGTAGAGGGCGGGGAGGTAGCGGGCCTTGATGTGGTCCCGGGCGTGGTCGGCGATGGTGGGGGCGACCATGCCGAGGCCGATGCCGAAGAAGGTCTGCTCCGGGACCTGGTAGCGGGCCTCGAGGCTGCTGTAGAGCCGGTCGTAGGCGGCGGGCAGCCCACGGCCGCCATAGGCGGCGGGGCCGGCGATGTAGCCGAGCCCGGCGTCGTACCGCTTGGCCCGCCACGCCTTGGCCTCGGCGAGCCGGCGCCGCTCGACCTTGGGGTCGACCTCCTCGAACATGGCGACGTCGTCGTCGCCCTCGCCCCAGGCGAACTCCTGCCGCTCGGCCCGCCGCTCGGCGTTGGCGTCGAGGAAGGCGATGACCTCGGCGCGGAACTCGTCGAGGGTCGGGGTCGGCGTCGTGGTGTCCGTGGTCTCGGTGGTCGTCATGCTGTGGCCCCCTCCGTCACTGCCGGGCACTTGACCGTTCGGTCAAGGTAGCCGCCGGGGCGGCGGTTCGCCGCTTCGTCGGCAAGTTCCCCGAACGGGCCGCCGATCCGGTCGTGGAGCAAGCGGCGGCGATCGGCCGGGGCCGGCGGCTGGCCCGGCATCGGGCCACCATCGGCCGGGAGACCGCGGGTGGTTCCCGCCCGAGCGAGCGAGGGGCGGTGGGGTGGGGGTCGGCGGGGTGCCGGGCGTCGACGGTCGGTGCCGGCTTGCGCGCCGCGGCGGCGAGCATGCCCTCCAGCCCGGAGGGCTGGAGGGCGGGGTCCATTGTCGGGTCCGCGAGGGGGTTCGGGCTCCGGGCCGTCAAGGGCCGCCGACAAAGCTCCGCCCTGGGGCTCCGCTTTCCCGGCTTTCGGCCTTCGGCCGGTCCCTTGACTGCCCTCTGGCGGTGGTTGCGTTGGCCGTCGGGCCGTTGTCAGGAGGGCGAGGCGATAGGGGTCGATCCCCCGAACCCGAGGTCATAGTGGTCGGCCCCCGACCCCTATCGCCTCGGAAACGGAGGAACGACCCCTATCGCCTCGGGAACGGAGGAACGACCCCTATCGCCTCGGGAACGGAGGAACGATCCCTATCGCCTCGGGAACGACGACCGCCCCATCGATCCCGACCGCCAATCCGCCAGCCGTCCGATCGCCGGGTGGCCGCGCTAGAATGGTCGTTGCATCTGGGGGGTCGCTGGCCCGGAGGCACCTGAGGGCGCGCGGCCTAAGCAGTGCTCCCGCAGGTTGCTGCCCGTGCACGTCGGCCCCTAGGATGACTCCTCGGTCTTGACGCGTCTTCGCGTCGATCCACGTTCGCCCCTGAGTTCCCGCCCGCCGTCGGCCGCGAGGTTTCGAGTGCCCACCATCCAGCAGTTGGTCCGCAAGGGCCGCCAGTCCAAGACGTCGAAGGTCAAGACGCCGGCGCTCAAGGGCGCGCCCCAGCGGCGCGG
>JBKPHT010000361.1:0-14495 GCA_046730015.1 Actinomycetota bacterium
GCTCGGGACCACGATGCGCAGGGCACGGTCGAGTCGATCCAGCCCCGCGGCGTCCGGCACGGCGACGCGGGCATGTCCGGGCAGGCCGAACGACTGGCAGTCCCGGACCACGACGCCGAGGCGGGCGAGGCCGTCCCGCAGCCCGGCCGCCCGGGGGACCAGCACCCACGCCGCGTCCGACGGCTCCGAGGCGAGCCCGTGCCCCGTGAGCACGTCGACCAGCTCGGCCCGCGCCTTGGCCACCGCGGCCGTCCAGGCGGGCGGATCGGCCCGCTCGACCAGCTCGGGCAGCAGCGCGCAGGCGAGGGAGTCGACGGCCCAGCCGGGGCGGCGCCGCCGCAGCGCGTCGCCCTGGCGGTCGTCGGGGGCGACGGCGTAGCCGAGGCGCAGGCCCGGACAGGCGAACGCCTTGGTCAGCGAGCCCAGAGCCCACCCGGGCCGGCCGCGAGTCCAGGTGGCGGCCGCCAGCGGGAGGTAGGCCTCGTCCCAGACGCCGGCGCGGTCGTCGGGTCGCGCCAGGCGGCCCGACGGGCTGTGGGGGTCGGATCGCCAGCGTGGCGCCGCCGGGTCGAGGCGGGGCAGGTGACGGCCGTAGAGCGCGAAGTCGGGCTCGTCGATCCAGCCCGCGGTCACCTGGTCCGCGACGAGGGCGATCGCCTGCGACCCACCGGCGGTGAGGACCACGCGCTCGGCCGGCAGGCCCAGGCCTGCGGCCAGGATCGCCTCGGCCGCATCGACATCGGGGTAGTGGCCGAGGGTGTGGACGTGCCGGCGCGCCAGGGCCGGGACGTCGGGCGCGAACGGGTTGAGGCAGGCCGACAGGTCGAGCACGGTGCGCGGGTCGATGCCGAGGGCGGCGGCGATCCGGGGGCCGTCGCCGCCGTGGTCTCCCGGCGGAGGCACCGGGCGGCGGTCGGGCGAGGGTCGGGGTGCGGTCATGGCCTCGTCATCCGGGTCGCCGGCGGGATCTGGCGGCGGCTCCGGGAACGGACGGGACGCCGCGTCCGGTTCGTCCGGCGCTCGCCGGTCCCGCCGCCGGACGACGGACGGCGGCGCGGCGCCCCCGGAAGGCCGCGGTCGTGGTGGTGGGCGCCGTCATCGCCGCGACGCCCTCCGATCGCGGGCGGCCGCGATGCCACCAGCGATGGCCAGGCCGGCGGCCAGCAGCCAGGTGACGTCCCGCGACAACCCGACCGCGGCATGGATGTCCCGCCCTGCCGGGTCGCGTCCGTCGCCCATCGACGGGCGGTGCTCGACGCCGTCGCCGTACCGGTTGTCCCCGCCACCGAGGCGTACGCCGAGGGCGGCGGCGAAGGCCGCCTCGCCGATCCCGGCGTTCGGCGACGGATGTCGGCGCCCGTCGTGGCGGACGACCCGGGCGACCTCGCTCGCCCGTCGCGGCCGGGCCAGCGCGACCAGCACGGCGGTCGCCCGGGCCGGGACGTAGGCCAGCGCGTCGTCGAGGCGGGCGGCGGCTGTGCCGAAGCGGCGGTAGCGGGCGTCCCGGTAGCCGACCATCGAGTCGAGAGTGTCGGTGGCCCGGTGGACGAACGCCCCGACCGAGCCGCCGACCAGGGTCCAGAGGGCGGGCGCGACGACGGCGTCGGTCGTGTTCTCGGCGACCGACTCGACCACCGCCCGGGCGACGGCCGCTGCGTCGAGCGTCGTGGGGTCACGGCCGACCAGCGCCGGCATCAGGTCACGGGCGCGAGCGAGGTCGCCGGCGTCGAGGGCGTCCGCGACATCCCGGGCGGCGTCGTGGAGGCCGCGGCCCGCGGTCGAGAGGTATCCGGCGAGTACGGGCGAGCGGAGGGCCGCGCCCGCCAGCGCGGCCATCCCGACCCCGCCCGCCGCGAGGACGGCACCCGGGGCGAGGCGGTCGTCGTAGAGGCGACGCTCCAGGGCCGACACGCCCGTCCCGAACACAGCCACCGGGTGGAGCCGATCCGGCACGGGCGGCTCGCCCACGAGTTGGTCGAGCGCCAGACCCGCCGCCGCACCCAGCGCTCGGCCTGGCCAGCGGGCGCGCCGCCTCCCCGTCACCACCTGGCGGCTGCCACCAGCAGCCCCACGGTCTCGGCGATCACGCCGGCGGCTCCGAGCACGTCACCCGTGTAGCCGCCCAGGCGTCGTATCGCCAGGCCGATAACCCCGGCGAACCCGGCTGCGGCTGCCGCGGCGGTCACCAGGCCCGGCACGCCACCGACGGCGAGCACGACGCAGGCCAGCGCCGCGGCCAAGGTCACCGCTGCGAGCGCGCTGATCGGACCGGCGAACCCCGATGCGATGCCGCCCTCGCTCCGGGCGTACGGGATCACCGTCAGGGTGATCCCCATGGCCGCCCGGGAGGCGGCCCAGAGACCGGTCACGAGGGGGAGGTCGGGCTCCAACGCGGCCAGCGCGCCGATCCTGGTGGCGACAACGAGCACGAGGACGATCAGGCCGAACGCGCCCACATCGGGTGCGGCCATGATCGCCAGCCGACGCGCCCGGTCGACGGGTGGCAGCAGGCCGTCGGCGGTGTCCGCCAGCCCGTCCAGGTGGAGCATGCCGGTGAGCACGGCGTCGGCGGTGACCGCCAGCACCGCGGCCAGTACCGGCGGCCACAGCTCGCCGGCCGCCCACCAGACCGCTCCGACCGCCAGCCCGACGGCTGCGCCCACCACCCCGAACCATGCGGTGGCCCGGCGGTCGGGAGGTGCGGCACCGCCGACCACCGTGAGGAACCCGAGGGCGGCCCGCATCAGCCGGGCGCGCTCCCGGTCGGCGGATGGTCCCGGCGGCGGTGAACCTGTGGCGTGATCGGCTGCGGAGCGACCGAATGCGCCGCAGGTCCCCGGCAGGACGGGCTGCGTCTGTCGGCGTCCGCCGGCGTGCGACTCATGGCGCCTCGGCCGGCCGGTCCAGCGGGAGGACCCGGCCCGCCACCACCAGCAGAACCCGGTCCGCCTCGTCGGCCACGGCGCGGTTGAGCTCCCCCAGCGCGTCGGCGAACCGCCGGCCGACCTCGGTCGGGGGGTAGACGCCGAGGCCGACCTCCTCCGACACCACCACGGTGTCGCCCGGCCGGGACCGGAGGGCCGCGCACAGGGCACTCGTCGCCGGCGCCAGGGCGGCGTCGCCGGCGACCCAGGTGCCGAGGGAGTCCACGAGGACCGGCCCCTCCAGGCGGGCGAGCACCTCCGGCAGGTCGGCGTCGCCGTCCCCGGCCTCCACCGTCGACCACGCCGCCGACCGGCGGGCCCGGTGGCGGGCGATGCGGGCGGCCATGTCCTCGTCGGTCGCTCGTCCCGTCGCCACGTAGGTGACCGGTGTGCCACCGTCGCCGGCGAGCGCCTCCGCCACCTCGGACTTGCCCGACCGCGTCCCGCCGAGCACCAGGGTGATCACGGCGGTCAGCGTAGAGCGCCCGCCACGACCGGCCGGCACCGCACCCCGGCTACGACCGGCACGGCGGCGCGGGGCCGGGAACCCGCCGGCGAGCGGCCGGGCCGCGCCGGGCCGCGCCGGGCCGCTCCTAGACTGCGCTCCGCCATGGCTGCCACACCCGCGCCCACCCGTGTGCTGTTCGTGTGCTGGGGCAACATCTGCCGCTCGCCCACCGCCGAGGCGGTGATGCGGCGGGTCGCCGAGAACGCCGGGCTGGCCCACCTTGTCGAGGTCGACAGCGCAGGTACCAGCGCCGAGCACAGCCGCGACCGCCCGGACCGCCGGGCGATCGCCGAGGCCGACCGGCGAGGGCTCGACCTGCGCGACCTCCGCGCCCGGAAGGTCCGGCCCGTCGACTGGGACGACTTCGACCTGCTGCTGGTGGCCGACGAGACGGTCGAGCGGGCCCTCCTCCGCCAGGCGCCGGCCGGGGCCGCCCGGGACAAGGTCCACCGGATGACCGCCTTCGGTCCGGACGCCGGCAGCGTCGACGAGGTCCCCGATCCGTACTACGGCGGCCCCGACGGCTTCGAGACGGTCTACGACCTGCTCGACCGGGCCTGCCGCGGGCTCCTCGACCACATCCGGGACGCCCACGCCGCCCCGGCGCCGTCGACCGGGGCCGGCTGAGCCGGACGCCGCCGGGTGGGGCCCGCCCGCGAGCCGGGCGCTCCGGTCGCCGACGCCGTCGCCGCGGCCACCGGCGTCGCCGTGACCACGTCCGCGCCGGTTGGCGGCGGATGCGTCAGCGACGCCCGGCGGGTCGTCCTGGCCGACGGGCGGACGGTGTTCGCCAAGGGCGCCGGCGGCCTCCCCGCGGGGCTGCTGGACGTCGAGGCTGCGGCGCTCCGCTGGCTCGGCGAGGTGCCCGGCGTGGCCGTGCCCGGGGTCGTGGCGGTGACCGCCGAGGTGCTGGTGCTCGACTGGGTCCCACCCGGCCGGCCGACACGCCACACGGACGAGGCGCTGGGCCGGCGGCTGGCCGCGCTGCACCGGGCGGGGACCGGGTGGGACCGGTTCGGGTGGGACCGCGATGGGTTCATCGGCCTGCTGCCCCAGCGGAACACGCCTGGCGACGCGACCTGGGCCGGCTTCTGGCTGTCGCATCGGATCGGCCCGCTGGTCGACCGGGCGGTCGGGGCCGGCGCGATCGACCCGACGGCCCGCCGGGCGGTCGAGCGGCTGGCCGGCCGGCTGCCCGGCTTGGCCGGTCCGCCGGAGCCGCCGGCCCGGGTGCACGGGGACCTGTGGTCGGGCAACGTCCACGTCGACGTGCAGGGGGAACCCTGGCTGATCGACCCGGCGCCCTACGGGGGCCACCGCGAGGTCGACCTGGCCATGCTCCACCTGTTCGGCCGCCCGGGGCCCGCGACGGTCGCCGCCTACGACGAGGCGTTCCCCCTGGCCGACGGATGGCGGGACCGGCTACGGCTGTGGCAGCTGGAGCCCCTGCTCGTCCACGCCGTCATGTTCGGCGGCGGGTACGGGGCCTCGGCGCTGTCGGTCCTCGACCGGTTCACCTGACGGCACGGCGTGGCAGAATCGCCAGGCTATGCCGCTCGACGTGCCCTCCTACAGCTTCGCCCTCCCGGACGGCACGGACCCGCCGGCGCTGGTCGCCTTCCTCCGCGACCGCTTCGACGTGGTCACCGATCGCGCCGCCTCGATGACCTACACGGTCGTCGACACGGCCGACCGGCGGGTGCGCGATGCAGGGGACGACCTCCGGGCGGAGCACAACCGCGGGGCGGTGACCCTCACGCTGCGCGAGCGGCCCGGCTCCGCTCCGCTGGCCGCCGACGTGGCCCGGCGGTCCCACTGGCTGGCCGGCGACCTGCCCGACGGGCCGCTGCGCGACCACCTCGCGCCGGTGGTGGAGATGCGGGCGCTGCTGCCGCTGGCCCGCGTCCGGGCGGAGGTGCAGGCCCTCCAGGTCCGCAACGAGGACGAGAAGACTGTGGTCCGGCTGTGGCTGGCCACCCCCGCGGCGCTCGACACCGGCGGCGACCCGGCGCCGCTGACGCCCCGCCTGGAGGTGTCCGGCGTGCTCGGCTACCCGAAGCCGCTGGCGCGGGTCACGGAGGCGATCACCACCGGCGCCGGCCTGGTCGGCGTCCCGGGCAGCATGGCCGACGAGGCGATCGCCGCCTCGGGGGGCGACCCCGCCGGCATCCGCAGCAAGGTGGCGGTCGAGCTCGACCCGGCCGACCGGACCGACCGGGCGGCGGTCGCGGTGCTCCGGGATCTGGCCGGCATGGTGGAGGCCAACCTGCCGGGCACGCTGGCCGACCTCGACACCGAGTTCCTCCACGACCTGCGGGTGGCGGTGCGGCGCAGCCGGTCGGTGCTCCGGGAGCTGAAGCGGGCGTTCCCGGCCGCGCCGTTGGCCGAGCAGCGGGCGGCGCTGAAGTGGATCCAGGCGATCACCGGCCCGACCCGCGACCTCGACGTCCAGCTGCTCGAGTGGGACGAGCTGCTGTCGGGCGTGCGCGCCGAGCGTCACGCGGCGCTGACCCCGGTCCGCGACCTGCTCGGCAAGCACCGGGCGGCCGCGCTGCGGGCCCTCAAGCGCGACCTCCGCGGCGCGGCGTTCCGCGGCGCCTGGGCCGGCTACCGGGCGTTCCTCGACGGCAAGCTCGGGCCCGCCCAGGACCGGCCCGACGCCAAGCGGCCGATCGCCGAGGTTGCCGGCGGCCGGATCGTCAAGGTGTATGACCGCATGGTGGCGATGGGGTCGGCGATCGACAGGGACAGCCCGGCCACGGACCTCCACGAGCTCCGCAAGCGGGGCAAGGAGCTCCGCTACCTGCTGGAGTTCTTCGGCGGCCTGTGGCCCGCCGACGTGGCGAAGCCGATGGTCAGGTCGTTGAAGGGCTTGCAGGACGTGCTCGGCACCCACCAGGACCGCGAGGTCCAGGCCGACCACCTGCGGGAGCTGGCCGAGGAGCTCGCCACCAAGGTCGGCGGCCCCGAGGCGCTGCTGGTGCTCGGCGTGCTGGTCGACCGGCTCGGGGCCGAGCAGCGCCAGGCCCGGGCCCGGTTCGCCGAGGCGTTCGCCGCCTTCGCC
Source organism: Actinomycetota bacterium (assembly GCA_046730015.1). Classification (GTDB taxonomy): domain Bacteria; phylum Actinomycetota; class Acidimicrobiia; order Acidimicrobiales; family VFJN01; genus ZC4RG19. The sequence goes on from JBKPHT010000361.1 coordinate 6,497, forward strand.
GCCCCGGCGCAACGGAAGCTGGTGGCGGCGACGTTCGGATCGTCCCCGTGAAGGTCGTCGCCACCTACAACATCAAGGGCGGCGTGGGGAAGACATCGGCGGCGGTGAACCTCGCCGCGCTGGCCGCCGCCGACGGCCTGCGGACGCTGCTGTGGGACCTCGATCCCCAGGGCGCGGCGTCGTTCCTGTTCCGGGTGCGGCCCAAGGTGCGGGGCGGGGGACGGAAGCTGGTCCGGGGCCGCAGCGACGTGACCGCCGTGCTCCGCGGCACCGACGTCGAGGGCCTCGATTTGCTGCCGGCCGACTTCTCCTACCGGCACATGGACCTGGCGTTGGACGAGGCCGGCAAGCCGACCCGGCGGCTGCGGAAGGTGCTGGAGCCCCTCGCCGACCACTACGACCTGGTCGTGCTCGACTGCCCGCCGTCGATCTCGCTGGTGTCGGAGAGCGTGTTCGACGCGGCGGACGCCCTGTTGGTGCCGCTCATCCCGTCGCCCCTGACGCTGCGGACGTTCGAGCAGCTCGCCGAGTTCGTCGACGGCGAGGTGGACCGCCGCCCGGACATCGTGGCGTTCTTCTCAATGGTCGACCGGCGCAAGCGGCTGCACCGGGAGGTGGTCGAGTCGCTGCCGGTGGGCCGGACCGACATCGCCGCCGTCGCCATCCCGGCGGCCACCGAGGTCGAGCAGATGGGTGTCGCCCGGGCGCCGGTCGTGGTGCAGGCGCCCCGGAGCCGGGGCGGCCGGGCCTACGTCGACCTCTGGGTCGAGCTGCGGGCCCGGCTCGAGCTCTAGCAACGCCGGCCGACGTCAGGTGCCGGCGCCGGCGTCGGTCTGGGTCTCGGGGTCGAGGTCGAGGCTCGCCGAGTTCATGCAGTAGCGGAGGCCGGTGGGTTGGGGACCGTCTTCGAACACGTGGCCGAGGTGGGAGTCGCACCGGGCGCAGCGGACCTCGGTCCGGACCATGCCGTGGCTCGTGTCGGTGACGAGCTTGACCCGGTCGCCGGCCAGCGGCGCCCAGAAGCTGGGCCAGCCGCTGCCCGAGTCGTACTTGGTGTCGGACGAGAACAGGGCCTGGCCGCAGGCGACGCACCGGTAGGTACCGTCGTCCTTGGTGTCCCAGTAGATGCCGGTGAAGGCGCGCTCGGTCGCGCCGTGCCGGGCGACCTCGAACTGCGTCGGGTCGAGCCGGGCGCGCCAGCCGTCCTCGGTGGTGGGGAGGTTGGCCAGGGGGACTTCCTTCGCGTCGCTCATGCCCCCCAGGATGCCCCCTCGTCACCCCAGCGCGTCGAGCAACCGGCGGACGGCCCGGTCGGGGTCGAGGGTGGCCGGGCGCTCCATCGCCTCGAGGGTGCACAGGGCCTCGGTGCCGTGCTCGCGGGGCTGTACGGTGACGACCAGCGAGCACGTCTCGCCGTCCTGGCGGACGACGACCTCGAAGATGGCGCAGCTGCGGTCGACGTAGCTGACCGAGCCGATGCGGTGGCCCGCCTCCAGCAGAAGGGCGAATGCGAGCGGAGGCGGGGCGGCGAGCAGCATGGTGTCGCCGCCGACCACGGCCACGCCGACGGCCGGCGGCGGCGGTGGCGGGGGAGGCGGGGGCGGCGTGGTGGTCGCCCCGGGCCGGGCGGCGGAGATGGTGGCGCGGCCCGCCCGCCGGGCTCGGCTGAGCACGGCGTATGCCTCGTTGAGCCGGGCGGCGGTGGCGGTGGCCCCGGCGCCCGCGGTGTCGGGGTGGGACGAGCGGATGCGGAGCCGGTACGCGGCCCGCACCGCGTCCCAGCCGTCGCCCTCGGCGACGCCCAGCACCACCCGGGCCTCGTGCTCGTCCATGGCCGCATCCTGTCACGTCACGCCCCGGCGCCGGCCGGGGACGACGGGTAGGGTGCCCGCGTGGCCGACCTCGGGGACCCCGGGCTGCCGATCAAGCTCGGCCCGTGCTCCAACGGCGAGTACCCGCCCCGGCCCGCGTCCCCGGTCGCCCGGGAGGCGGCCCAGCGGGCCCGGCGGATGAGCGAGGACAACGCCCGCCGCGTGGGCCTGAGCCGCCGGGAATTCCTGCTGTCGGCGATGGGCGCCGCCACCGGGCTGGTGGCGCTGGCGGCGTGCTCGTCGGACGAGTCGGGCGGCCGGGCGGGCGGCAGCTACGACGTGCCGGAGGACGCCACCACCGATCCCGACGTGGCCTCGTCGGTGCTGGGCGGCGACGAGCCGGTCATCGACGTGCAGACCCACTTCCTGGAGTACCCGGAGGGGGCCGAGGCATCGTTCGGGCTCGGGTTCCCCCAGGCCCGGTGCGGTGAGGACGACCCGGCCGACTGCTTCCGCATCGACCGGTGGATCGACGAGGTGTTCGGCCGCAGCGACACGACCGTGGCCGTGCTCTCCGCGGTGCCGGTCCGGGGCGAGCCCGATCCGCTGTCGGCCGACCTGATGGCCCGGGCCCGCGACGAGCTGGCGGCGCTGTGCGGGGAGGGCCGGGTGCTGGTCCAGGGCCACGGCGTCCCCAACGTCGGCGACCTCGGCGCGGCGCTGGCGGCCATGGAGGACGAGGCCGCCCGCCACCCGCTCGTGGCCTGGAAGACCTACACGCACGCGGGCCCACCGTGGCGGCTCGACGACGCCGACCCCGACGGCGTCCCGGTCGGAGAGGCCTTCCTCGACAAGGTCGACGAGCTGGGCGTCGACGTCGTCTGCGTCCACAAGGGACTGTCGGGCGGCGACCCCTTCGCCTCGCCGGCCGACGTCGGCCCGGCCGCCGCGGCCCGGCCCCACCTGCGGTTCTGCGTCTACCACTCGGGGTTCGAGACCGGCGTGACGGAGGGCCCGTACGACCCGGCCGCGCCCAACGGCGGCGCCGACCGGCTGGTCGCCAGCCTGGCCGGGGCCGGCGTCGGGCCCGGCGGCAACGTCTACGCCGAGCTGGGATCGACCTGGCGGGCGGTCATGGGCTCGCCCGACGAGGCCGCCCACCTCCTGGGCAAGCTGCTGCTGGCCGTCGGCGAGGACAACGTGCTGTGGGGCACCGACTCGATCTGGTACGGCTCGCCCCAGGATCAGATCCAGGCGTTCCGGACGTTCACGATCAGCCCCGAGCTGCAGGAGCGGCACGGCTACCCGGCCCTGACCGACGAGGTGAGGTCCAAGGTGCTGTGGCGCAACGCCGCCCGGCTCCACGGCCTCGACCCGGCCACGCTGCCGTGCCGCCCCGGCGCCGGCGAGGCCGAGGCCCGGCGGCGGTCGTCCCCGCTCGGGAACCGGCTCTACGGGCCCCGGACGGCGGCGGGGGCGCGGCGGCTGTTCCTGGCCGAGCACCCGTGGGCCGCGCTGCGGCGCTGATCAGGCCGGGGCGAGGAACGCGGCGAGCAGCGCCCGGTAGCGGTCCGGGTCGTGGCTGCCCGCGTGCTCGCGGGCGGCGTGCATCGCGAGCTGGGGCATGCCGACGTCGACGGTGGTGATGCCGAGCCGGGCCGCCGTGATCGGCCCGATCGTCGAGCCGCAGGGCAGGTCGCTCCGCATGGCGAACCGCTGGAGCGGGACCTTGGCCTGCTCGGCGGCCAGCGCGACCAGTGCGCCGCCGGGAGCGTCGGTGGCGTAGCGGACGTTGGCGTTGACCTTGAGGACCGGGCCGCCGTTGAGGGCGACCTGGTGCTCGGGGTCGTGGCGGTCGGCGTAGTTGGGGTGGGTGGCGTGGGCCATGTCGGCCGACAGGCAGGCGGAGCGAGCCAGCGCCCGGTGGAGGTCCTCGCGGTCGCCGCCCCGGGCGGTGACCGACCGCTCGACCACGGTCGGGAGCAGCGACGACGCCGCGCCCCGGTCGGAGGTCGAGCCGATCTCCTCGTGGTCGAACAGGCACACCATCGGCACCTGGCCCTCCGCCCCAGGGGCGACGTTATTCAGCGCCTCGACCGCGGCCCAGCACGAGGCCAGGTTGTCGAGCCGGGCCGAGCCGATCAGCTCGTCGTCGCGGCCGACCAGCGCGCCGGGGGCGAGGTCGTGGAGCATCAGGTCCCAGGCCAGGACGTCTTCGGTGGCGACGCCCAGCTCGTGGGCGACGAACCCGGCGAACCCGGCGCCGCCGGTCCCCCCCGCCGCCGGGTGCGTGCCGGCAGGCGGCTCGATGCCCCACAGCGGCGTGAGGTGGTGCTGGGCGTCGACGATCAGGCCTTCGGTGGTGACGTTGCGGTCGAGGTGGATGGCCAGCTGGGGGATGGCGCACACCGGCCGGTCGACCCGCATCAGCCGGACCAGCGCGCCGCCGCCGTTGCGCCGCACGGCCACCCGGCCCGACAGGCCGAGGTCGCGGTCGAGCCAGCTGTTGAGCAGCACGCCGCCGTAGGCCTCGACCCCGATCTGGCGGACGCCGGCCCGGACGACGTCGGGCTGCGGCTTGACCCGGAGGTTGGGGCTGTCGGTGTGGGCGCCGACGATGCGGAACCCCCCGTTGGCGCCGTGCCCGGCGGCCGTGACCCAGGCGATGAGGCTCCCGCCCCGGACGACGAACCACCTGCCGGGCCCGCCGGGCCAGGCGGCGTCCTCGGCCAGACGGGTGAACCCGGCCTCGCCCAGGAGCGCGGCGGCGGTGGCGCAGGCGTGGTACGGGGACGGCGAGGCGTCGCAGAACGCCAGCAGGCGGCGGGCCGGGTCGAGGTCGGGGACGGACGGGGTCACGAGCCGGTGATGCTAGACGCCGACCACAGTTCCGCCGTTCCCGAGGTCATAGGGGTCGGGGGCCGACCGCTATCGCCTCGACAACCGGGTGGCGACTGGGGGAATGGCGTTCGGGCCGGTGGTGCCGCCAAGATCGGGCGATGGCGCTGCCGGCGGTCGACCTGGTGATCGTGCACCGCGACCAGGCCGATGCCGTGCTCGCCACCGTGCGCGAGTTCCGGGCGCAGGAGGGGGTCGTCCTGCGGATCGTCGTCGTGGACAACGGCTCGGCGCCCGAGGCCCGCGAGCGGGCGCGGGCGGGGCTGCCCGCCGGCGTCGAGTGGCTGCCGCTCGGGGCCAACACCGGGTTCGGGCCGGGGGCCAACGCCGGGCTCCGCTGGTGCCTGGCGCAGGACCCCGCGCCGTGGCTGGCCGTCTGCCCGCACGACGCCCGGCCGCTCCCCGGCTGCCTGGCCCGGCTGGTCGCGGTGACCGCCGCCCAGGACCGGGCCGGCCTCGCCTCCGCCGACGTGGGCGACAACCTCACGCCGGTGGTCGACCGCTACTTCGGCGCCATCCCCGCCGCCGCCACGGTGGCCGACGGCTGGGAGCCCTCCGGCTACCCCCACGGCACGCTGATGCTGGCCCGCCGGGCCTGCCTCGAGCAGGTCGGGCTGTTCGACGAGCGCTACTTCGCCTACTGCGAGGAGGCCGAGCTGGCCATCCGGGCCAAGGCGTCCGGGTGGCAGGTCGGCGTCGTCCGGGGCGCCGACGTCCGCAACCAGCACGTCGGCTCACGCGCCGCGGTCGTCGACTACCTGCAGCTCCGCAACACGCTGCTGATGGTGCGAGAGCACTCCGGGCTGTACCACGCGTCGATCCGGCTGGTCATCGCGCTGTGGCAGCTGGCGGCCGGGGCGGCCGTCCCCGCCCGGCGCGGCCCCTACTGGGCGCCCCGCGCCCGGGTGCTGGCCATCGCCGACTTCCTGCGGGGGCGCTACGGCCCGCCCCCGCCCGAGCTGTTCGGGCCGGCCGGGCCGGGGGTGCCGGCACGGTCGCGGACCCGGCCCGACTCGGCCGCCTCGATCTCGGGCCGAACCCGCATCAGGTAGGTGCACGACACCACCAACCCAACCACCAGGGTGAAGGTGCCGAACAAGATCGCCGCCAGCCACACCACGCGGCGCCGGCCGGCGAGCGCCCAGGCCCAGTCGGGCCGGCGCGCCGCGTCGAGCAGCGCCCACACCGTCAGCCCCAGCGGGACGGCGCAGACCACGGCGACCACGACGGCTTCGGCGGTCTCGGACCAGTCGATGGCCGGCAGCCTACGGGGCCGCGCCCGGCCGGCTCAGACCCGGCCCTCCGGGCGGACCCGGCGGAGCCGGTTGGCCGCGTCCTCGAACCCCGGCAGCGGCGCCTGGAGCGACAGGCCCAGGTCGGCGACCCGGGTGCCGACCAGGTTCTCGACCTCGGCCCAGTCGGCCCCCCGGGGCCCCGCGACGTCGCGGTTGTAGGGCTGGTCGAACACGACGACGTACGCGCCGCTGTCCCGGAGCGCGACCACGTTGTGGGGCGCGTCCTCGATGTAGCAGTCGGCCTCGACCTGGGGCTTGGCGCCGAGGAAGCACAGGTCGCGGTAGGGGATGCCGACCTGGTCGAGCCAGTCAACCGTGTCGGCCACGGCGATCGCGTGACCCCAGTTGACGTAGAGCCGGTGGGTGATGATGCGGATCCACACCCCGGCGTCGGACAGGCGCCACAGGGTCTCGGCGGCGCCGGGGAGGGCCGGCATGGTGCGGAAGATCCGGTGCTCCATCACGGCGGCCTGGTGGAGGTTCTCGAACTGGGCGGCGGAGAGGCCCCACTCGTGGAAGTCCCACGACCGCTCTAGGGGGAGGCCGGCGGGGTCGGCGCCGGTGCGCTCGGCCACGACGTCGCGCAGCGCGCCGGTGTAGTCGCCACACACCCCGTCGAGGTCGACGCCGAGGATGAAGCCCGAGGCGGTCATGGCGTCAAGTTACGGCCTCCGCGGCTGCTCCACCTGCTTGCCGGAGCGGACGTTGAAGTCACGCTTCGTGGGTGTTCGACCGTTTCGGCCCGGCCGCTGTGGGTAGTGCGCGCGCGCCACGAGTGAGGGGGCGCGTCATGTCCAACATGAAGACGCTGGGGGAGAACGCCCGGACCGGCCTGCGCGACCTACCGCGCAACGTCACGTGGTTGGCGTCCCGGGTGCGATCCGGTGGCGGGGTGCGCCGCGACCGGTCGACGCACCCCCGCAACGGGTACGCCGACGCGGTGGAGCCGACGCTGCGGCGGGCACGGGACGCGGGGGTCACCGCGGAGCGGGCGGAGCAGCGGGCTCTGGAGCTGGCCCAGGCGGCCAAGGCGGCAGCTGACGACGCGCGGCGCGCGGCACGGGACAGCACCCGTCGGGTGCGTGCAGCCGAGCACACGGCGCGTGAGGAGGTCGGCGCCCGGGTCGCCGAGGCGCAGCAGGCCGCCGACGCCGAGGTGGCTGAGGCCGAGAGCAAGGCGGCCGAGCTCGTCCGCGCCGCCGGCGATCGCGGCAAGGCCCGCGTGGCGGCCCAGCGGGAGGCGGGCGAGGCGAGGGTCGCGAAGGCGGTGGCCAAGGAGCGTGCCGCAGCCGAGTCCGACGCGGCACGCGTCCGCGAGGCCGCCGAGGAGGCCCGTGACCGTGCCCAGCAGGCCGTCGAGGAGGCGAACGAGGCGCTGACCCAGGCCCACGAGCTGGCGACGCAGGCGGCGACGATGGCGACCAAGGCGGCGGCCGAGGCGGGCCGTGAGGCGGAGCGGCTGGCGGCCCAGTCACGCAAGCGGGTCGAGGAGGCGCGCCGGCTGGCCGGGACCGTCAGCGCCGACATCGACCTGCGGAACGGCTCCGGCGACAGCGACGGCCTGGACGACCTGACCAAGGCGGAGCTCGTGGCCCGCGCCGCCAAGGCGGGGGTCGCCAACCATCGCTCGATGACGAAGCCCGAGCTGGTGAACGCGCTGCGGCGGACCACCACCGGCTCGAGGAAGGGAGGGTGACGTGGGACTGACCCGGAGGAAGCCTCCGAGCACGGCGCAGCGGGCCGCATCTGCGGCGAGGGGAGCTGCCCGGATGGTGGCGACGGCCGGCGTGGTGAGGGCTGTCGTCGCCGGTGCGGTCGCGCTGGCCGGGTTGACGACCGCCAGTGCCGCCGTGTCGTCGGCCCGGGCGCGCCAGGGAGCCGAGGGTGCCCACACCGGCTGACCGGCATCCGGTCGATCCGATGCTCATCGTCGGCCGGGTGCACGCCCGTCTGCTCAGACTCCCGGTGCTGGACATCGACGTCGACGTGGTGGTC
>JBKPHT010000362.1:0-7676 GCA_046730015.1 Actinomycetota bacterium
CAACTGCAAGCTCTGCTATGTCAACTGCCCCTACACCCCCGGGCAGCACGAGTGGGAGCTCGACTTCCCCCGCCTCATGCTCCGGGCCGAGCAGGTGCTGCACCGCAACCGTCCCCGCCCGGTGTCCGCCCGGCTCACCGATCAGGTCCTCGGCCGCACCGACCTCGCCGGCAAGGTCAACACCGCGCTCGCGCCCGTAGTCAACAAGGTCGTCGAGACCCCCGGCAGCGCCGGCCGCAAGCTGATGGCCAAGGTCGTCGGCATCGCCAGCGAACGGGTGCTGCCGCCGTACGCCCGCCAGCGGTTCTCCACCTGGTGGCGCAAGCGCCGGGGCGCCGTCCCGCCGGGTGCCGCCGCCCCGCCGGTCGAGGGCGCCAGGGGCGATGCGATCCTCTTCCCCACCTGCATCGTCGAGTACCAGACCCCCCAGGTCGGCAATGACCTCGTCCGGGTCTACGAGCGCAACGACATCTGCTGCTCCCTGCCCGACGGCCAGGTCTGCTGCGGGGCACCGTGGCTGCACGCCGGCAACGTCGAGAACTTCAGGAAGCAGGGCAGCAAGAACGTCGCCGTGCTCGCCGGCGCCATCCGCTCCGCCCAGGAGCGGGGCGCCGACCCCGCCGTGGTCGTCCCCCAGCCCACGTGCGGCTACGTCCTCAAGCACGACTACAAGGACTACATCGGCGGCCCCGACGCCGAGCTGGTGGCCGAGCACACCCACGACACCTCCGAGTACCTGATGAAGATCCACAAGGCCGAGGGCGGCGGGCTCGACACCGAGTTCCCCGGCGAGGTCCCCGAGTCGGTCACCTACCACGCGCCGTGCCACCTGCGGGCCCAGAACATCGGCCTCAAGAGCCGCGACCTGGTCAAGCTCACCGGGGCCAAGGTCAAAGTCGTCGCCGAGTGCTCCGGCATCGACGGCACCTGGGGCTACCGGGAGAAGAACTACGACGCGTCCCGCCTGGTCGCCGCCAAGATGGCGAAAGCCATCGAGCGGGCGGGTGGCGACGTGGTCGTCGGCGACTGCCACCTGGCCAACGGCGGCATCGTGCAGGAGACCGGGCGCACCCCCCAGCACCCGATGTCGACGCTGGCCCGGGCCTACGGCATCCCCGAGGACTGACCGCGGCACCACCCTGCCCCCCCGGACCCACAGGACATCCCCCGCCATGAGCAAGCTCACCCTGTCCGACATCAGCGATCTGCGCGCCTACGAGCGCGAGCGCGACGACTTCCGCCGCGACGTCATCGCCCTCAAGCGCCGGCGCCGGGTCGCCCTCGGCGAGTTCGTCACGTTGCTGTTCGAGAACGAGATGACGATCCGGTTCCAGATCCAGGAGATGGCCCGGGCGGAGAAGATCATCGACGACGAGGCCATCGAGACCGAGCTCCGCATCTACAACCCCCTCATCCCCGAGCCCGGGCAGCTCTGCGCGACGCTGTTCATCGAGCTGACGTCCAAGGACGCGCTCATGCGGTGGCTGCCCTGCCTCGTCGGGATCGAGCGGTCGGTGGCACTGCGGCTGAGCGACGGCGGGCTCGTCCGGGCCGTCGTCGACGAGGACCACGAGAAGCAGCTCACCCGCGAGGAGACCACCGCATCGGTCCATTACGTCCGGTGGCAGCTCACGCGCGAACAAGTCGAGCGCTTCGTGGCCGGACCGGTGATTCTCGTGGCCAATCACGCGCAGTACGCGTTCGAGACACCGCTCAGTGCGGACACCCTGGCCGAGCTCGCCACCGACCTGCATCACGGCGGCTGACGACAGTCTGTCGCGGCCCGCTCGGGGCGGGTGAACCTGCCCGGAATCCCTTGCGATCACCCGGGACGGGTGCAAGTATCGACCGTCCTCTGGGGGCGGACCATCGCAGCACGCGGTTCCGCAGCATCGTTTTGCGTACGGCACCCCGGGGAACAGAGACTCCGCCCGGGCCTCGCCCGAGGGGCGGAGCCGCGACCGCGCTGCCGACCTACACAGTCAACGGAGACACTGTCGTCACCATGAAGCAGATCTGGCGTCAGCATGCCGCCTGCCGCGGGCTCGACCCGCTGATCTTCTACCCGGCCACCGACGACGAGGCAGAGGTTGCCAAGGACGTGTGCGCCGGCTGCCCCGTCCGCGAGACCTGCCTCGAGCACGCCCTCGCCGTGCGCGAGAAAGAGGGCGTCTGGGGGGGCGCCACCGAGCGCGAGCGTCGGCGGATCATCCGCCAGCGCCGGCGAGCGTCCTAGGGCCACGCCGTGGGCTTCGAGGAGGGCGGCGGCTGGCCAGCGGTGCTGGGCCGGCTGTCCGGTGGGGGTGACCTCACGACCGACGAGGCCCGGGCGGCCATGGCGGAGATCCTCGACGGCGCGGCCACCCCGGCCCAGATCGCCGGGTTCATCGTCGCACTGCGGATGAAGGGCGAGACCGTGGGCGAGCTGACCGGCATGGTCGAGGCCATGCTCGACGCCGCCGAGCTGGTCTCGCTGCCCGATGGGCCGGGCGCGGTCGACATCGTCGGCACCGGTGGCGACCGGGCCCACACCATCAACGTGTCGACGCTGGCCGCGCTGGTGGTGGCCGGCGCGGGCGGGCGCGTCTGCAAGCACGGCAACAGGGCGGCGTCGTCCGCGACCGGGACCGCCGACGTCCTCGAGGCCCTCGGCGTCCGCATCGACTGCGGTCCGCAGGAGGTCGCCCGCTGCGTGGCCGAGGCCGGCATCGGCTTCTGCTTCGCCCCCCGGTTCCACCCGGCGATGCGGCACGCGGGGCCCACGCGGCGCGAGCTCGGCATCCCCACGGCGTTCAACATCCTCGGCCCCCTGGCCAACCCCGCCCGGGTCGGGCGGCTGATGATCGGTGTGGCCGACGCCTCGATGGCCGAACGGATGGTCGGCGTACTCGCCGCCCGCGGGGCCGAGCGGGTGCTGATTGTCCACGGCGACGACGGCCTCGACGAGCTCACGACCACGACCACGTCGCAGGTCCTCGACCTCGCCGGCGGTGAGATCCGGACCTACGAGGTCGACCCGGCCGCTCTGGGGCTGGCGACGGTCGCCCGCGACGCCCTGGTCGGCGCCGACCCGGCCACCAACGCCGAGATGGCCCGCGCGGTGCTCGCCGGCGAGCCCGGGCCCCACCGCGACATCGTCACCCTGAACGCCGCGGCCGGGATGGTCGTGGCCGGCCTGGCCGACGGGCTGCCCGACGGGCTGGAGGTCGCCCGCGAGTCGATCGACGCCGGTCACGCAGCCGCCGCGCTCGACGGGCTGGTGCGGGCGTCGAACGCCCCGGCGGAGTAGCCGGCGTGGCAGGCGTCGCCGGGGTCCGGCTTGACGCCCGATAACGGCTGTTCTTCACTGGCCGCGTGATGTCCGACCCGGCCGAGCCCTCCGCCGACCCGACGCGGGACCGTCTCGTCGCCGCTGCGGCCGAGGTGTTCGCCGAGCAGGGCTACGACCGGGCCGGCGTGCAGGAGATCGCCCGACGGGCGGGGTTCACCACCGGGGCGATCTACGGCCGTTTCCGGGGCAAGGGCGAGCTGTTGCTGGCGGCCATCGAGGCCCAGTCGGACGACGAGTTTGAGCAGTTGTTCTCCGAGCACCGGTTCGAAGGCAAGGCCACCGACATCATCACGACGGTCGGCTCCCACCTGGTGACCGAGGAGTTCGACAACGGCCAAGCCCTGCTGCTGGAGGCGTTCGTCGCGGCCCGCCGCGAGCCGGAGGTGGCGGTGATGCTGCGCCGGGTCATCCAGGAGCGCACCGACAAGCTGACCGCGCTGATCGACGACGGCAAGCGGACGGGCGGCATCGACCCGGAGCTCGACACGCTGTCGATCGTCCGGTTCTGCCACGCCGTCGGCCTCGGGTTCCTGCTGTTCGGCGCGGTGGACCTGGGCCGGCCGGAGGCCGCACCGTGGGAGACGCTGATCGAGCGGCTCGTCCGCGCCGTCGCCCAGCCCGGCACCCCGGCGGGGGCGCCGCATGACGCGGCACCGGAACCCGACGGCACCCCGGCGCCGGCCACACCGGCCACGCGGGGCACACCGCCCGATCCGGCGCCTGAGGACGCCGCGGCCGGGCGCACCCGCACCACGGATCGTTGACCCCGGAGCCGGCGCCGGCCTGACGGCTCGGGCGAACGGACCGTGGCTGGCCGATGACAGCCACCGGCGACGCCGGCGGCCGGCTAGTCGATCCCGAGCCCCCACATCGAGTCGAGGTCGTGGCGGGAGTACGCCTGGAACGCCACCATCGTCGTCGTGTGGACGATGCCGTCGAGGGCGGCGATCTCCCGCGTGACCACCTCGGCCAGCTCGTCGTGCTGGCGGACCCGCACGACGGCGACCAGGTCGAGGTCCCCGGTGACCGAGTAGACCTCCGCCACCCCCTCGACGTCGGCGATCTCGGAGCCGAGGTCGGCGATGCGATGGGGCTCGGCGTGGATCAGCACGAAGGCGGTGAACACGCCGAGCAGCGTAGACCTGCCACCGCAGCCCTCCGGCCGGGCGGCTACGCCCTGTCACCGCGGTCGTGCGGCTGGAAGACCTGCTCCTGCCAGCACCGCTCGCAGGCCCGCCGGTGGTGCCGGTCGCGACCGGCTAGGCGGAGCCCGCTCCGGAGCGCCGGGTCGCGTCCGGGGCGCAGCACGGATCTGGTCCTCCGGATTCGGCTGTTCACGTAGGCGAGGCAAGGGTCCCGCGGCGACCGGTGGGACGCGCCGGGTCGCCGCCGTATTCGTCGCCTGCCGGCCGGCACGATCCGGCACGCCGTGCGAGGCGTCGGCCGGCACCGCCCTCGGCCAGCCCGGCCGTGGCGGGCTGGGACGCGAGTAGCAACGGGGGCAGGCCGGACCGACGCACCGTCGAGCGTGCTACCGCCAGCTCCTGGGGGTGGCCCGTCGGCTCGGGGCGAGCGCAGCGGGCCGCGCCCGCCGGTCGTCGGGCCGGATGGAGAGAGACGCCGCCACGGTGGCGCCGCGCGCCGCCCAATTCAACTCCTCCGATGCCGACGACCGTGGCACCGGCACCGGCGCCCGCGCCCGCGGCGTGGCCTCGACGCCCGGCCACCGGCTCGCGAGCTCACCCTCGACCGCCACGAGCCGCAGCCGGTGCGCGTTGCGCTCGAGCCATCGCCCCACCCGATCGACCTCCCCGGCCATCTCCCGCGGCATCGGCGCGTCCACAGGAGGCAGGGCGACGGCGCCAAGCCGCTCGTGGAGGGACGCGTCCCCGAGGCTCCCGCCGGGACGAGCGTCGGCAGCGGCGCACGTCGCACCCACGAGCCGGCCCCGCCGGATCTCGACCCCGGCGCCGTCGGGCAGCGTCACGTCCACCCGCTCCGCCCGGACGAGTTGGTCGAACCTGCGCTGGCGTCGCACCGCCGCCGCCAGGCGCGCTGCCCGGTCGCCGTCCGACCGCTCCCGAAGCAGCACGAGCGCCCGCTCCGCGAGCACGGCCACCGAGGGCGGACCGGCACCGCTGACCGCATCGGGGCCGAGAACCTCCGGGACCATCTCCGCCACTACGTCTGCCACCGTCCGGGCCGTCGCCGTCGAGGGCAGCGGTCCCAGCACCCGCGACCGGTCGGTGCCGGGCATCCGGGCCACGACGAGCCGCGGCTGGCGCCCGCTCACCAGCTTGACGTAGTGGTACCGGCGGCTGCGCGCCGCCTGGCGGGGCAGGAACGCCCGTGCGAGCCGATCTCGTAGGACTGCGGCATGGAGCCCGGACGAGCAGACCCGATGGTCGACCCGGTGGACCGTCCGCAGCAGCGGGCCGGGGATGCGGCCCCGCTCGCGGGAGAACGCGGCCCGCACCTGACGCCGCAGATTGGCGGCCCGTCCGACGTGGGTGACCCGACCTTGGCCGTCCCGGAGGAGATAGACGCCGGGTGCCCTCGGCAGCCGCGTGGTGAGGCGGAGCTTGCCGGCCTGGGGATGTCCCGCCAGCCGGGGGAGCGCGAGCAGGTCGTCGAGCTCGGTGACACCCAGCCCGGCCGCACGTTCGAGCAGCAGGTGCAGGAGGTCGGCCGTGGCGAGCACGTCGTCGAGGGCCCGATGGGTGGGACGGTGGGGGAGCGCGAACCGCTCGGCCAGCGTGGCCAGCCGGCAGTCGAGCACGTCGTCGCGCGCCAGCCGGCGTGCCAGGGCGACGGTGTCGACGGTCGGCAGGGCCAGCCGGTCGCGCTCGGTCGCCGTCAGCGCGGCGTCGAGGAACGAGACGTCGAATCGCAGGTTGTGGCCCACGAGGACGGACGACCCGATGAACTCGAGCAGGGACGGCAGGACGGCGGCGGGTGGCGGCGCGGGCAGCACCATCGCCTCGGTGATGCCCGTGAGGACGGTGATCTCCGGGGGGATCGGCACGCCGGGGTTGACGAGGGTCTGGAACGTCCCGAGGCACTCGCCGGCCCGGAAACGCGCCGCGCCGACCTCGGTGATCTCGCAGTCGGCCGGCGAGCCACCGGTCGTCTCGAGATCGACCACGCAGAACGTCACGTCGTGGAGGGGGGTCGACGGGTCGGCTGCCGGCTCGTGTCGCCGGGCCTGACGGTGGTGGCCGGCGACGGCCGGCGGGCGGGTTGCGGTGTCGATCACGTCTGCTACCGTAGCGAACATATGTACCGGGGAACAAGTGTTTGGATCGAAAGTGGGCGGGACGCCGTACGGCAGTTCGCCCTGGCCGGATCGGTAGGCTGCGGCCGTGGTCACCCGCTATCGCTGCTCGGCCTGCGGCAATCTCACGCGCTTCGACGTCGTGACGTCCCGGCGCACCCGCGCCTACCACCACTACTCCGTGGGTGGGGAGCTCCGGATCGAGGACGAGACGGTCCTCCACGAGAGCGTCGACGACGTCACCTGCCGCTGGTGCGGCACGGGCACGTCGGTCGAGACCGTTACCGGGGACACCGCGGGCGTGGCCGGTGGCGACGGCTCGGCTTCGGCCGCCGACGTACCGGGGGCGAGCTGACCGATCCGGCGGGCGCCATCCGCCCAGCTGTCGAGTCAGCACTGGCCGTGGCCCGGGCCGGGCTGACCGCAGACCCGATCGTCCCCCCGCCGCCCGCGCTGCGGCCCTACCTGGCCTTCGCTCGGCAGAGCCCTCGCTCGCTGGCGGCGGTGGCCCGTGTCGTCGACCGCGACGACGAGTTCCGGCACCGGGTGGCGGCCGTCGTCACCGAGGCCGAGGTCGGTCGTGCGGGCTGGCTCTGGCTCACCCGCCCGGAGGGATGGGACAGCGCCCTGGCGGAGATCGAGGCGGAGTCGGCGGCCCGGACATCGGCGCAGGAGGAGCAGCGGGTCGAGCGCTCGGCCGCTCGACGTCTCGCGGCGGTGGAGGCCGCCGCCGCCCGTACCGAAGCCGAGGCGACGGCCCTTCGGGGCGACCTGCAGGCGTCCGAGGCGGCGCTCGACGCCGAGCGGGAGCGGCGAGCGCTGGCCGAGTCGCGGGTCGCCGAGCTGGAGGCACAGGTGGCCAACCTGTCGGGGGCTCGGTCGGAGGCCGTTCGCAACCTCAAGGACGTCGAGGCCCGGCTCGTCGAGCGGGCCACGGAGCTCAACGCGCTGAAGGCCCGGCTGCGGGAGGCCGAGTCGGCCCTGGCTCGCTCCCCGGGCCCGGCGCGCCCGGCGGGACCCGCGCCACCGGCGGCCGGCGGCGCGGCGGACCCCGCCACGGCGGCCCCGGAC
>JBKPHT010000363.1:0-17623 GCA_046730015.1 Actinomycetota bacterium
CGGCGAGCGCGGCGAGCACCCAGCCCGGCACCTCGCCGTCCCGGGCCGCGGACGCCCGGGCCGCCTCGTCGTCCCCGGACACGACGGCCCGCCAGCAGCGGGCGCACCGCCCGCCGGCCTCGAGCGCGGTGCGCCGGCGGCACGTCGCACACCGAACCGGGGTCACGGCCCCCAGCATTCCAGCGGGTGGGTCGCGGCGCCCGGAATGCTCCGCCGTGAAGGAGGCAGCCCGCCCGATGGCGCTCGAACGGACAGCGATCCCCCGGGAGTTCTCGAGCCCGAAGCGCTTCACCCGGCGCTTCCGGCTGATCGTCGCGCTCGTGGCCTTCGCCGCCGTGTCGGGACCGGTGGGGTGCATGGCCGCCGTCGCCAACCGCCCCGACGACACGCCGCCGCCGGCCGAGGCCCGCCACCAGGACTACGCCGCGGTCGTGGCCCAGAGCTACCTCGACGGCCAGCCGCTGCCGGTCCCGGTGGCCCGCGGTCTGGGCGACGACGCCGGACGGGCGCCGCTGGAGGCCCCGGCGGCGGTCGGCGGCGAGGAGCCGGCGCCGGCCCCCATCCCCCACAGCTGGGTGATCCCGATGGCGGCCGAGGTGGCCACGGTCCCGGCCGCGGAGGGCCGGCCCCGGACGGTGGAGACCCACCGGTTCCTGGTCGGCACCCCCCAGGGCCCGTTCGTGCTCGCCATCCCGTTGGTCGAGGCCCGGGGGACCGGCCCGGCGCTAGGGGCGCTGCCGAGCCTCGAGCCGTTCGTCACCGACGCCGACGCCCCCGCCCTGGACGGCCTCGACTGGGGCGACGTGTACGCCACCGAGCGAGCCTCGACCACCCTCCGGGAGCGGATCACCGAGTGGGCCGACGCCTTCGCCGGCGACGACCGCCGCCGGCTGCTGGAGATCACCGGCGACCGCCGCAACGGCGTCGAGTACGTCGGGCTGGGCGCCTGGCGGACCGACGGCGAGCCCGAGGTCGGCGGCCTGTTCACCCGGGCCGACGGGTCCGCCGGCACCCACGTCGTGATCGCGCTGGTGGCGGAGGACGACCCGGCGGTGACCACCCGGATCGGCTTCGACCTGTTGGTCCACAACGCCGGCGAGCCGCTGCCGGAGATCGTGGCCTGGGGCCCGGCCGGCTCGGCGCTCACGCTCGACGCCTACGAGAACGCCAGCCGCCTCCCGGCCGAGGGCGCTACGGCCACCACCACGACGACCGCGACGGAGCCCGGCTCGTGAGGTACCTCCGCAAGCTGATCGCCAAGCTGTCCGACGACCGCGGCGGGACCGGCACCGTCGACGCCGCCACCGGCGAGTTCCGGGCCACGCCCTGGATAGAGCGGGAGACCGGCAGCGGCCACGCCCTCTACACGGGGCGGGACGGCAGCGTCTGGGTCTACGCGGTCATCCGCAACCACCCGCTGTACTACGAGGACGACGAGGCCATCCTCGACGTCGGTCGGCGGGTCGAGAACGTGCTGGCGGAGATCGGCAAGACCAGCCTGTCACGCAGCTTCGGCGTCCGCTCCACCGCGTCGTACCGCGACGTCCACGTCCTGTCGGTCCGGTGGGAGGGCACCCCCGAGGTGCCGCCCGGCACGCCGACCGAGGCCCAGGCCGCCTACCTGGGCGAGGTGCTCGACTGCCTGCACGTCCCCCAGCAGGCGACGTTCCTCGGGGTCAAGCTGCGCGACATCGACGCCCTGGCCGCGGCCCGGTCGCGCTCGGTGCTGGACATGTCGATGGAGCTGGTCGCGGGGCTCCTGCGGGATGCCCCGACCGACTACGCCGCCTACGACCCCGACCGCCGCCACCTGGCCGCGGTGCTGCGCCGCCACGACTGCCGGGCCCCCACCCGGGCCGAGCGCCGCCGCCTGGAGGCCTGGTTCAACGACGGCCGCCACGCCGAGCCCGAGATCGTCCGCCTGCCGGAGAAGCTGGTGGTCGGGCCCGGCGACGAGATCGAGTTCGTGGCCCTCGAGCGGTTCACCGCCCCGCTGCTGCGGGCGCCGGACTCGATGTGGCTGGCCGACGCGTTCAACCTCGACCACGGGCCCGACGTCGTGTCGCTGCGGGCCCAGCTCCAGACCGGCGAGGACACCAACCGCGATCTCCGCCGGTCGCTCCGCAGCCAGAGCCTGGAGCACGAGGCCGAGAAGGCCCACGACCCCCACGGCGCCGGCGGGGAGGCGGCCGAGCGGGTGGAGTTCACCCGGGCGGTCCGCAAGGAGTACGCCCAGGGGCGGGACGTGCCCTCCTTGCTCGACTGCTCGGTGATCTTCGGGCGGCGGACCCCGCCGACCCATGCCACCGAGACGTTCGTCGAGTACCTGTCGGCCGCCTACGGCATCGAGACGAAGCCGCTCGGCCACCGCCAGATGCTGGCGCTCGACGAGGTGCAGCCGTGCTCCCGGGTCCGCTGCTCGCCGTGGCCCCAGCGGCTCAACCTGGCCATGGTCGCCTACTCGGGGGTGGCCAGCTTCACCGACCTGGGCGACCCGGAGGGGGCGTTCGTCGGCCAGGGGCTGCCCGACGGCGCGCCCGTCTACTTCGACCCGCTGGCTGCGTCCCGCCACGACCGGCCGCCCACGACCTACATCTGCGGCCGTCCCGGCAGCGGCAAGACCATGCTGCTGCAGCTGCTGTGCCTGCAGAGCGTGCTGATGGGGCACCGGGTGATCGTGGTCAACCCCAAGGGGTTCGACTCGCTGCAGCCGTTCGTCGACCTCGTCAACCGGGAGACCGACCACTCGGCCGAGCGGGTGTCGCTGGCCACGCTGGCCAGCGAGGAGGGCGGCGGGGCGTTCGACCCGTTCCGCTTCGCCCGGCCCGACACCGCGGCCAGCATCGCGGCCAACTTCATCACCACGGTGATCGACCTCGACCAGCGGCAGCGGACGGCGCTTCGGTTCGGGCTCAACCGGGGCGCGGTGGGCGGGGCGGGCTGCGTCGGCGAGGCGCTGAAGTGCGTGGACGACCCGGTGGTGGTCGACCTGGTCGAGCGCACCTGGGCGTCCACGCCGCTGTTCCAGCTCGGGGTGGGGATGCGGGCCCGGCCCCGGTTCGACGACCGGGAGATGACCAGCGCCCTCACCCTCATCGAGTTCGACGTCGACCTGAACCTGCCATCCCAGATCAAGGACGCGTACACCGACGCCGAGCGGATCAGCCTGGCCGCCATCCGCTGCGTCACCACGGCCTCGGTCGGGATCCTCTCGCTGTCGGACGGCGGGGTGATGGCCACCGACGAGGCCCACACCGTGCTGGGCCACGCCGACACCGTCGCCCTCAACGACAAGATGATGCGCGAGGGCCGATCGCTGAACGTCGGGCTGATCTATGCCTCGCAGCTCCCGTCCGACGTGCTGTCGAAGGGGATGGAGACCTACATCTCCCGGGTGTTCGCCATGGCCCTGGAGGACGACGTCGAGGCGGCGGCGGCCATCAAGCTGGTCGGCTTCGAGGTGACCGACGAGCGGATCCGCATGCTGCGGGAGGCCGGCCCCCGCCGGCCGTCGCCCGACCACCCGGGCCGGGCCGCGGTGTCGCTGCACCGCGACCTGCGGGGCCGGCGGTCGGCGGTGCTCCACGACCCGATCCCGGAGGACGTGTTCTGGGCGTTCTCCACCAACGTCGACGATCGCCGGGCGCGGGAGGCCGCCGCCATCCCGCTGCCGGTGAGCCCGGTGCCGGTCGGGTGAGCAGGAGCAGGGGGACGGGACATGGCTGACAGGCTCCGCATCGTCGTCATCGGGCTGCCCGAGCTGGGGCACCTGCTGGAGGACGAGAAGCCGGGCGGCGCCGAGGTGGTGACGATCGTGGCCGGGCCCGACGTCGACCGCCAGGTGGCCGAGCGGGCGCGGGGCGCGACCCGGGACGGCGTCCTGTTCGTGATCGGCGACACGGGCGACCCGGCGGTGAACCGGCTGCCCGGCCGCCTGGCGCGGGGCGACTTCCGGGCCGTGGTGCTGACCGGCCTGCCCGGGGCGTCGGGGACCTTCCGGCCGCACGTCAACCTGGCCCGGCTGGCCGCGCCGTTCACGGCCGACGACGTGCTCGACGCGCTCTCACGGCTGCCGGGCGACGTGCCGTTCTTCCTGCCGGTCGAGGGGGGCGACCGGGTGTTCGGCGGCGAGCCGGAGCCGGAGCCGCCCCCGGGCCCGACGCTCGACGAGTGGCTGCTGGGCGACGGCGATCCCGGAACCGGGTCGGCGACATCGCGCCCGGCGCGATTCGGCCGACCCGGTTCGGATGGGCCGGCGGTGGCGGTCGACGTGGCGGTCGACGAGGCGGCCGACGACGACCCGCTCGGCCCGCTGGTCGACGTCCCCCGCTGGGCCCACCTGCCGCCGCCCCCGCCGCCCCCGCCGCCTGTCGACCGGCCGGTGCCCTGGGCCGACGCCGGCTGGCCGGTGCCGCCGGTCGTGCCCGGGGCCGCCCTCCCGCCGCCCGCGGCCCCCGAGGTCGCCCGCCGGGGCACGGTCGTGTCGGTCTGCTCGTACAAGGGCGGGAGCGGCAAGTGCCTCACCGGCGACGCGCTCGTCGTCGACCCGGTCACCGGCATCCCCCACCGGCTCGACGAGGTGGTGCGGGCGCCCGAGCTGGTCACCGTCCTCACCCTGGACGGCGCCACGATCCACTGCGCGCCGATCACGGCCAAGATCGACTCGGGCGTGAAGGCGACCGTCCGGGTCGAGCTGCGGTCGGGCCGGGCTGTCACGGTCACCCCCCACCACCCGTTCCTCCTGCCGGACGGCTGGCGACCGGCGGCCGACATCGCGGTCGGCGAGGCGGTGGCGGTCCCCGCCCGCACCCCGTTCCCGATGCGGCCGCGCCCGCTCGACGGCCCGGCACTGGTCGCCCTGGCCACCGAGGTCGTGGCCGGCCCCGGCGCCCGCCCGCCCGCGGCGGGCCCGGCCACCATGCCCCTCGCCGCGTTCGCCCTGCCGCCCGATCAGCTCGCCCGCCTGCTGGGGATGCTGTGGGCCTACCTCGGCACCACCGGCGAGGACGGGTCGGCCGCGGTGGCCCTCGCCTCGGAGGACCTGGCCCGGGCCGTGCAGCACCTGCTCACGAGGTTCCGGGTGCCGAGCCGGATCGCCCCCGCGGCCCCCGACGTCGCCGGTGGCCCGTGGCGGCTGGCCGTCGGTCCCGCCGATGTCCCGACCCTCCGGGCCAGGGTGATCCTGGCCGACCCCGCCGACCCCGCCGACCCCGCCGACCCCGCCGACCCTGCCGACTCCGCCGACCCTGCCGACCCCGGCCCCGACCCGGCCGACGGCGACGACGACCGCTGGTGGGACGAGGTCGTCGCAGTCACCCCGGCCGGCGACCGGCAGGTGTGGGACCTGACCGTCGAGCGGACCCACTGCTTCGTCGCCTCCGACGTGGTGGTCCACAACACGACGACCGCGCTCATGGCGGCCGGGACGCTGGCCCGGGCGCTGCAGCCGGCGGGGAAGCGGGTGGCGCTGGTCGACGCCAACACCGCCCAGTCGTCGGTCGCCACCATCCTCCAGCGGACGCCCCGGGGGACGGTGCTCGACCTGGTCCGCAGCGACGTGGACGACCGGCTGCTGGCCGCCGCGCTGACCCCGGTCCCCGAGGCGGGCGGGCTCGACGTGCTGTTCGGCGCCCCCGACCTCCGGAGCACCGACCGCCGGTTGGTGACCACCGCCCTCTACCGCCGGATCGTGGCGGGTCTCCGCCGCACCCACGACTACGTCGTGGTCGACACCCCGGTGGCCGAGGCCGTCGACCACGACCTGTTCGGCGACTTCGTGCTGCGGGACTCCGATCGGCTGCTGGTCGTGCTCGACCCCAACCGGGAGACGATCCACAACAACGTCGAGTGGCTCGACATCGTCGGCGACCCGGTCAGCGCCGGGGGCCGCAACGTTCCGCCCGAGCGGATCGGCGTCGTGCTCAACCGGGCCGACCCCGACCAGGCCTGGAACGCCCGGACGGTCGGCGACCACTTCCGCCGGTTCCACTTCCTCGGCGCGATCCCCGACAGCCCGGCGGTGCAGCGGGCCGCCAACGAGGCCCGGCTGCTCGACCGGTTCGACACGGAGGTCGAGCAGGCGGTCCGGTCGGTGCTCGCCGCGCTGGTCGACGAGCCGCTGGTCGCCCCCGACGCCGACCCCGCGGCCCGGTCGACGCTGGCCCGGCTGGTGGCGGCGGTCCGGCCGGGGGTACGCCGGGTGGCGTCGCCCGCCTGATCCGCCCGGAATGCTCCGGGCATGGCCGCCTCCGCACCTTCCCGCTCCCGGCGCTACACCCCGCCGGCGGCGCGGGCCCGGGCCCGGGCGGCGTCCGTCCCGGAGACACCGGCCCGCGCCCCGATCGGCCGCCGGCTGGTCGCAGCCCTCGTCGACCTCGCCCTGGTGCCGGTGGCCGTGCTCGCGGTCGCCGAGGCGCTGTGGCGGACCGGCGCGCTGCGGCTGGCCGGCGTGTCGACAGCCGGCTGGATCTCCTGGTCGTGGTCGTTCGGCCGGGTGGCTTGGACGGTGGCCGCCGCAGCCCTCGCGTACAACGCGGTCGGCGTCGCCCGGTGGGGCGGAACGGTCGGCACGTGGGTGGCCGGGCTGCGGGTGGAGACGGCGACCGGCGAGCGGGTCGGGCCGCTGCGGGGACTCGGCCGGGGGGCGGTCGGGGCGGCGGTGTACCTTCCGTCGGTCCTGGCCCCGGTGCTGGTGGTGGTCGGCTGGGTCACGGTCGCGGCGGGGGAGCGCCGGTCGCCGGCCGACCGGGCCGCCGGGACCCGGGTCGTCCGGTCGGTGCCGGCGGCCCGCTAGCGGGTCCCGACGGCTCGGCGTTCACGTCCGCAGGTGAGGCGGCGGTGCGATGTGCTTGTCCCGCTTCGCCTCGTACAGGGCGGTGTCGGCCTGGTGGACCACCTTGTCGGCCGTTGCGGTGGCGAGCCCGACGCTGGCGCCGACCGTGAAGGGCCCCGTGCCGTTCACCGCGATCGGGACCTCGATGGTGGCCACGATCCGCTGCGCCAGGCGGGCGGCGACGTCCGGGGTGGTCTGGTGGGCGAAGACGACGGCGAACTCGTCGCCGCCGAAGCGGACCACGAGGTCGTCGGCCCGCACGGCGCTGCGGAGTCGTTCGGCGGTGATCTGGAGGACGGCGTCGCCGACGTCGTGCCCGTGGGTGTCGTTGATGGGCTTGAAGTCGTCGAGGTCGATGAGCGCCAGCGTGAGGAGGCCGGCGGCGGCGTCGAGCCGCCGTCGCAGGGCCGACCGGTTGCCGAGGCCGGTGAGCGGGTCGGTCACCGCCTGGCGCCGCAGCGCGTGGTGGCGGCGTTCCTCGCCGATCACGAGGCTAGCGAGGCGCCGGGCCTGGCGCAGGCTCTCGTCGGTGGCGATGTTGAGCTCCATGTCGATCAGCACCCACACCACGACACAGCCCATCACCTGCCCAGACGACTCGTCGGCGAGCGGGAACACCCAGAGGGACCGGAAGCCCTCGGCCCGTGCCCGCTCGGCGAGGTCGCGGGGGACGCCGGCGAAGCCGACCGGCGCCACCACGACCCCCTCGGCGACCGCTCCCCGCCACCAGCGCTCGTCGGCGGCGAGGATGCCGGCAGCGCTGCCGGCCGGCGCACCGATCACGGGGCTGCCGTCGACCAGCGCCACCACGGCGCTCGACCCGACGTACGTGGGGACGAGGCCGGCACACGCCGCGAGGACGTCCGGCAGCGGCGCGTCGGCCACCAGGAGGTCGACGACGTGGCCCGGGCCGTCGAGGCCGCCGTCGACCGGGCGCGACTCGACCAGCAGGCCCTGCACGAGCGGGTCGTCGAGCAGGTTGTGGATCACCGCCTCCATGACGACCCAGCGGCCGTCGAAGCGCTTGAACCGGTAGCGGACGGGCGCGGGCACCGGGACGGTCGGGGCGTCGGTCGGGTCGGCCGCCTGCAGCTGGGCCAGCCCGTCGACGAGGCGCTCGACGTCGTCGGGATGGATCCGCTCGAGGGAGTCTGAGCCCTTCCGGGTCGAGGGGTCCGTTCCGGTGATCCACGTGGCCGAGTGGCTGATCCAACGCACCTTGAGGTCGGCGTCCACGAGCGTGACGACCGTGGAGGGAGCTCGGTCCAGGGCGCGGACGATGCGTGCCGCGACGTCCGGCGGCACGTCCTCCGGCACGATGTTGCCCGGTCCTCCGGTCATCTCGCGCGGCAGCGCGGCATCGCGCAGACCTTCCCCCTGGCGCCAGGCCCCGTAGGACCTGCCCGGCGGCAGGTCCTCACCCTGGCGGTTCAGATGGGTATACGCCGAACCCGCAGAGTGAGGCAAGCCCCACGGCCGCGCCACCGCGCCGGAACGGCGGCTGGGCCGCCTATCGTCGTCGCCGGATGGTGACGATCGACGACGTCCGGGCGGTGGCCGTGGGGCTGCCCCGAAGCTACGAGGTGCTGGTGCGGGACCGGGTGAAGTTCCGGGTCGGCCAGTACGTGTGGCTCGCCTTCTCCCGCGACGAGACCCTGATGGGCTTCGCCTTCCCCAAGGAGGAGCGCGAGGCGCTGGTCGGCTCCGAGCCCGACAAGTTCCGGATGCCCGGCCGCGCCGACCTCCGCTACAACTGGGTCGAGGCCCGCCTGGACGCCCTCGACGAGGACGAGATGCGGGAGATCGTCCTCGACGCCTGGCGGATGGTCGTGCCCCGCTCGGTGGCGGCCGCGCACCTCGGCGACTGACCCGGCAGGCTGGGGGCGTGGACGAGCGCTACGAGCCGAAGACCATCGACGTCGTCCGGGACGAGGGCGTCACGATCGCGTTCCACGACGGCTACGTCGCCGCCTTCGACCTCATGCGGCTCCGCCTCGGCTGCCCCTGCGCGACCTGCCGCAGCCTCCGCGACCAGGGCGCCGACACCTGGCCGCGCCCCGGCAGCCCCACCCCCCTGCGGATCCGCGACGCCCATCTCCACGGCGCGTGGGGCCTGGTCGTCACCTGGAACGACGGCCACGACACCGGCATCTACCCGTTCGAGTCGTTGCGCCGCTGGCACGAGGGCGGGGTCGCGTTCGCGCCCGACTCGGGCCTCGGCGGCGGCGGGCGGTGAGCCGGGCGCGGTAGCGCGGCATCACCCTCGCCGGGCGATGCCGGGGCGTGCGCCCGGGGTGCACGATCCGGGCGCTGACGTCCACGCGCAGAGGAGCGTCTCCATGGGCTGCCTGCTGGCCATCTTCGCCGGGTTGTTCCCCCGGATCGCGCTGGTGATCTTCTGGATCGCCCGGCCCGACCGGATGGACGACACGTTCACCACGCTCGTGTGGCCGGTGCTCGGGATCATCTTCCTCCCGTTCACCACCCTCATCTACGTGCTGTTGTGGCGGCCCGGCATCGGCGTCACCGGTGACGACTGGCTGTGGGTCGGGCTCGCCGTCGTGCTCGACATCGCCCACTGGGGTACCTCGGCCGGCTCGCGGGGCCGGGCCGGGCGGGCCACGGTGGGATGACCGGGTCCGGGGCGGACGGCGGGGGCCCGGCGGGCGGCACCGCGGCCGGTCGCCTGGCCGCCGGGCCGGCGTCGGTCGAGGTGCTCGAGAGCCCGGTCGCCGCGGCCGAGCGGTCGCCGGCCGACATCCTGCGCCTCGGGGTGGCCGCGACCTGCCTGGTGGCCGTGCTGGTCCTGCAGTGGCTCGGCGGCGACGCGGTGGTCGACAACGCGCAGGACTTGCTGCGCGGGCTCGACACGCTGCCGACCTGGCTCGTCACGCTCGTCGTCGCGGCCACCTGGCTGGCCGGCCTGGTCACCTTCATCGGTGGCGCCCTCGCGGCCCTCGCCCGTCAGCGGTGGCGGGCGGTGGGCGCCGCCGTGCTCGGCGGCGCCATCGCCCTGGTCCTCGCCGCGCTGCTCGGCGTCGGCGACGAGCCGTCCGCCCCGGCCGTGGCCGACCACGGCACGCTCCTCGACACGTTCGTCGACCACCCGACGGCCACCGCTCTGACCGTGGCGGTCACCGCCGGGATCGCGACCGCGGCCGCACCCTGGGTCGGCCGGGGCTGGCGCCGCTTGGCCTGGGCGGTGGTGCTCGGAGTGATGCTCGGCCGGTTCCTGGTCACGCCGGTCGACATGGCGTCGGTCCGCTCGCTGCTGGCCGGCTGGACGGGCGGCGCGCTGGCGGTCGTCGTCCTCGGGGCGCCGCCCCGGCGGGCCGGCGGGCAGGCCATCGCCGGGGGCCTGGCCGCCGTCGGCGTGCCGGTCCGGCGGATCGAGCAGGCCAGCCTCGACGCCCGCGGCTCGACCCCGTACTTCGCCGAGGCGCCCGACGGGCGGACGCTGTTCGTCAAGGCGCTGGGCCGGGACGAGCGGAGCGCCGACCTGCTGTTCCGCGTCTACCGCCGGATCGTGCCCCGCGACCTCGGCGACGAGCGGGGCTACCTGTCGCTGCGGCGGGCGGTCGAGCACGAGGCGCTGGTGGCCCTGGCCGCCCGCGACCTGGGGGTCCGGACGCCCCGGTTCGTGGCCTTGGCGACCGCCGAGCCGGCGTCGTTCGTGCTGGCCTACGAGGGCATCGAGGGGCGGTCGCTCGACCGGGTCGACCCGCACGAGGTGACCGACGACCTGCTGGCCGCGGTGTGGGACCAGGTCGCCACCCTGCGCAGCCACCGTGTCGCCCACCGCGACCTGCGGCTGGCCAACGTGTTCGTGGCCGCCGACGGGGCCGTGTGGATGATCGACTTCGGGTTCAGCGAGCTGGCCGCGACCGACACCCTGCTCGCCACCGACGTGGCGGAGCTGTTGGCCGCCACCACCCTCCAGGTCGGCATCGACCGGGCGGTCGCCGCCGCGGTCGGCGCGCTGGGGCCGGAGGCCGTCGCCACCGCCGCCGACCGGCTGCAGCCGTGGGCGCTCAGCGGCGCCACCCGGACGGCGTTCAAGGAGCGGCCGGGGCTCCTCGACGAGCTGCGGGAGCGGGTGGCTGTGGGCGGCGGCGCCGGCAATTGATCGTGACGGGTCAGCCCCCGTCCCCGCCGCCGCCCTCCCCGTCGCCGCTGTCCTCCTCCGCCAGGGCCAGCAGCTCTACGGCGCCGACGCTGATCCCCTTGGCCAGCACCTCGATGTCGTCGGCGGTGTCGTAGTCGCCGGTGATGCCGAAGGTCAGCTCGCCGTCGTAGGAGAAGATCGACACCCCCACCCGCAGCGGCGCCGCCAGCGGGACGTACGGGCAGGCCCGGACCATCCGGCGCCCGCAGGAGTACAGCGGGAACTGCGGCCCCGGGACGTTGGTGGTGACCGTGTCGAGGCTGCCCATCCGCCGGGCTGCCCGCGTCGCCACCCGCATGCCGAGGGTGAGCAGCATCGGCGGGGCGAACCCGCCCAACGAGGTCAGCGCCTCGCCCGCAATCGCCTG
Source organism: Actinomycetota bacterium (assembly GCA_046730015.1). Classification (GTDB taxonomy): domain Bacteria; phylum Actinomycetota; class Acidimicrobiia; order Acidimicrobiales; family VFJN01; genus ZC4RG19. The sequence continues at coordinate 11,365 of JBKPHT010000363.1, forward strand.
GCGCGACTCCTTCAGGTCGTCGAGCTGGGCGCTGATCATGTGCAGCCGTTCGACCGCGTCGTCCACCCCGACCGGCAGCTCGGCGAACATGGCCGATACCCGGTTCTCCAGGACGCCGTCGGTCTCGGCCGGCCCGCCGTCGGTCCGGGGCCGCACCGACACCGGCACGAGCGTGCGGATGACCCGGCCGTCGGTGTCCTCGCCCCGCGAGATCAGCAGGTCGCGGAACCCCCGGGTGATGAGGGCGAGCACGACGTCGTTGACCGTGCCCCCGTGAGCGGCGCGGATCCGCCTGACGTCGCCGAACGGGAGGTGGGTCCAGGCGTAGCGGCGGTGGGGCCCGATCGGGCCGTTGAGGCTGGTGGGGGGCGTCGGTCGCACGACGCTGGAGAGGGACACCGACCCCCGGACCACCTCCCGCAGCGAATCGAGGGCCCGCTGGGGCCGGCGGACCGCCGCGGTCACCGCCCGCGCCTGCTCGTACGGGCTGGTCACCAGATCTATGGCGGCGTCGCGGGCGAGCCGGGCGGGCGACGGCTCGGGCGCCGGCCGCCAGGTGTCCTCGACCGGGGCCGGCACCTCCGGAGACAGGTCGAGGATCACCGCCAGCAGCCCGGCCCCCGACACGCCGTCCACCAGGCAGTGGTGGATCTTCGACACCAGGGCCCAGCGATCGTCCTCGACGCCCTCGACCATCCACATCTCCCACAGCGGCTTGGCCCGGTCGAGCCGCTGGGACATGACCCGGCCGACGAGCCGGCGCAGCTCGTCCTCGCCGCCCGGCGCCGGCAGCGCGGTGTGGCGGACATGGTACTCGAGGTTGAAGTGGGGATCGTCGACCCACACCGGCCGCCCCAGCGACAGCGGCACGGTGGCGACCTTCTGCCGGTAGCGGGGCACCAGCGCCAGCCGCCCGCCGATCGAAGCGCAGAGGTCGTGGTAGGCCGGTGGCGGCCCCTCGAAGATCCCCACCGACCCGATGTGCATGTGGTTGACGTCGTTCTCGATGTGGAGGAACGACGCATCCAACGGGCTCAGCCGATCCATGAGTAGCCCCCTCGCATCGGCGGAGGCACACGCCTCCTGCCCGCCATCTAACCGCAAAACGCCACGGGCCGCGCGCCGACCACCACAGGAAACTCGCCCTGGTCGTCCGGGCCCCGGGCTAGGTGACGACCTCGGACAGCAGACCGGTCGAGATGTCGTACCGCATGCCGACCACGGCCGCCGCGATCGCCGGCGCCCGGCGGATCGCCTCCACGTCGCTCGCGAGATCCGCATCCGGGTCGGTGATCGTCCGCCAGTCGAGTGGGGGTGGCTCGGCCTCGACGGCGCGCCCGATCGCGGCCGCCAGATCCGCGGGGCCGGTGATCAGCGCGCAGGCGGTGTGGTGGATCACGGCGATCCGGGTGACCGACAGGAGGCTCGTCGCGATCGTGAGCGATCGCAGCACGTCCTCGGTGACCCGCCCGCCCGCGTTCCGGAGGATCTTGGCGTCTCCGGGCGCGAGGCCCAGCATGGCGAGCGGCTCGATGCGACTATCGATGCACGTCACGACGGCAAGTTGGCGAGCCGCCTTCGCCGGGAGCCCGGCGAGGTGGAAGTCGTCCGCGTAGAGACGGTTCGCGGCGATGAGGTCCTCGAACATCGCGAGCGCCGTCAGGGGTGGGACGGGGCCGGGGGCGCGCCGGGCACCTCGAACGCCAGCTCGTCGACGTAGCACCACCACCAGTCCTCGCCCGGCTCGTACGACCGGATGATGGGGTGGCGGTCCTGGTGGAAGTGGGCGGTGGCGTGCCGGTTGGGCGAGTTGTCGCAGCAGCCCACGTGGCCGCACTCCTGGCACATCCGCAGGTGGACCCAGCGGCCGCCGATGCGGAGGCAGTCCTCGCAGCCCTCCGACGACGGGCCGACGTCGTTCACGGTGTCGAGATGGGTGCAGGTCGCGGCCATGGGACGCCTCTCCGTGATCGCGGCGGGGGACCCGACGTTACCCCGACGGCTCGACGACGAAGCGGGCCAGGTCGGCCTCGCTGCCCGCCAGCACCCGCTCGACCGTGGCGGCCCGCAGCGACTCCTTGGTCCGGGCGTAGGCGCTGGTGCTGTAGCCGCCCAGCCGGCGGGCTTCGGCCACCGCCTCGGCCTCGACCCGGTCGGCCGGCACCACCCGGTCGAGCCAGCCGGGCTCCACGGCACCGCGGGGGTCGACGAGCTCGGCTGCGAGCGTGGCCCGGACCAGGGCGGTGGGAGCCAGCCGGTCCTCGGCCAGGGCCAGGGCGAACAGCGGCAGCGGCATGCCGATGGCGGTCTCGTTCAGCCCGATCTTGGCCGGGACGTCAGCGCCGATCCGCACGTCGCAGGCCAGCACCAGCAGCGCCCCGGCCGCCAGGGCGTGCCCGGTCACGGCCACGACCACCGGCTGGGGGTGGCGATACACCCGCATGAGCAGCCGGCCGCCCCGGGCCACGAGGTCGCGCGCCTCCTCCGGTCCTGCGGTCATGACCGACAGGTCGAAACCGGCGCAGAGCCTCCCCTCCCGGCCCACGAGGCAGACGGCGTCGGCCTCGGCCTCGGCCCGGTCGAGCGCGGCGTCCAGGGCGTCGATGGCGGCGAACGACAGCACGTTGGCCTTGCCGTCGTCGAAGCGGACCACGGCGACGCCGTCGTCGACGGTGGTGGTGACGGGACCGGGCGCGTCGGGCATGCCCGGACCCTACCGGGGGGCCCGCTCGCTGAGAGCGGAGAGACGCAGAGCATCACGCTCCACCCCCCGGGCCGGTCGGTAACGTCGGGCCACATGGACGGCCCGGTTGCCCCGACCTCGCCGGCCGCGGGCCGGGTCGTCGGCACCGAGCCCGCCACCCCGCTGGAGTTCTGGGTGGCGGTGGGCGACGGCACCTACCTGCAGCTCGACGACGTGGTGGTGGTCGACCGGGTGCTGCCCGACGGCCAGCCGCTCCGCATCTCGGGGGTCGTGTCCCAGGTCCGGGCCACCCACGAGGGCGCCCGGCTCGACAGCGACGTCTTCCTGGTGGCCGACGGCGTTCTGCCGGCCCAGGTGAGCGAGGCCGCCCAGGTCCTGGCCACCCGGTTCGAGCCGGAGATCTTCGTGCCGCCGCTGCCGGGTGAGGTGGTCCGCAAGGCGGCGGGCGCCGAGCGGGACGACGCCCTGCTGTTCACCCAGATGCGCAAGCGGTTGCCGGCCGGGCTGTCGCGGGACGACGAGCCGTTCTACCTCAACCTCGAGTTCCTGGACGGCACCCGGGGGGCCCACGTCAACATCAGCGGCGTGTCGGGGGTGGCGACCAAGACCACCTACGCGACGTTCCTGCTCTACAGCCTGTTCCACTCCGGCGTGCTGGGGGCCGAGGCGGCCAACACCAAGGCCCTGATCTTCAACGTGAAGGGCGAGGACCTGCTGTTCCTCGACCATGCCAACGTCGACCTGGCCGGCGACCAGCCGGCCCGCTACGGGCGGCTCGGGCTGCCGGCGGGGCCGTTCGGGTCGGTGGCGATCTTCGCCCCGCCGGTGCGGGACGACGCCAACGCCAGCCCCGACGTCGCCGCCCGCCAGCGCGACGTGACCTCGTTCTTCTGGACGATCGAGCAGTTCTGCCGCGAGGAGCTGCTGCCGTTCCTGTTCGCCGACGCCGAGGACGACCGTCAGCAGTACACGATGGTCGTCCACAACGTGGTGGCCCGGCTGCGCCACGCCGAGCCGGTGGGCGACGGGGCGGTGAACATCGATGGCCAGGTGGTCCGGACGTTCGACGACCTGGTCGAGCTGATCGAGCTGAAGGTCGACCTCGACGGCCCGGACCAGTGGGGCGGCCGGGCCATCGGCGCGGGCACCATCAACGCGTTCCTTCGCCGGCTCCACGGCGCCCGCTCGCACCTCCGCCACCTCGTCCGGGCCGACGTGGCCAAGCCCGACCGGCACCGGGTCGACTTCGAGCAGTCCCAGGTGACGGTCGTCGACCTCCACAACCTCAACGACCGGGCCAAGCGGTTCGTGGTGGGGGTGGTGTTGCGCCGGGTGTTCGAGCGGAAGGAGCGGTCGGGGCAGGCCCGGCCGCTGCAGTTCGTGGTGCTCGACGAGCTCAACAAGTACGCGCCCCGGGAGGGATCGAGCCCGATCAAGGAGATCCTGCTCGACGTGGCCGAGCGGGGCCGGTCGCTGGGCATCGTGCTCATCGGGGCCCAGCAGACGGCCAGCGAGGTCGAGCGGCGGATCGTGGCCAACTCGGCGGTGCGGGTGGTGGGCCGGCTCGACGCGGCCGAGGCGGGGCGGGGCGAGTACGGCTTCCTGCCGCCGGTGCAGCGCCAGCGGGCCACGATCGCCAAGCCGGGGACGATGATCGTGTCGCAGCCGGAGCTGCCGATCCCCCTGGTCGTGCAGTTCCCGTTCCCGGCGTGGGCGACCCGGTCGGCGGAGGCGGCGCCCCTGCCGGCGACGGCGACCACCGACGAGGTGGCGATGGCCGACGACCCGTTCGCCGGCTTCCCGGTGGGGTGAGGCGTGCGGCTGCTGCACACCTCCGACTGGCACGTGGGCCGGGCGATCCGGGGCCGGTCGCGGGCCGACGAGCACCGGGCCGTCCTGGCCGAGATCGCGGCGGTGGCCGACCGGGAGGCGGTCGACCTGGTGGTGGTGGCCGGCGACCTGTTCGACACCGCGGCCCCCTCCGCCGAGAGCGAGCAGATCGTCTACCGGGCGCTGCTCGACCTGGCCGCCGGTGGCCGGCCGGTGCTGGCGGTCGCCGGCAACCACGACTCGGCGCAGCGGCTGGGGGCGGTGGCCCAGCTCGCGGGGGCGAGCGGCATCCGGCTGGTGTCGGCGATCGGCCGGGACGGGGTGGTGGAGGTCGAGGCGGGCGGCGAGGTGGCCCGGCTGGCGCTGCTGCCGTTCCCGTCGCAGCGCTACGTCGTGACCGCGGACCGGCTGATGAGCGGCGACGCCGCCGATGCCCACGCCGACTACGCCGACCGGGTGGTGCGGATCCTCCGGTCGCTCACCGACGGCTTCGGGGCCGGCACCGTGAACCTGGTCGTGGCCCACCTGATGGTGATGGGCGGGACGCTGGGCGGCGGCGAGCGGGGCGCCCACACGGTGTTCGACTACTGGGTGCCGGCGACCGCGTTTCCGGCCACGGCCCAGTACGTGGCGCTCGGCCACCTGCACCGGGCCCAGCAGCTGCCGGGGCCGGCGCCGCTGCACTACTGCGGGTCGCCGCTGCAGCTCGACTTCGGCGAGACGGCCAACGACCCGGTGGTCAACGTGGTGGACGTGGCGCCCGGGCGGCCGGCGGCGGTGCGCCCGGTGGCGCTCACCGCGGGACGGCGCCTGCGGACGCTACGGGGCACGCTGGCCCAGGTCCTCGACGCGCCGCCGACCGACGCCTACCTGCGGGTCGTGATGGACGAGCCCGCACGCGCCGGCCTGGCCGACGAGGTCCGGGAGCGGGTGCCGGGTGTGGTCGAGGTCGTGCTCGCCCCCCGGGACGGCGGGACCGCCGACCGCCGGTCCGACCCCGACCGCCTGCGCCGCAGCCCCCACGACCTGTTCGCCGAGTACCTCGGCGAGGCGGGGGTGGACGACGACCGGGTGGCGGCGCTGTTCGACGAGATCGTCGACGACCTCGCGTCGGACACCGCGGCGGAGCCGGCGTGAGGCCGGCCCGGCTGGAGCTGGAGGGCTTCACCGCCTTCCGCCGACCCACCGTCGTCGACTTCGCCGGCGTCGACCTGTTCGCGCTGGTCGGCCCCACCGGCGCGGGCAAGACGAGCATCGTGGACGCCCTCACGTTCGCGCTCTACGGGTCGGTGCCCCGGCTCGACGACCGGCGGGCGGTGGCGCCGGTCATCAGCCAGAACCTGACCGAGGCCCGGGTCCGGCTCGACTTCACCGTCGACGGCACGCCCCACTCGGCCGTGCGGATCGTCCGCGCTACCCGGGGCGGGGCGACCACCAAGGAGGCCCGGCTGCTCCGGGGCGAGGAGGTGGTGGCCGGCACCGCCGACGAGGTCACCGAGGCCGTGACCGGGCTGCTCGGGCTGACCTTCGAGCACTTCACCACCTGCGTGTCGCTGCCCCAGGGTCAGTTCGCCCGGTTCCTGCACGACAAGCCCCGGTCCCGGCAGGACCTGCTGGTCCGCCTGCTCGACCTCGGCCTCTACGACCGGGTGGCGGCCGTCGCCCGCCAGCGGGCCGCCGCCGACCGCGCCGCGGCCGACGTGGCCGCCGGGCAGCTCGCACGGC
>JBKPHT010000364.1:0-18895 GCA_046730015.1 Actinomycetota bacterium
GTGACCGCCGACGACGCCCGCGACCGCATCCTGGCGGCCGCCGGCCCCGCCGTCCGCCATCTCGGCCCCACCGCCCGCGCGGCGGTCGACTGGCTCGCCGGGCAGGACGGGGCGATCGTCGACGGGGTCGTCGAGCTTCTCGGCATGGCCCGGGCGTTGGCGCCCGAGCCGGTCACGCGGACCCGGGCCCGCAGCCCGCTCCCCCTGCCGCGGCGGTACCCCACAGACACCGTCGGGAACAGTGGGCCATGACGAGGGGCGACGTCGCAGTGGAGGCGGCGAGGGGAATCGAACCCCTGTACGCGGCTTTGCAGGCCGCTACCTAAGCCACTCGGTCACGCCGCCGGGGTGGTGTCTCACCCTACCCGGTGGTCAGCAGGCGGCGAACTCCCTGGCCTCCAGGGCCCGGAGGTCGTCGAAGCGGCGCCGCAGCTCCGCCCGGCGGCCCGGGTCGTGGGCCAGGTTGACCAGCTCGTGGGGGTCGTCCTGGAGGTCGTAGAGCTCGTGCTCGTGGTCCTCGAAGGCGGCGTCGGCGCCGTAGAGCATGGGCGTCGGCTTCCCGGACAGGTCGTCGTTGGGCAGCCCGCCGCCGACCCCGAAGTAGCGGGCGTACTTGTAGCGGCCGTCGTAGCTGCCCCGGATCTGCCAGCGGGTGGTCCGGATGTTCGACGTGTGCACGGTGGCGTGGCAGAACAGCACCTGGTCGCGGACCGACGCGGCGGGGTCGGCGAGCACCGGCCCGAGGTCGACGCCCTGCATGCCAGGAGCGGGCTCGGCGCCGGCCAGACCGCAGATGGTCCGGGCCAGGTCGACGTGGCTGGTCAGGGCGTCGGTGGTGGCGCCGGGGGCGGTGAGGCCCGGGGCCTTGACGACGGCGGGCACCTTCATGATCTCGTCGTACACGAAGGGGCCCTTCGACCGGAGCCCGTGGGACCCGCACATGTCGCCGTGGTCGGAGGTGAACACGATGATCGTGTCGTCCCAGGCCCCGCTGGCCTCGAGGGCGCCGAGCACCCGGCCGAGCGACTCGTCGGCGAGCTCGTGGAGGCGGACGTAGTAGTCGAGGTGACGGCGCCAGGCCCGGGGGTCGTCGGGGTCGATGTAGCCCCAGATGCTGTGCTGCTGGTCCCAGCGCCACTGCCGGTGGCAGGCGGGCTTGGAGATCAGGTCGTCGCCGAAGTTCTCGGGCAGCCGGTCGACGACCTCGGCGTAGTCGTCGTCGTAGGCGGGCACGACCTCGCCGTCCATCCACTTCGAGGCGGCGAGGAGGGCCCGGGCGGCCTCGAGCTCGTCGGGGTGGGCCGCCCGGTAGTCGGGCTGGTCGATCGGGTACCACATGACGTCGTGGGGGTTGACCAGCGCGACGGTGAGGAACCACGGCTGGTCGAGGCCGGTGGCGTTCTCGGTCAGCCAGTGGGCGGCGTTGTCGGCGATGACCGGGTCGAAGTGGACGCCAGTGCCGGCCCAGCCCATGAAGTGCTGGTCGTTGCCCTCCCAGTCGCTGTACCCGTAGGCCTCCATGGGCGGCGTGGGGCCGTAGGTGAGATGCCACTTGCCGATGTAGCTCGATCGGTAGCCGGCCTGCCGCAGCGTCGACCCGATGGTGGGCACGGCGGTGTCGAGCGAGGTGTTCCACGGGAACACCGTGTTGTCGAGCACGCCATGGACCGGCACGTGGAGGCCGGTGTGCATGGTCGTGCGCGACGGCGAGCAGGGCGACGAGTGGGTGTAGTGGTTGCCGAGGGTCAGGCCCTCGGCGGCCAGGCGCTCGCGCCACGGCAGGCGGACCGACGGGGGCAGCCAGCCCCAGTCGCGCTCCTGATCGGAGATGACGAACAGGATGTTCGGCTGCTTCCCCGGCACTGCGCCCCCCGCGATCTGACGACCCGTCACATCCCCCAGTGTGTCAGGTCCACCGTGCTGGGTCGCCCCTTGCCCATCAAACGTTCGTTTGGGAGACTCGGGTCATGACGATCGCCGAGGGCTCACCGACCGCCACACCGCCCATGCCCATCGACGTCCTCGACCCGAGGTTCTACGACGACCCGTGGGACGCCTACCGCTGGCTCCGCGCCACCGCCCCCCTCTGGTGGGACGCCGCCAACGAGCTGTGGGTCGTCTCCCGCCACGAGGACGTCGGCCACATAAGCCGCCACCAGGAGCTCTACTCGGCCGCCCAGGGCGTCCGGCCCAAGGTCGCTGCGCCCATGTCGATCATCGGGATGGACGACCCCGAGCACACCCGCCAGCGGCGCCTCGTGAGCAAGGGATTCACGCCCCGGAGGGTCCGCCAGCTCTCCGACCACATCCGCGACCTGTCCAACCAGATCATCGACGAGATCGCCGACCGGGGCGCGTGCGACTTCGTCCAGGACTTCGCCATCCACGTGCCGCTCATCGTCATCGCCGAGCTCATGGGTCTCGACCCCGACCAGCGCCAGAAGCTCTACCGGTGGAGCGACGCCATGATGGCCGGCGACGGCCACGTCGACCCCGACGACCCGGTGCTGCTCGCCGCAGCCGAGGCCGGCGGCGAGTTCGCCGCCACCTGCGTCGAGCTCATCGAGGCCCGGCGGGCCGACGGGTCGACCGACGACATCATCGGCATCCTCACGGCCGCCTTCGACCAGGGCGCCCTGGCCCGCCGCGACGGCGGCGGGCCGACCGCCCCGCCGGTCGACGACCGGCTCACCCACGACGAGCTGATCATGTTCCTCATCCTGCTCGTGGTCGCCGGAAACGAGACCACCCGCAACGCCCTGTCCGGCGGGCTCGCCGCCTTCACCTGCTTCCCCGACCAGCACCGCAAGCTCATCGAGCGGCCCGAGCTCATCGACCTCGCCGTCGACGAGATCGTCCGCTACGTCAGTCCGGTCATGTCGTTCATGCGGACCGTCACCGAGGACCACGCCTACCGGGGCGTCGAGCTGAAGGCCGGCGACCGCCTGTTCCTGCTCTACCAGTCGGCCAACCGCGACGAGGCCGTGTTCGACGACCCGGACGAGTTCCGGATCGACCGCGACCCCAACCCCCACCTCGGGTTCGGCATCGGGACCCACTACTGCCTGGGGGCCAACCTCGCCCGGGCCGAGATCGGCGTCGTGTTCACCGAGCTGTTCGCCCGCCTGCGCGACATCCGGGCCGTCCACCCGGGAACGCTCGACCGGGGCGACTCCAGCCTGGTGCTCGCGCTGAACCACCTCCCGGCCGTGTTCACCCCCGAGGGCCGGGCGTGACCGCCGGGCCCGCTCCGCCCGGGCAGCGGGCCCGGATCCTCGACGCCGCCCTCACCCTGGTCAGCGAGCGCGGGTCGGCGGGGACGTCGATGCGGCGGCTCGCCGCCGCCTGCGGGCTCAACGTCGCGACGATCTACCACTACTTCCCGTCCAAGGCCGCCCTGCTCGCCGCCCTGATCGCCGAGCGGCGCTACGGCGAGCGGATGGCGCTCGAGGACCCGCCGATCGACCCCGCGCTCGCCGCCCCCGAGCGGTTCGCCGCCTTCTTCCGCTGGATCGCCGGCCAGACCCTGGCCGAGGAGACCGTGCTGCGGCTGCTGCTCGGCGAGGGTCTGCGGGGCGACACCACCGCCCGGGCGTCGGCCCGTGACCTGCTCGCCGCCCTCGACGGGACCGTGGCCGGCTGGCTCGCCGACGGCTTCCCGGAGCTGGCTCCGACGCCGCCGGGGGTGGCCGCCCGGCTGGTCCGGCGGGCGCTGCTGGCCGTCGTCACCGAGGCGCTGGCGACGGGGGCGTCCGACGTCGACGTCGCCGCGGCCGACCTGGCCGCCGCCCTGCTGGCGCCGGTCAGAGCCCGATGACGGCGGGCCGCGGCAGGCCCATGCCCTCGCACATGGCGAGGTAGAAGTCGCGGATGGCGCCGGCGTCGATCACGGACGTGACGTTGCTGTCCTCGTCGAGGTTGAGGTTGGCGCCCCGGATCGCGAACCACACGTCGGTCAGGCCCTCGTTCTCGGCGGGCACCGTGAGCGTGTGGACCGACCCGGCCGGCTCGTAGAGGTAGGAGCCGGCGGTGTTGACCTCGGGATACTCCGCGTACTTCCACGAGCCCGAGATCGTGAACGCGAACACCTCGCCGGTGTGCTTGTGGGTCTGGACGACGTAGCCGGGCTGGAAGCGGGTGCGGATCACCCACAGGCCGGCCTCGACGTCGCACTGCAGCAGCTGCAGGTCAGAGCCGTCGCCCAGGTCGACGAAGGGCAGGTCGCTCTCGCCCCGGTGCAGGGCGAGGGGGAGGTCGATGGCGGTCATGATCTGATCATGCCCTACGCGGAGATCAGGTCGGCAGCCCCGAACGCCGAGTGCCGCTGGTCCCGTGGTCGTAAGGAGCCGGTCAGTCCCGGAACGTGACCGCCACGTCGTCCCGGCCCCGGAACGGGGCAACGGCGCCCGCGGCCTGCTCGATGGCGGTCCGCTGGCGGTCGCCGAGGAGGGCGAAGGCATCGACGGTCACCTCCAGGCGCGAGCCGGCGGCCCGCGCGCGCCAGATGCCGACCGGGCGGCCGGTCATCAGCACGACCCCGGGGCTGCCGAGCGGGCGCCACACGGCCCGCTGCAGCGCCCGGTCGGGCAGGAGCGTCGACCGGTCGCGCTGGGCGAGGAACGGGTCGCCGGCCGGGATCAGCCGGGCGCCGGCGGCGGGCGGGGGGTCGGTCATCATGTCGAGATCGGCGGCGAGCGCCCAGGCGGTGGCGCCCTCGAGCTTGACCTCGGCGAGCTCGTCGCCGAGGGCCATGAACCGGTCGCGTGACTCGGTGGCGCCGATGCCGGTCCAGGCAGCGAAGTGGCGGGGGGCGACCGGCCCGTAGGCGTGGACGTAGCGCCGGGCCAGCTCGATCCGGGCGGACCGGAGGTCGCCGCCGAGCGGCTCGCCGAGCCAGATGTCGGTCGCCATGATCATCTGCCGGTCGCCTTGCGGCCAGCCGTAGCAGAACACCCCGGCGGTGCCGGCCAGGCGCAGCAGCTGGTCGGGCACGTGGTGGACGTCGCACACGTCGCACCACGGCTCGAGCTCGGACGGCAGCCGGTCGTGGAGCGACTCACTGACCTCGCCCTTGGTCCGCGGCTCGGCGTCGGCCAGCACCGCGGCCAGCACCCCGACGACCGACCCGAGCGCCTCCCGGGCGGTCCAGCCGGGCGTCTCGACGGCGGTCCAGGCGCTGCCGAGCTGCTCGCGGAGCGCGTCCTCCTCGACCGCGACGGCGGCCGGCCCGTACACGACCGCGTCGCGGCGGGGCACGATGTGGGCGGCGCCCCGGAGGCCGAGGATCCGCAGCAGCGACCTGTCGTCATGGAGCGCAGCGTCGACGACCGCCGTGGTGAGGTCGGCGACCCGGGCGGCGAGCGCGACGCCGGCGTTGCCGGGCGGGGTGTCCTGCACCCCGACGACGCCGGCGGCGTCGAGCAGCCGCCCGCCGGGCAGGCGCTCGTGCAGGTTGTGGGCGGCGACCCGGTACGCGACCACCTGCTCGGCGGACAGCTTCTGCCGTGGTAGGACGCCCATCGGCGCCGCACCCTACGACTCCGCACCGGCCCGTGCGCCGGGGTCGCGGCCTGTGGTGCGGCCACTTCCCAGCGGATCAGCGGAAATGCGGGATCACCTCCCGACCCATCAGCTCGATGGTCTGCATCACCGTTGCGTGCGGGATGTCGTACGGATTGACCAGGCACAGCAAGGTGTCGACGCCGGCCTCTTCGTAGCGCCGGCAGGCGGCGAGACAGTCGTCGGGGGTGCCGACCACGCAGGCGCCCGACTCGACGAGGTACTCCAGGCTCAGCAGGTCGAGGGCGCCGCTCTCGTCGACCGCCTTGAGGTCCTCGGCGTAGGAGTAGGTGCCGAGGTCGTCGCCGGTCTCGCTCATCCACTGGGCGACGCTGCCGATGAGCCGGGCGCCGGCCTTGGGGTACCACTCGAACGACCGCCGGGCGGCGTCGAGGGCGGCGGTCCGGTCGGGCCCGCACAGGGTCATGGTGAAGGTGGCGGCGTCGGAGTTGAGGAACGCACCGACCGGTTCCGTGCACCCGGCCAGGGCCGACCGGTAGATGTCGATCTTGGCCTTGACCTCCTCGGGCGATACCCCGACGGCGAACGAGCACAGCCCGAGCCCGAGGGCGCCGACCTGGCGGTGGCCGTCCTCGCTGGACGTCGCGCCCCACAGCGGCGGGTGCGGCTTCTGCAGCGGCTTGGGCAGCACCCGGCGGGGCGGCATCTGCCAGTAGCGGCCGTCGAAGCTGTGCTCGTCCTCGGTCCAGCAGCCGACCAGGTGCTCGATGGCCTCCTGCCACATGGCCCGGGTGTCGGCGGGGTCGATGCCGAAGCCCTCCAGCTCGGCGCGGGTGGACGACCGGCCGGTCCCGACCTCGACGCGGCCGCCGGAGAGGAGGTCGAGCACGGCGATCGACTCGGCCGACCGGACCGGGTGGTTGTAGGGCTGGGGCATGAGCCGGACGCCGTAGCCGAGGCGGATCCGCTCGGTCCGGGCGGCGATCGCGCCGTAGAGCACCTCGGGGTTGGAGCAGTGGGAGAACTCCTCGAGGAAGTGGTGCTCGACGGTCCAGAAGGCGTCCCAGCCCCAGCGCTCGCCGGCGATCGCCTGCTCGAGCGTGTTGCGGTAGGCGACGAGCTCGCTGTCGGGCCCCCACGGGCGGGGGACTGGGATCTCGTAGAACAGGGCGAACCGCACGGCGGCTCCTCGGGGTCGGTGGTCAGGGGGCGAACCCGCGGACCAGGTGGTTGCGGACGAAGGCCCGGACGGCGTCGGGGTCGTCGAGGTCGACGGCCACCGAGGGCACCACGGCGAAGCTCAGCATCAGGCGGACGATCCACTCCGCCGCCTGGCGGTGGTCGAGGTCGGCGCGGATCTCGCCGCGGTCGCGGGCGGCGGCCAGGCGGGGCAGCCAGAAGTCGTCCCACCGCTCGACCAGCCGGGTGCTGCCGGCGCTCATGGTGGCGGCCAGCAGGGAGTCGCGGTCGCCGGGGAGGCGGAGGGTCAGGCCCTCGTCGCCGAGGTGGCGGCGGATGAAGACGGCGGCCTCCGCGACCTGGTCGGCGAGGGTGCAGCGGGTGTCGACGTCGCGGGCCGCGGCCGCGACGAAACGGTCGGCCGTCCGTTCGAGCACGGCGGCGACGAGCGCGTCGCGGTCGCGGTAATAGCGGTAGACGGAGCCGCGGGACAGGCCGGCCTCGGCGGCGACGTCGCGCATCGAGACCCGCAGCCCGTACCGGGCCATGCACCGCTCGGCGGCGTCGAGGATCCTCCCCTCCGATTCCTGCACCACTGAACAACATTTATCATATTGTTCAGCCCATGCGACTCGAAGGAAGGTTCGTGGGGAAGACCGTCCTCGTCACCGGGGCGGCGTCGGGCATCGGGCGGGCCACGGCCGAGCGCCTACTGAGCGAGGGGGCCACGGTCGTCGGCCTCGACCTGGCGCCCGGAGCGATCGAGGGCGGCGGCGACCGGTACCGGTGCGTGGCCGCCGACGTCCGCGACGACGAGGCGGTCGGCGCGGCCGTCGCCGCCGCGGTCGACGCCGGCGGCCGGCTCGACGGGGTGGTCCACGCCGCGGGCGTGGCCGGGGGCGGGGCGGTCCACCTGCTCGACCGGGCCGAGTGGGACCGGGTGCTCGCGGTCAACCTCACCGGGACGTACGTCGTGGCCCGGGCGGCGCTGGGCCGGATGGTCGACCAGGAGCCCGACGAGGCCGGCCAGCGGGGGTCGATCGTGACGCTGGCCAGCATCGAGGGCCTGGAGGGCACCGCCGGCGGCAGCGTGTACAACGCCGCCAAGGGCGGCGTCGTGCTGCTCACCCGGAACATGGCCCTCGACTACGGGCCGTCGGGGGTTCGGGTCAACGCGATCTGCCCCGGGTTCATCGACACGCCCATGACCGGCGAGGTGTTCGGCATGGAGGGCATGGAGGAGGTGGCGGCCGGCTACCGCGACGAGCACGCCCTCCGCCGCTACGGGCGGCCCGCGGAGGTGGCGGCCGTGGCCGCCTTCCTGCTGTCGGACGACGCCTCGTTCGTCACCGGCGCCGCCCTGCCGGTCGACGGCGGCTACACGGCCGGCCGCGACCACGGCATCACCCGGATGATGGGCCTGAGCTGACCCAGCGGGCGAGCGCCGCGAGGTAGCCCCGGGTGGCCCGCCGCTGCTGCCGGCGGGCGACGGGGGCGGCCAGGCGGACCAGCGGGTGGCGGGGCCGGGAGAACGCCGTCACGACGCCCCGGACCTCGCCGCCGGGCAGCCGCTCGACGACGAACGCCTCCTCGCCGCTGGCGGGGTGGGCGGGCAGCGTCCCGTAGGCGAAGCCGAAGCGGTCGGGCTCGTCGACCGTCCACACGATCCGGCAGGCGGCGATCACGTGGACACCGGGCCCGAGCGGGATGCCGACCGCGACCTCGGTGCCGGGCGCGACGGGTGGGTCGGCCGGCACGACCCGGAAGCCCTGGCCCCGATGGAGCCGCCAGCCCCGGACGCCGGCCACCGCGGCGGCGAAGGCGTCGTCGCCGTGCCCCACCACCGCGGCTTCCCGTACGTGGTCGTATCCGGCCGGCAGGGGGCCGGGACGGCCGGTGGCGCCGACGTCCGGATAGGTCAGGTCCGCGCCGTGGACCTCGGCGAGCACGGCGGCAAGCCGGGCGTCGGACGGTCGGCCGAGGGCGAACATCGGGTCACCCTGCCACACCGGTAGGGTCAGGTGACATGAAGTGCCCAGTGTGCGACGTAGCGCTCTCGATCTCGTCCCGGGAGGGCATCGAGATCGACTTCTGCCCCCAGTGCCGCGGCGTGTGGCTCGATCGGGGCGAGCTGGACAAGATCATCGAGCGGGCCGGCCAATCGGTCTCGCCGTCGGTCGCCGCCGGCGGCCGCGGCCGCTACGAGGACGAGATGCGGCCGCCGCCCCGATACGACGACGACGACCGGGGTCGCCGCTACGACGAGCGGTACGACGACCGCCGTAGCTACGACGACCGGTACGACGACCGCGACCACCGCAAGCGAAAGAAGCGGTCGTTCCTCGACGACCTGTTCGACTTCGACTGATCGGTGCCGCCGGTCAGTCGGCGACCGGGTCGTGACGCACGGTCAGCCCAGGTCGTCCAGGGCCGAGCGGAGCGCGCCCAGGTCGTCGACGACGCCGTCGAGCTCGGCGCCGAGCGCGTCGACGTCGCCCGCGTCCCCGGCGGTGCCCAGGGCGACCTCGGCCGCTCCGGCCACGACCGCGCCGAGCCGGGCGTCGAGCAGCCGGAGGCGCTCGTCGGTCTCGTCGAGGGTGTTGAGCAGCCGCTGGACGGAGCCGAACCGCTGGGCCAGCACCGCCTCCAGCTCCGGGTCGTCGCCGGCCCGCTTGGCCCGCTTGTAGTCGTCGGTCACCCGGTCGGGGTCGAGGGCCTCCAGGGTGCGCGCCACGTCGCTGGCCCGCCGGGTGGTCTCCCACACGGCCAGCACGCCGACGTCGACCCGGATGGCCAGCGCGGCGAGCCGGTCGCGGACCGGGCCGGGGCGGATCCCGGCGAGCACGTCGCCGTAGCGGCGGCGGGCGTCGAGCGCCGCCGCCACCGCGGCGCCGAACCGCGGCGCGACCCCCCGCGGGTCGACCCCGGCGAGTGGGTCGTCCGGGGGGTGGCGACGGCGCAGCATGGCTCACGACCCTACCGACCTGCCCGGGATCTGCGGGCCACAATGCGGCCGGTCTAGGGTCTAATGCGAATGCATGATCCGGCCCCGGCCCCCGCCCCCGACGGGCGAGACGGCACCGACCCAGTCCCGACCCCCGAGCGGCTGATCAGCGCGGCCGAGCGGCTCTTCGCCGAGCACGGCATCGACGGCATCAGCCTCCGGGAGATCAACCGGGTCGCCGGCGCCCGCAACGCGTCGGCCCTGCAGTACCACTTCCGGGACCGCGACGGCCTCCTGCGGGCCGTCATGGCCAAGCACCACGGCGAGGTCGAGGCCCGCCGCCACGCCATGCTCGACGCCTACGAGGCCGACGGCGATCCCGACGTCCGCACGCTGGCCGGCGCGCTGGTCCGGCCCCTGGCGGCCAAGCTCGACGACGCCGACGGCGGCCCCGCCTACCTGCAGATCCTGGCCGACCTCGTCAACCGGCCCCGGCCCCGGTTCGACGCCGCCCTGTTCGACGACCCCCGCTCCAGCGTGGCCCGGTGGCGCCGCCTCGTCGGCGCCCTGCTGGAGGACGACGCCACCCGCCTGCACCGCCGGTTCACCGCCATCCGCTTCGCCGCCGTCGAGCTGGCCCGCCGGGCCCGCACCGCCCCCCACACCGACGACCGGCTGTTCACCAGCCACCTCGTCGACCTGGTGACCGGCGTGCTCGTCGCCCCCCTGTCCGAGGAGACCCGGCGGCTCGCGAGCGACCGCCCGGGCCCGACAGGATCGCCGACGTGAGCGAGCGAAGCGAGCGAACCATCAACACAGTGCGTTGCCCGGCCCGAAGGGCCGAACGGTCATTGCGCGCATCCCGAAGGGTGCGCCAATGAGCGAGCGAAGCGAGCGACCCGCGCCGCCCGGGGCCGCCGAGGGCGGCGTCGACGCCGACCTCGTCGACCTGCCCGCTCTCGAGCGCTGGATGGACGACCGCGGCCTGCCCGGCGGCCCGGTCACCGGCGCCACCGTGCTGGCCGGCGGCACCCAGAACCTGCTCCTCCGCTTCCGCCGGGGCGGCGCCGACTACGTCCTCCGCCGCGGCCCCCGCCACCTCCGCCGGGCGAGCAACCAGGTCATGCGGCGGGAGGCCCGGGTCCTCCAGGCCCTCGCCGGCAGCGACGTCCCCCACCCCGCGTTCGTCGCCGGGCCCGGCGAGCCCGAGTCGGGCGTGGCCGGCGACGCCGTCTTCTACCTCATGGCCCCGGTCGAGGGCTTCAACCCCGCCGCCGGCCTGCCGCCGCTGCACGCCGGCGACGCCACCGTCCGCCACGAGATGGGCCTCAACGTGGCGGAGGCCGCGGCCCGGCTCGGCGGCGTCGACCACGAGGCGGTCGGCCTGGCCGACTTCGGCAGGCCGAACTTCCTCGAGCGGCAGGTCGAGCGGTGGATGGGCGAGCTCGACTCCTACGGCGAGTTCGACGGCTACCCCGGGCCCGACATCCCGGGCGTCGACCGGGTCGCGGCGTGGCTCGACGAGAACCGGCCCCGCGACTGGCGGCCCGGCGTGATGCACGGCGACTACCACCTCTCCAACGTCATGATCTCGCCCACCGGGCCCGAGGTCGCCGCCGTCGTCGACTGGGAGATGTGCACGATCGGCGACCCGCTGCTCGACCTCGGCAACCTGCTCGGCACCTGGCCCATCGGCCCCGACCCCGGGGTGGAGTCGCCCGAGACCGCGGCGACGTTCGTCGCCGTCGGCGGCGGCATCGCCGGCCTGCCCACCCCGGCCGAGCTGGTCGCCCGCTACGCCGCCCACACCGACCGCGACACGGCGGCCGTGCAGTGGTACACCGCCATGGCCTGCTTCAAGCTCGGCATCGTGCTCGAGGGCACGCACGCCCGGGCCTGCGCCGGCAAGGCCCCCAAGCCCACCGGCGACCTGCTCCACGCCACCACCCTCGGGCTGTTCGCCCGCGCCCACACCGTCATCGCGAAAGGCTGACGCCCCCATGAGCATCGACTTCACCCTCACCCCCGAGCTCGAGGACATGCGCACCCGGGTCCGCACCTTCGTGGAACAGGTCGTCAAGCCGGGCGAGGCGGAGATCGGGTCCGTCGAGGACATCAGCCGCGAGGATTACGTCCGCATCCTGGTCGGCATGCGGGCCCAGGCGCAGGAGGCGGGCATCTGGCTCCCCCACATGCCCGAGGAGTGGGGCGGCATGGGGCTCGGCCACGTCGAGCTGGCCATGGTCCAGGCGGAGGCGGCCAAGGCCCGCCTGGGCCCCTGGGTGCTCAACTGCCAGGCCCCCGACGAGGGCAACATGCACACCCTCCTCCACTGGGCAACCGAGGAGCAGAAGGAGAACTACCTGAAGCCCCTCTGCAAGGGCGTCAAGACCTCCTGCTTCGCGATGACCGAGCCCGAGGTCGCCGGCTCCGACCCGACGCTCATCCAGACCCGGGCGTACCAGGACGGCGACGAGTGGGTCATCAACGGCCACAAGTGGTTCATCTCGAACGCCCACCGGGCCAACTTCGCCATCCTCATCGCCCGCACCGAGGACGACCCCGATCTCCCGCAGGCGGCCAACTCGGCGTTCATCGTCGACATCCCGTCCGAGGGCTGGACCGAGGTGCGCGAGGTCGAGACCATGCACGGCTCGACCGGCCACTCCGAGATCCGCATCGAGGACCTCCGGGTTCCCGCGGGTGCGATGCTCGGCGGCCGGGGCCAGGGCCACCTTCTCGGCCAGTACCGGCTCGGGCCCGCCCGCCTGGCCCACTGCATGCGGTGGATCGCCCAGGCCGAGATGGCGCTCGACATGATGGTCGACCGGTCGCTCAACCGCTTCTCCCACGGCTCGCTGCTGGCCGAGAAGCAGGGCATCCAGTGGATGATCGCCGACTCGACCATGGAGCTGTACCAGGCCAAGCTCATGGTGCTCCACGCCGCCTACCGCGTCGACAACAAGCTCGACTTCAAGTCGGAGGTGTCGATGGCCAAGCACTTCGTTGCCAACGCGCTGGGACGGATCATCGACCGGTCGATCCAGGTCCACGGGGCCCTCGGCTATTCGACGGACACGCCGCTGGCGTCGATGTACCAGCATGCCCGCTGGGCGCGGTTCGCCGACGGCGCCGACGAGGTCCACCAGATGCGGATCGCCCAGCGGACCATCGCCGCCTACATGGACACCGGCAGCACCCGGACCGCCACGGGCGACCTGCCGCTTTAGCCGGGTCGCGGGCCCGCCGGCTCAGCCCGGCGGGTCGCCGCGGCGGAACCGGCGGCGAACGAGGTCGGACAGGCGTTTGCGGACCACCTCGGTCCCCGGCTCGGGCATCCGGCCCTGGCGGTCGAGGTAGAGAGCCTTGGCCGCGCCGAGCAGCGGGGTGGCCACGAGCGCGCCCGGCACGCCGCCCGCCGCGGCCCCGACCAGGGTGGCCAGCATCGTGGTCGGCGGCGACAGGTTCACCGCCCGGCCCACGATGGCCGGCTGGATGACGTGGTTCTCCAGGTTCTGGTAGATGAGGAAGACCGCCAGCGCGATCGCCGCCGCCACCGGCCCCTGGGTCAGCGCCAGCAGCACGAAGAAACCGCCGCCCAGCAGCCCGCCCACCTGGGGGATGAGGTTGGTGAGCGACGTCCACAGTCCGGCCACCGGCGCCAGCGGAATGCCCAGCAGCAGCCCGGTGGACAGGATGACCAGGCCGGCCAGCACGGCCACGAACAGGGAGCCGGCGAAGTAGCTGCCGAACGTGGCGTAGATGATCCGGCCCGTTCGGTCGGCCCGGTCCCGCCGGTCGGGCGGCACGATGGCGCGGAAGCGCCGCACGACGATGTCGCCGTCGACCATCACCCCGAGCGCGGTGACGAGCACGACGACCGTGCTCAGGACGCCGCCCAGCAGGCGCTCGCCCAGGTCGGCCAGGGTGGCGTCGTCGATCCTGGCCGGGGCGTCCTCGATCCACTCCTCGACCCGGCCGGCGGCGTCGGCCTCCTGCAGCCGGGGCCCGACCACGGGCCAGGTGTAGAAGTCGCGGACGGTCGAGGGCAGCTCCTCGCTGAACTCGCGGGACTGTCGGATGGCGGCCGGCGCCACCAGCACCACCACGACCGTGATCGCAACGGTCAGGCCGAACCCGACGATGACGACCGCGTTCCCCCGCGACGTGTGCCAGCGGTGCTGGACCCTGCTGACCACCGGCGACAGCGCCACGCCGAGCAGCACGCCGACGCCGATGCCCGTGAGCACGTCGGCCGCCACCGAGCTGATCGAGAACAGGGCCACCGCGACCAGCGCGGCGGCGGCCACGGCCACGCACGACCAGGGGTCGATGTCGACCAGCACGCGGACGGGGCCGCCGCCGTCAGGGCCCGCCGGCGCGGGGGCGGGGGGCGCGGCCCGGTCGGCGTCCGGCGCGACGACGGGCCCGTCGGCCACCTGCCCGGGGGTGTCGGGGTCGGCGGCGCGGTGATCGACCACGGCCGTACGCTACGCCCGGTGCGCGCGTCAGGCCGCCACGGTGACGCCGCAGAGCCACAGCCCCGGCGGCGGGATCGTGATAGTGACATGGTGGCCTGCGGCCAGCGAGACGATCTCGAACTCCTGCTGGGGCTCCACCCATGTCGGGTGCGGCTCGCCGGCCACGCCGTCCCGGCTCAGCGACAGGGCCAGGCCTGACGGCGGTCCCGGGAGCGACTCGCCCCGTACCCGCAGCTCGGTCCCGTCGGTCGCGAACGTGACCGTGCCGTCGGGGCCGGTCAGCGAGACGTGGGTGCAGCGGCCGCTCTCGTCCGCCGCGAACGCGACGTGGTAGCCGGTCATGGTCACCGGCGCCGTCACGGACGGGGTCCCGATCTCGCCCCGGGACGGCCCGATCGTGCGGATCTCGGTCTGCAGGGGGGCGCGTGCGGTCAGGATGGTCTCGGGCGCCAGCCCGGGATCCGGAAGCCACCCGTAGCCGACGATCCGGGCCAGCGCCTCGTTGGTCAGATCGGGGCTGGTGGCCTCGTCGAGCCAGCCGGGCAGCAGCGGCGCGCCGCCGTCGAGGACCACGCCGGCGGCCAGCACCCGATCCTCGAACGCCCGGTCCCCGGCCCTGTCGAGCCTGCCCCGCTCCCGCATCAGGTCGACGTTGTGGGCTCCGACCACGACGCAGAGGGCCAGCACGGCGACGGTGGCGACCGCGTTCCAGGGCGGCACCCTGGGAACGGCGCTCGACAGCGCGACGGCCACGGCCGGCAGGAGCAGCGCCGCGGCGATGTAGACGTAGCGCCCGGCGGTCGAGGCGTCGATCCCGAGCGACACGCGGCCCGACGCGGTCGTGAGGTAGAAGGCCACCGCGCCGGCCATCCCGGCCACGGCCGGGGCGCCCCGCCCGACGGCGAGCCGGGGGTGGAACACCCACCAGGCCGCGAGCAGCCCCAGCGCCATTCCGCCGGCCACCATGCTCTCCACGGGCAGGCCGGTCACCTGCTCGGCTGCGAAGGTGAGGCCGCGCCAGGCCCACTCCGCCAGCTCGCCCGGGCCGGCGTCCGAGTCGGCGGCCCCCCGGTGCGCGTCCCGGCCGACGAGCAGCCACCACGTCCCGAACACCGCGACCGGCACCAGCGCGGTGAGCAGCGCGTCGACGACCCGGCGCCGCCGCAGCGCGACGGCCAGCGTCGCCACCCCCACCATGACGATCCCCGGCCCCGAGGTCATGAGCGCGGCCACCGAGGTGACCCACCCGAGCACGTCCCGCCGGGAGAACCGGCCGTTGTGGTCGTGCAGCAGCACCGCTGCCCAGCCGAACGTGATGCAGCCCACGAACCCGATCTGGAACGCCCACAGCAGGTTCTCGGCACCGGCGCCGAGCACGGCGAACACCGCCGCCACCCCGGTCGCCACGGTGGGTGTCGCCCCGGCCCGGCGCGACACCCGCCACAGCAGGTGGGCCAGCGCCAGGTGGAACGCGATGAGCACCGCCACGAAGGCTCCGTAGGACCGCAGCCCGACGACGGCGAGCAGCCCCCGGTAGATGAGGATCGGGATGGTCGACCAGTGCTCGTTGTGGGGGGTGAACAGCCCCAGCCGCTGCTCGCGGGGGCCGCGGTTGACGATGAACTCCCAGTCGTCGGCCACGAACCACTGGTTGCGGTTCGCCACCCAGACGACCGCGGCGCCGAGCACCAGGCTCAGCAGGTGGACGAGCGTCCACGGCTCGATCGGCAGTCGGCGCCCCCGCGGTCCGGCCGCCGCCATGTGCGCGGCCCCGGGCGCGACCGACCGTCCCGCACCCGGCGGCGCGGCCGGGCCGCTCGGCCGAGCCGGCGCGGCGACCACCGGCTCGGTCAGATGGTGCCGTCCTTGATGGCCTGGTCGATCCACGGGATGACCTCGTCGAGCATCTCGTCGAGGGTGGTCGTGGCCTCGAAGCCGAGCACCTCGCGCGCCTTCACGACGCTCGGCACCCGCCTCTGCACGTCGTGATCGAACGCCGCGTCGCTGACGTGACGGAGCGGCACGTCGGGGCCCTTGATCTTGCGCCAGATCAGCTCGGCCAGCTCCAGCACGGTGGTCGACCGCGCGGTCGAGATGTTGAAGTCCTCGCCCAGCGCCTCGGGCCGCTCCATGCACTCGACGATGCCGCGGGCCAGGTCGCCGCCGTAGGTGTAGTGCCGGACCTGGTTGCCCTCGCCCAGGATGTGCAGCGGGTCCTGGCCCTTCAGCACCTTCTGCACCAGGTCGGGCACGACGTGGCTCATGGCCAGCTTCACGTTGCCGGAGTCGATCTCGACGTCGCCGAGCGCGCGGCCCTCGCCGATGCCGACGCAGTTGAACGGCCGGACGATCGTGAACGGCAGCCCGTACTGGTCGTGGGCGGCGTGGGCGAAGTACTCGACGGCCAGCTTCTGGAACCCGTAGGACGACAGCGGCGGCGGCACCTTCCGCTCGTCACCCTCGACCGATGGCCACCGGTCGGTCGACTCGAACACCATCGACGAGCTGAGGTAGGTCACCTTCTGCAGCGAGCCCTCGGCGTGGGCCTTGATGGCGGCGTCGCAGGACGAGGCGATGATCCGCTCGTTGGTGGCCAGCAGGTCGTAGGCGTAGGTGTGGAAGTACGAGATGCCGCCGATCAGTGCGGCGCCGGCGATGAAGTGGTCGCAGCCGGCCAGCAGGTCGGTGAGCAGCGCGGTGTCGCGGACGTCGCCCTCGACCAGCCTGTAGTCGGGGTGGTCGTCGTAGGACTTGTGGACCTTCCCGTACTTGGAGAAGTTGTCGACGCCGACGACCCGGTGGCCGCGCCGGAGCAGCTCCTCGACGACGTAGCCGCCGATGAAGCCGGATGAGCCACTGATCAGGACCTTCACGCTGTTGATACTCCGTGTGGGGGACGTGGGGGACGGGCGGTCAGGCGCCGGACGGTACCCGCTCACGCAGGGTGGCGACATCGAGCTGAGGACCGTAGGCGAAGCGGTACCAGCGGAGGTACTTCGGCAGCCACCGGGCCAGCTTGAAGTTCGACATGCCGGCCTGGCGGTCGAGCCAGATCGTCGGGATCTCGGCCACGGGCAGGCGCAGCCGGCGGGCCTTGGCGGTGAGCTCCAGGCCGATCTCGAAGCCGTCACGGCTGTCGATGCCGACCTCGGTGACGAACGCCCTGTTGTAGGCCTTGTAGGAGTTCGTGGGGTCGCGGGTGCCCACCCGGGCGAACCACTTCAGCGACCGGCCGGCGAGCCGGGACAGCAGGCCCTTGACCAGCGGCCCGCCCACCTGCTGGCCGCCCGGCATGTAGCGGGAGGCGGCGGCCACCACCACTCCCCGCTCCACCAGCCGGGTGAGGTCGTCGATCTGGCGGGGGTCGTCGCACCCGTCGGCCATCGTCACCACGACGACCGGGCTGGCCGCGGCGTCGACGCCGAATCGGATGGCGTTGGCCGGCCCCCTCCCGTAGGTCTGGACCACCGGCCGCAACCGGGGCTCCGCCATCGCGTACTTCTCGACCACCGGCACCGTCGTGTCCTCGGGGAAGTCGACGACGACGAGCACCTCGCAGTCGAGCGTCACCGACTCGAACAAGCGGTCGAGCACCGGGACGATCTCGTCGCCCTCGCTGTGCGCCGGGATGACGACGCTTACCCGAGGGGTGCCCTCTCGGGCCGTCACACCCGTACCCCCTGCCCGCGGACGTCCCAGATGTCGGCGACCGGCTTGTCGGTCCGCAAATCGCGGTACTCGGGGTGGGGCGTGGCCACGACCAGCAGGTCGGACTGCTCGACCACCTCGTCGAACGGCAGCAGGGTCGGGTCGGTGGTCACGTACGGGTCGGTGGTGAGCACCCGCCGGGCCCGGAAGCCGAGGATCCGCTTGAGCTTGTACGACAGGCTCGACCGGGTGTCGTCGGAGCCGGCCTTGAACGACATGCCGAGGATGCCCACCGTCATCTCGGACATGTCGTACCGCTCCTCCAGCCGGCTGACGACGTAGAGCGGCAGGCCCTCGTTGACCAGCATGGCCGAGTGCCCGAGGTGGAAGGTGTTGTCGGTGAACGCGGCCAGCTGCATCGTGTCCTTGAACAGGCACGGACCCGCCGCGAAGCCAGCCCCGGGGATGTCGGCCGCCCGCGGGTAGTCCTGCGCGACCGCCCGGCGGATCCGCTCGAAGTCCAGGCCGCGGCTGTTGGCGATCATGAAGAACTGGTTGACCGCCGCGAACTTGATGTACCGCCAGGTGTTGGTGAACAGCTTGGCCAGCTCCGCCTCCTCGGGCTCGAGCGGCACGATGCTGTCGGTGAGCAGCCCGAACAGGCGGGCCGCCCGGTCGCGGACGGCGTCGCTGCGGGCGGACACGATCTGGGGCAGCGAGTACAGCTCGGTCATCGCCTGGCCCTCGGCGATCCGCTCGGGGCAGAAGGCCACGTCGACGGCGACGTCGAGGTCCGCGACCATCCGCTCGACCAGCGCGGTCACTCCCGGGTACACAGTGCTCCGCAGCACCAGGAGTTGCCCGTCCTGGAAGTAGTCCGCGCAGACGCCCAGCGCGGCGGGGATGGCCTGGGGGTCGGGGTTGAGGTGCTCGTCCACCGGCGTGCCGATCACCACGACGACGTGCTCGGCCCGGGCCACCACCGCAGGGTCGGTGGTGGCCCGCAGCCGCCCGTCGTCGACGACCCGCCGCAGCATCGGGCCCGCCCCCGGCTCGTCGAAGGGCAGCCGGGCGTCGTTGACCCGCTTCACCGCCGCGTCGCTGATGTCGTACACGAGCACGG
>JBKPHT010000365.1:0-11468 GCA_046730015.1 Actinomycetota bacterium
GATCACCATCGCCAGCGCCCCACCCACCAGGTAGAACGCGTACGCGGTCACCATGTACGAGATGCCGATCCGCTTGTGGTCGGTGGAGGTCAGGAAGGCCAGCAGCCCGCCGGCGGGCTGGGGCTGCGGCTCCGGCGGCTCTTCGGCGACGAGCGGCCGGTCCGCGAGCGTGGTCACCGACCCTCCCCGCGGTGATCGTCGAGCCAGGCCTCGAACTCCTCGGGGGGCACCACCCGGACGCTGAAGTTCATCCGCCAGTGGTCGAGTCCGCAGAACTCGGCGCAGCGGCCGACGTACTCGCCGGTCTCGGTCGGGGTCACGTCGATCGTGTTGTCGATGCCGGGGATGAGGTCGCGCTTGGACAGGAAGTCCGGCACCCAGAACGAGTGGTTGACGTCGTTGCTGACCAGCCGCAGCTGCACGGGCCGTCCCACCGGCACGACCATCTCGGGGCCCCGGCCCGGCTCGCCGGTGACGACGACGTCCTCGTCCCGGTACACGAACTGCCACGACCACTGGAACCCGACCACGTCGATCCTGGCCACCGGGTCGGGATCGAGGTCGTTGACCCGCTCCTGGGTCGCCACGCTGACGCCGAAGAGCACGGCCACGACCAGGACCGGCACCACCGAGTAGAGGATCTCCATCGGGATGTTGTAGGCCTTCTGGTTGGGCACCTCGTCGTCGTGGCGCCGCCGGTAGCGGAGGATGCACCAGATCAGCAGGCCCCACACCAGCGCTGCGACCCCGAGGCCGGCCAGGAAGAAGCCCTGCCAGAGGTTGAAGATGCTCTCCCCCTGGTCGGACTTCGGGTCGGGCGCGCCGAACCCGGGGAGCTCGCACCCGCCTGCGACGACGGCGGCTGCCACGGCGGTGGCAAGTCGCCACGCTCCCGGAGGACGGCGCACGGTGCGACGGTAGCCCACCGCCTTCCCTGCGTGGCCCGACTCGTGGGCGACCCCGACCGGGCCACGCGGGCTCGGTATGCGTAGTCG
This sequence comes from Actinomycetota bacterium, assembly GCA_046730015.1. GTDB lineage: Bacteria > Actinomycetota > Acidimicrobiia > Acidimicrobiales > VFJN01 > ZC4RG19. The sequence continues at coordinate 996 of JBKPHT010000365.1, forward strand.
GCTCCTGGCTCCGACTACGTATGGGGCGCGGACCGAAGATGCCGAGGTCGTCCGATGTGCCCGGATGGTTCAGAGGCGCACGATCAACCCATGCTCACCGACTACCACACCACCAAACTGCTGGTCCGGGAGCGGCACTCCGACCTCCGCCGGCAGGCCAACCGCTCCCACAACCGCCGGGACAGCCACCACTCCGGCCGCCGGCCCGCCGGCGCCCCGAGCGACGAGCGCCGCCGCTAGGGACGATGACGGCAGCCACCACGGCAGCCACCATTGCGGCCACGCCGGCGCCCACGCCGGCGGGACCCGAGGACCATCTACACGGCAATGGCCGCCGGACCCGCCCCCGGGGCGCCCGGCGGCCGTACGCTGCAGGGATGCTCGTGGGTCGCACCGGCCTCTCGCCCGTGATGATCGGCCGCGCGGCCGAGCTCGACCGCCTGGCAGGGCTGCTCGGCACCCGGTCGGCGCCCGCCGTCGCACTGGTGGCGGGCGAGGCGGGCATCGGCAAGACCCGGTTGGTCCAGGAGCTGGTGCGCCGGGCGCCCGCCGGCACGCTCGTGCTGGCCGGCCAGGCCGACCCGGGCACCGTGGGGCGGCCGATGGAGTTGTTCCTCGACGCCGTCGACGCGGCCCTCCGGGCCGACGACCCGGCCACCGGTGACCTGATCGCCGCCGTCCGCGATCCGGGCCGCCCGGTCGAGGCGCGGGTGCAGGCCGGGGTCGACCTGGTTCGCCTGCTGACCGCCGGAGCGCCCGGCCTCGTGGTGTTCGAGGACCTGCACTGGGCCGATTCGGAGAGCATCGCGGTGTTCGAGCGGCTGGCCGCCCCGGAGCCGGTCCTCGACGCCGGCGAGGCCACCGCCGGTGGCGCCGGAGGCGGCGGGCTGGCGCTGGTGGGCACCTACCGCCCCGACAGCCTGAGCCGCCGCCACCCTGCGGCCGACGCGCTGCCCCGGCTCGACCGCCGCCACTCGGTGACCCACATCCAGCTCGACCGGCTGACCCCGGCGGAGGTGAGCGGCTTCCTCGCCGCGGTGTACGAGGAGGAGCCGTCGTTCCGGACGGTCGACACGCTCCACGCCCGGACGGGCGGGAACCCGTTCTTCCTGGAGGAGCTGGTGGCCAGCTCACGCGGCATGCCCGACCGCGACGGCGACGCGCCCCTGCCGTGGACGGTGTCGGAGCTGGTGCGGGCCGAGCTCGACGACCTCGACCCCGACGTGCAGGAGATCGTCCGCACGGCCGCCGTGCTGGGCCGTCGGGTGGGCTTCGACATGCTGGCCGCGGTGACCGGGGCGTCCGAGGACGACCTGATCCGCTGGCTGCGGGCCGCGGTCGACGCAGGCGTGCTGGTGGAGGGCGCGCCCGACGTGTTCGGCTTCCACCACGAGCTGGCCCGCGAGGCGATCGAGAGCGGACTGCTGAGCCGCGAGCGGCGGCGGCTGCACGAGGCGGCCCTGGCCGCCCTCCGGGCCGAGGGCAGCCGCGACCACGTCGCCCTGGCCCACCACGCCCGGGGCGCCGGCCGTTACGACGACATGGTGTCCGAGGCCCGGCTGGGAGCCCGGCAGTCGCTCGACCTCGGGTCGTCGTACCAGGCCCTGCAGCTGGCCGAGACCGGGCTGGCCGAGGCTCCCGACGACCTCGACCTGCGGGCGCTGGCGGCCCGGGCGGCCTGGCTGGCCGGGCTGTACCACGAGGCGCAGGCCCACGGCGACCGGTCGCTGGCTCTCAGCCGGGGGGCCGACGACGTCAGCGCCGAGGCGGAGGCCCTGGCCATGCTGGCCCGGGTGGCGTTCGAGACCGGCGACCTCGACGCGATGATCGTCCACACCGACGCGCTCGTGGCGGTGATCGACCGGCTCCCGACCGACGCCGAGCGGGCCCGGGCGATGGCTGAGGTGGCCCAGTCGTCGATGCTGCGCGACCAGGTGGAGGTCACGTGCGAGTGGGCCGACAAGGCCCGGGCGCTGGCCGAGGCCAACGGGCTCGAGGACGTCCGGCTGGCGGCGATGGCCGAGAAGGGGTCGGTGCTCCTCATGCGGCCCGACCGCGACGACGAGGCCCGCGACCTGCTGGAGGCCGCAGCCGAGGGGGCCGAGCGGATCGGCGACCACCTGCTGGCGGCCCGGTCGATCAACAACCTGGTGTGGTACGCGCGCCGGTGGCGGGAGGCCGACGAGGTCCGGGCGCTCATCGAGCGGATGCGCGTCCATGCCCGCGCGGCCGGGTTCGACGCGGCCGCGGTGATCGACGTGGCCATCTCGCTCGCCCACCTGGCCACCGTCGAGGGTGACCTCGACGCCGCGATCGCCCACCTCGACGCCGCCCGGGCGGCGGACAGCGGCCGGGCGGTGCAGACGAAGGCGGGGTGGACGATGGTGTTCCGGGCGGGCCTCGCGCTGGAGGCGGGCGACCTCGACGACGCCGCTCGCCTGACCGAGGAGGCCAAGCCGGTCACCGCCCGCACCGCGGCGGCGGTGGCGGGCCTCGACTTCCACCTGGCCTCCCGGCGGGGCGACCTGGCCGGGGCCCGGGCAGCGCTGCCCGCCGTGCTGGCGGGGGTCGAGGCGGAGGGGTATGCGATGCCGTCCCTCGTCCATGACCTGCTGGCCGCGGGGCTCGCCGCCGGGCTCACCACGGCCGAGATGCGGCCGCTCGTCGACAAGGTCGGCCGCTACCCCGGCTACGCCCTCGAGCCCGACAGCGGCTGGCGTTACCTGCTCGACGCCCAGCTGGCCGAGGCCGACGACGACGTCGAGGCGGCGGTGGCCGGCTACGGGGCGGCGGCGGGGTGCCTGGCCGGCGCGCGGGAGATCATGGCCGGGCACCGGGGGACGGCCCACGTCGGGGCGGCGGCCAACCTGGTCCGGGCCGGCCGGCTGGACGAGGCCCGGCCCCATGCCGCGGAGGCGGCCCGCCACCTGGCCCGGTGGCGGGGATGGCGGGTCGACCAGCTGCGGGCGGTGGAGCGCCGCCTCGGGGTCGGCCCCGACGTCGAGGGCCCGCCATCGCTGACGCCCCGCGAGCGCGAGGTGGTGGCGCTGCTGGCGGAGGGCCTGACCAACTCCCAGCTCGCCGAGCGGCTCTACATCTCTCCCCGGACCGCCGCGGTCCACGTGTCGAACGTGCTCGCCAAGCTGGGCATGGCGTCGCGCACAGAGGTGGCCGCCTGGGCCGTCCGCACCGGCGCCACCGACCCGCCTGACCCCAACTGAGGCGGCGCGCGACGCCCGCGAGGTCGGGGTCGTCCGGCGACTCCTGGACGCAGCGGGCGAACAGCCACTGCACCAGCCACCCGGACCGTCCCTCCCGCGCCGCGGCCTCGGCCAGGGCGCGAGGGATCGGGAACGGGCCGGTCACCGCCGGACCGGCCTCGGAGTCGCCCGCAGAGGCGGACCGTAGCGGTCTCCGGGTGGTGGCGGGGGCCGGTAGCGTTGAAGGGCCATGACACCCGCCCCTGCAGCCGCAGGGGCGCGCTCACGCGCGCCCCTGGCCCATGTCCCCGCCCTGCTGCGGGAGGAGCCCGGCCTCGCCCGGGTGCTGGGCCGCACCGCGGCCACCCTGGCCGTGCCCGAGGCGGCTCGTGCCCTGGTCACCGCCGGCCTCGTCGGCCTGACCCGGCGGCGCCCGGTGGTGCTGGCCGTGCCCACCTCGACCGAGGCCGAGCGGCTGGCCCGCGACCTCGGCGCCTACCTCGGCGAGGACCGGGTCGAGCTGTTCCCCGCCTGGGAGACGCTGCCGTTCGAGCGGGTGAGCCCCGGGGTCGAGACGATGGGCCGGCGCCTGCGGGTGCTGTGGCGCCTGCGCGACCCCGAGCGGGCGCCGGACGTCGTGGTGGCGTCGGTGCGGGCGCTGGTGCAGCGGCTCGGGCCCCATGTCGAGGACATCGAGCCGGTCACCATCCGGCCGGGCCAGCAGGTCGACCGTGACGAGCTGGTGTCCGACCTGGTGGCCGCCGGCTACCGGCGGGAGGAGATGGTCGAGCACCGGGGTGAGGTGGCGGTCCGGGGCTCGATCGTGGACGTGTTCCCGTCGACGGCCGACCGGCCCGTCCGCATCGACCTGTGGGGCGACGAGGTCGACCGGCTGACCGAGTTCTCGGTGTCGGACCAGCGGTCGACCGGCGACCTCGACCGGATCGAGATCTTCCCCTGCCGCGAGCTGCTGCCCACCCCCGAGGTCCGGGCGCGGGCCGAGCGGCTGGTCGGCCTGGAGCCGTGGGGCCGCGAGCAGTGGGAGCGGCTGTCCCAGGGCCTGACGTTCGACGGCATGGAGTCGTGGCTGCCCTGGCTCACCGCCGACGAGCACCTGCTCGCCGACGTGGTCGGCGACGAGGCCCAGATCCTGCTGTGCGAGCCCCGCCGGATGCGCGACCGGGCGGCCGACCTGTTGGCCGAGGAGGGCGACCTGGCTTCCACGCTGGCGGTCACGTGGGGCGCGATCGACGAGCGGTCGGCGGCCCACGGGTTCCCTCGCCTGCACCTCGACTTCGACCGCCTGCTGCGTCACACGCGGGCGCCGGTGTGGCAGGTCGTCAGCGTGCCCGACAGCCCCGACACGCCCCAGGTCCAGGCGTCCGGCTGGGACCCGGTGGTGGGCGACGGCAGCGGTCTGCTGGCCCGGCTGGTGAGCCTGCAGCAGGAGGGCTACCGCATCGTGGTCGGCGCCGACGGCGAGGGCTCGGCCGCCCGGGTGGGCGACCTGCTCGCCGGCGAGGGCCTCCGGGCCGAGGTCGTGGTGGCGCCGCTGGAGCGCGGCGCGGTGCTCCGCAGCGTCCGGCTGGCCGTGCTGGCCGAGTCCGACCTCACCGGCCGCCGCCGCGCCCACCGGCGGGCGCGGCCCCGCCGGCGCGACGCCGAAGGCTTCTTCGACGACCTCAAGAAGGGCGACTACGTCGTCCACCACCAGCACGGCGTCGCCCGCTACGGCGGCATGGTCAAGCGGGCCATCGGCGGCGTGGACCGCGACTACCTGCTGCTCGAGTACAAGGGCGACGACCGACTGTACGTCCCGTCCGACCAGATCGACGCCGTCCGCCACTACACCGGCGGCGACAGCCCGACCCTCAGCCGCCTGGGCGGCGACGGCTGGCAGCGGACCAAGGCCAGGGTCCGGGCCGCGGTCGCGGAGATCGCACAGGAGCTGGTGGTCCTGTACCAGAAGCGGCTGCAGTCCGGGGGCACCGCGTTCACCCCCGACACGCCCTGGCAGCGGGAGCTCGAGGACGCCTTCCCGTACCAGGAGACGCCCGACCAGGCCAAGGCGATCGCCGACGTCAAGGCCGACATGGAGGAGCCCCGGCCGATGGACCGCCTGGTCTGCGGCGACGTGGGCTTCGGCAAGACCGAGGTGGCCATCCGGGCCGCGTTCAAGGCGGTGCAGGACGGCAAGCAGGTGGCGATCCTCGTGCCGACGACGCTGCTGGCCCAGCAGCACTTCCAGACGTTCAGCGACCGGTTCGCCGGCTACCCGGTGCGGGTCGAGGTGCTCTCCCGGTTCCTCACGCCCGGCCAGGCCCGGAAGGTGGCCCGGGACGTGCAGGCCGGCGCGGTCGACATCGTGATCGGCACCCACCGGCTGCTGTCCGGCGACGTCACGTTCAAGGACCTGGGCCTGCTGGTGGTCGACGAGGAGCAGCGCTTCGGGGTCAGCCACAAGGAGCAGATCAAGCGGTTCAGCACCGGCGTCGACGTGCTGACTCTGACGGCGACGCCGATCCCCCGGACGCTGGAGATGAGCCTCACCGGCATCCGCGACCTCACTCTGCTCAACACCCCGCCGGCCGAGCGCCAGCCCATCCTCACCTACGTCGGCGAGGAGGACGACCGGGCGGTCGCCGAGGCCATCCGCCGCGAGCTGCTGCGCGAGGGCCAGGTGTTCTACGTCCACAACCGGGTGCAGGACATCGAGCACGTCGCGGCCCACCTGCGCGACCTGGTGCCCGAGGCCCGGGTGGCGATCGCCCACGGGCAGATGGACGAGGGCTCGCTGGAGCGGGTGGTGCTCGACTTCTGGGAGGGCGAGTACGACGTGCTGGTCTGCACCACGATCATCGAGTCGGGCATCGACATGCCGACGGTCAACACGCTGGTGGTCGACCGGGCCGACCTGCTGGGCCTGGGGCAGCTCCACCAGATCCGGGGCCGGGTGGGGCGGTCGGGCCAGAGGGCCTACGCCTACCTGTTCCACCCCCGTGACCGGGCCCTCACCGAGGAGGCCTACGAGCGGCTCAGGACGATCGGCGAGGCCACCGAGCTGGGGTCGGGGTTCAAGATCGCCATGCGCGACCTGGAGATCCGGGGCGCCGGCAACCTGCTCGGCACCGGCCAGTCGGGCCACGTCGCGGCCGTGGGCTACGACCTGTACTGCCAGATGGTGAGCGAGGTCGTCGCCGAGCTGAAGGGCGAGGAGGTGCGGGAGCCGGCGGAGATCAAGCTCGACCTGCCGGTCGACGCCAACCTGCCGCCCGCCTACGTGGGCAAGGAGGAGCTGCGGCTGGAGGCCTACCGGCGCCTGGCCGCGGTCACCACCGAGGCCGAGGTCGACGACATCCGGGCCGAGTGGGAGGACCGGTACGGTCCGGTGCCCGACGAGGCCGCCGCGCTGCTGGACGTGGCCCGCCTGCGGGCGGAGGCGGCCCGGCTCGACATCCGCGAGCTCAACGTCGTGAAGGTCACGGGCATCGGCGCCGCGGTGTGGACCGCCCGGATGAGCCCGGTGAAGCTCAAGGTCAGCGAGGAGGTGCGCCTCAAGCGCCTGGTGCCGCGGGGCCTGTACAAGGCCGACATGGGCCAGCTGCTCGTCCCGGTCACGGGCGGCCGGGAGGTGGCGACCGAGCTGGTCGACATGCTCCAGTCGCTGTTCCCGGTGAAGGACGCCGCCTGATCCGCCCGCCCCGCCCGGACCGCCCTGCCTCCCCGTTTCCGGCGGCGGCGGGCGAGTCCCTACGATCTGCCGCGTGCTGAAGCATCGCGCCCTACCGCTGGCCGCCGCCCTCTCGGTCGCGGGGCTCGCGGCCTCGGGCTGCACCGAGCAGTCCGCCGCCGTCCGGGTGGGCGACGACTCGGTGTCGCAGTCCGACCTGTACGAAGAGCTCGACCTCATCGCCGGCAACGACGACTTCCGGGCCGCGACGGTGGGGCCGGACGTGACCGAGGAGAGCCTGCGGGGCGACCTGGCCGGCAGCTACGCCCAGGAGTTCGTGGCCACGGTGCTCGGCCAGCGGGTCGTCTACCTGCTGGCCGGCGCGGTGCTCGCCGACGAGGGCGTCGAGGTCACCGACGACGATCGGGCGGCCGTGATCGCCCAGATCGACCAGATCCTGCCGGACGGGTACGACTCGCTGCCCGACGGCTACCGCGAGGACTTCGTCGAGGGCCTGGCCCGGCTGGACAAGCTCCAGACCGAGCTGGGCACCGACGACGCCAACCAGGCGCTGCGGGAGAAGGCGACCAGCACCGACATCGATGTCGCGTCGCAGTTCGGCCGGTGGGACGACGACGAGCTCACGATCGAGCCGCCCCCCGGCCCGGCCCCGGCGCCCGGCCGCTCCGGCTCCGGTGAGGGCGAGCCGCCGGACGACTCCGGCGGCGGGTGACCGCCACCCCGCCGGGCGGGCGGCCCCGGGTGGTGGTGTGCGGCCTCGGCCCCGCGGGGCCCGACCTCGTCACCGGCGCGGCGCTCGACGCGGTGGCCCGTGTCCCCCATCGGTTCCTGCGGACGAGCCGGCACCCCGCGGCGCCGGTGGTGGGTGAGGCGACGAGCTTCGACGGCCTGTACGATCGGGCCGAAGCTATCGACGACGTGTACGCCGGCATCGCCGAGGCGCTGGTGGCCGCGGCGGAGGCCCACGGCGAGGTGCTGTACGCGGTGCCGGGCTCGCCGGTGGTCGCCGAGCGGACGGTCGAGCTGCTGGTGGCCGACGAGCGGGTGGCGGTGGAGCTGGTGCCGGCCCTGTCGTTCGTCGACCTGGCCTGGGTAGCGCTCGGCGTCGACCCGGTGGCGCAGGGCGTCCGGCTGGTCGACGGACACCGGTTCGCGGTCGAGGCGGCGGGGGAGCGGGGGCCGCTGCTGGTCGGCCAGTGCGACACGGCCGCCGTGCTGTCGGAGGTGAAGCTGGCGATCGGCGACGTGGTCGACGCGGGCGAGCAACCCGCTGCCTCCCACGAGCCGACCGTGGTCGTGCTGCAGCGGTTGGGCCTGCCCGACCAGGCGGTGACGATGCTGCCGTGGCACGAGCTCGACCGGTCGGTGGTCCCCGACCACCTGACGTCGGTGTACGTGCCGGCCCTGGCCGAGCCGGTGGCGGGGGAGGTGGCGGCGTTCGCCGAGGTGGTCCGGCGGCTGCGGGCCGAGTGCCCGTGGGACCGCGAGCAGACCCACGGCAGCCTGCGCCGACACCTGCTGGAGGAGGCGTACGAGGTGCTGGAGGCGCTCGACCACCTCGACGTGGAGGCGGGGGATGGCTTCGACGCGCTGGAGGAGGAGCTGGGCGACCTGCTGTTCCAGATCGTGCTCCACGCCCGGCTGGCGGCAGAGGAGGGCCGGTTCACGCTGGCCGACGTGGCCCGCGGCGTGAGCACCAAGCTCGTCGGCCGCCACCCCCACGTGTTCGGCGACACCGTCGCCGGCAGCGCCGAGGAGGTGGCGAACGGCTGGGAGCAGCTCAAGCGGGCCGAGAAGGGCCGGTCCAGCGTGATGGACGGCATCCCCGAGACGCTGCCGGCCCTGCTGTACGCCACCAAGGTCCAGCGCAAGGCGGAGTCCCAGGGCGTCGACTGGCGGGCGCTGGTCGCCGGGGACGAAGGCCGGCTCGGCCCGACGGCCCGCCGCCTGCTCGAGGCGGTGGCCGAGGCCCGGTCGGCCGGCGACGACCCGGAGACCGAGCTGCGGATCGCCGCGGAGGTGGTGCGCGACCGGTTCCGGGAGCAGGAATCGGGGCGATGAACCCGCCTCGGCCGGGCCCGCCAGTAACGTGAACCACACAAGCAACAGGAGCAACAGCAGCCCATGTCGAGCATCGAACACGTCGCGGCCCGTGAGGTCCTCGACTCACGCGGCAACCCCACCGTCGAGGTCGAGGTGTACCTCGCCTCGGGGGCCGAGGGGCGCGCCCTCGTGCCCTCGGGTGCCTCGACCGGGCAGTTCGAGGCCGTCGAGCTGCGCGACGGCGGAGACCACTGGGGCGGCAAGGGCGTGTCGACCGCGGTCGGCCACGTCGACGACGAGATCCGCGAGGCGCTGATCGGCTTCGACGCGGTCGAGCAGCGCGAGGTCGACATCCAGCTCCTCGACCTCGACGGCACCGACAACAAGGGCCGGCTGGGCGCCAACGCGCTGCTCGGCGTGTCGCTGGCCGTGGCCCGGGCCGCGGCCGACGAGCTGGGCCTGCAGCTGTACCGCTACGTCGGCGGCACCAACGCTCACGTGCTGCCCGTGCCGATGTTCAACGTGCTCAACGGCGGCGCCCACGCAGACAACAACGTGGACTTCCAGGAGTTCATGCTCATGCCGGTCGGCGCCGCGAGCTACCGCGAGGCGCTCCGGTGGGGGGCCGAGACCTACCACGTCCTCAAGGGCGTGCTGCACGACCGCGGCCTGTCCACCGGGGTCGGCGACGAGGGTGGCTTCGCCCCCGACCTCGGGTCGACCGAGGAGGCGCTGGCCCTCCTGGTCGAGGCCGTCGACAAGGCCGGGTTCACGCCCGGCGACGACATCGCGCTGGCCCTCGACGTCGCGTCGACCGAGTTCTTCGCCGACGGCCGCTACAGGCTGGCCGGCGAGGGCCGCGAGCTGACTTCCGCCGAGATGGTGGGGCTGCTGGAGGAGCTCTGCGGGAAGTACCCGATCGTGTCGATCGAGGACGGCTGCGCCGAGGAGGACTGGGACGGCTGGGCCACCCTCACCGTCGCTCTCGGTGACCGGGTCCAGCTGGTCGGCGACGACCTGTTCGTCACCAACGTCGACCGCCTGGCCCGCGGCATCGGCGCCCGGGTGGCCAACAGCATCCTGGTCAAGGTCAACCAGATCGGCACGCTGACCGAGACGCTCGACACCGTCGAGCTGGCCACGCGGTCCGCCTACACCAGCGTGATGTCGCACCGCTCGGGCGAGACCGAGGACACCACCATCGCCGACCTGGCCGTGGCCACCAACTGCGGCCAGATCAAGGCCGGCGCTCCCGCCCGCAGCGACCGGGTGGCCAAGTACAACCAGCTCCTCCGCATCGAGGACGACCTGGGCGAGTCCGCCGAGTACCGGGGCCGCGCCGCCCTCGCCCGAGCCGGAGGCGGCACGCGGTGATCGGGCGCCGGTGGCGGGACGGCGAGCACCGGGGCGACGGCGCAGGCGGCGCCGGCCCCGAAGACGGGGTGCACCGGGTCCGGGGCGCCTGGACGACGCCGGCGGTGGTGGTCCGCGGGCCCGACGGCGAGGTCGTCGCCCCGGCCGCGGCGGACGCCCGATCTG
>JBKPHT010000366.1:0-5741 GCA_046730015.1 Actinomycetota bacterium
CCGCTGGTCGCCCAGAGCGCCGACATGGGCGCGCTGCCGACCCTGCGCGCCGCGACCGACCCCGCGGCGCTCGGCGGCCAGTACTACGGCCCCGACGGCTTCCGCGAGCTCCGCGGGCACCCCGTCGTGGTCGAATCGAGCTGGCAGTCGCTCGTCCCCGCCGTCCAGCGCCGGCTGTGGACCGTTTCCGAGGAGCTCACCGGCGTCACCTACCCCTTCTGACCCGGGCGGAACTCATCGTTGCCGGGTCACCCGCCGTCAGGCCCGCGCCTCCTCGACGCACCAGGCGGCGGCGGACGCCCCCACGGCCACCGTCCACAGCGCACCGAGGGCGCGCCACCCGTTGGCGTCGAGAACGGCGAGCACCACGCCGGCGACGCCGACGACGAGGACCACGGCCGCGAACGCGGCCGCGACCGCCACCACCGGACACCACAGCGCCGCCGGAACCCACGTCGGCACGTGGCGCGCCAGTCGCGGTCCGATGTCCGCGACCCGCCAGGCTCGCATGCCCGCCACTCACGACGCCCCGGACCCGGCGCCTTGGCTGAAACAGGTTCTACTATCGGCCCATGGCCACCAGCTACGAGATCGCCGGGCGGACCGTCGCGATGCCGTGCGTCGTCCGGGACGCCTCGGCCGGCACCGCGCTGTTCGAGGTCGACGCCGCGGCAGCCGCGGCGCTCGTGCCCGACCCGTTCGTGGTCGAGAAGACCGCCCCCGGCCGGTGCCACGTGGTGCTGGCCGTCATCGACTACCGGGACAACGACCTCGGCGCCTACCGCGAGCTGGGCGTCACCTTCTTCGTCCGGCCCCGGGGCGCCGCCGACGACCGGGTCGGCACGTTCATCACCCGGCTCCCCGTCGACCAGGAGTTCACCTGCGCGGCCGGGCGCGCGATCTGGGGCTTCCCCAAGACGGTCGAGGTCATCGCCCTCGACCAGGGCCCCGGCTCGCTGACCGCCACTCTGCTGATGGGCGGCGAGCGCGTCCTCAGCCTCACCCTGCCCCGGGGCGGCGACGACGACATGCCGGCGCTGCCGATGACCACCTACTCGCTGATCGACGGCGCACCCCACGCCACCGAGTTCACCCAGGGCGGAACCGGCGCCCGGGTGGCGGCCGGGGGCGACGGCGTCACCCTCATCCTCGGCGACCACCCGGTGGCCAAGGAGCTGGCCGCGCTCGGGCTGCCCGGACCGGCGCTGATGGCGACCTGGACCGAGCGGATGCAGGCCACCTTCTCGGCCCCCGCCCCGCTCCCACCGGCGTCCTGACCGGTCCGTCGTCCGATCAGGACGACCGACCGTCCGGGATACGCCAGTCGATCGGCTCCCGGCCCGCCTCCACCAGCGCGGCGTTCGCCCGGGAGAACGGGCGGCTGCCGAAGAACCCGCTCGACGCCGACAGCGGCGACGGGTGGGGCGACTCGATGACCGCGTGGCGGGTGGTGTCGATCAACGCCTTCTTCTTGCGGGCCGACGCCCCCCAGAGGATGAACACCACCCGCTCGGGCTTGCCGTTCACCGCCCGCAGCACCTCGTCGGTGAACGTCTCCCACCCCTTGCCCTGGTGCGACGCCGCCCGCCCCTGCCGGACCGTCAGCGACGCGTTGAGCAGCAGCACCCCCTGCCGGGCCCAGCTGTCGAGGCAGCCGTGCCGGGGCGGCGGGAAGCCCAGGTCGGACTCCAGCTCCTTGAAGATGTTCTGGAGCGACGGGGGCGGCGCCACCCCCTCCCGCACCGAGAAGCACAGGCCGTGGGCCTGATGCGGCCCGTGATAGGGGTCCTGGCCCAGGATCACGGCCTTGACCTCGGCGAAAGGGGTGAGGTGGAGGGCGGCGAAGACCTCGTCGGGCGGCGGGTAGACCACCCCGCGGGACCTCTCGGCCGCCACGTACTGCTGCAGCTCGGCCCAGTACGGCTTGTCGAACTCGCCCCGCAGGATCGGGTTCCAGTCGGTCTTCACGGCCCCATCGTGCCAGGCCCTGCGGCCCCCGCCCGCGACCACCCCCGGGCACCACCCGGGGCGCGCCACCGGGACGCCCGCGGGACCCGGCAGACTCTCGGCGTGAGCACCGGCGAACGACCCGAGCTGGTCCGGCTGCGCGCGATCTGCCTGGCCCTCCCGGAGGTGTCCGAGCGGCAGAGCCACGGCTCCCCCGCCTGGTTCATCCGGGAGAAGAAGACGCTGGCCATGTACCTCGACGACCACCACGGCGACGGGCGGCTGGCCATCTGGTGCCCGGCCCCGCCAGGCGTCCAGGAGGCCATGGTCCACGAGGAGCCGGAGCGGTTCTTCCGGCCGCCGTACGTCGGCCCGAGCGGCTGGCTCGGCGTCCGCCTCGACCGCGACCCGGACTGGGACGAGATCACCGGCATCCTCGAGGACGCCTACCGGAAGGTCGCGCCCAGGAGGCTCAGCGCCCTGCTCGACGAGCCGGGCGCCTGACGCCGGTCGATCCTCACCCTCCGTCCTCGGCCACCGCCTTCAGGGGGCCCTCGGTGCGGGCGGCGAGGTGGACCGTCGCTCCCTCGCGGGCGAAGGCCCGGGCGGCGGCGCCGCCGATGGCCCCCCTCCCCCCGTACACGACGGCGGTCTTTCCAGCGAGCAGCACGGTCGATCCCTCCCGGGGGTCGTTCGGTACCCGAGTGTCGACGACGGCGGTGGCGTGGACTCATCGCGGGGCCGGGGCGGGCCGACCGAGATCAACGAAGCCCCAGGCCTCTGACCTGGGGCTTCGTGCCGAATTTGTGGCTCGGGGGGGAGGACTCGAACCCCCAATGACTGGACCAGAACCAGTAGTGTTGCCGATTACACCACCCCCGAAGGTGAAGAGACACCCTACCCGGAGGCGGCTCTGGGTCGCACGCCGGATCCGCCGCCCGCGGGGGCGCCGGGGTCGGGCTGCTGGTCGGTGGAGATCGTCTCGTCGAGCTGCTCCTCGACCTGGTCGTCGAGGTCGACCAGGCGGCCGAACCCGACGACGCGGCCCACCGCCACCGCCCCCGTCTCCTCGATCAGGTCGCGGAGCGACCCGCCCCGGTGGCTCGGCGACACCGTGGCGTCGAGGCCCAGCTCCCCGGCGATCGCCTGGACGCGCAGGGCGTGGTAGCCGTCGGTGACCAGCACGACCCGGGTCAGCCCCTCGTCGCGCAGGATGCGGGACGCGGCGGCCAGGGACTCCCACGAGTTGGTGCCGTTGTCCTCGCGCAGCAGGTCGGCCTCGGGCACGCCCTCGGCCATCAGGTACTCGGCGCTCGACCGGGCCTCGGTGCAGCGGTCTCCCGACCGGCGCCCGCCGGTGACCACGATCCGCCCGGCGACACCGTCGCGGTACAGGTCGAGGGTGTGGTCGAGCCGCTGCTCCAGCACCGGGGACGGCGTGCAGTCGTACTGGGCTGCGCCCAGCACCACGATGGCGTCGGCCGACCGGGCGCCGTCGCGCCGGCTCGCCAGCCACACCTGGACGAACGTCACGGCCACGTACGCCAGGCCGGCGGCCAGTACCACCAGCAGGCCGCGCCACAGCCAGCGCCGGGCCTGACGGCCGGGCTTGTCGGGAGCTCGCTCGGGCGAGCGGCGGAGCGTGAGCGTCACAGCCGCGCCCTGGCCTCGCGGAGGCGGGCCAGCGTGCGGTCTCGCCCCAGGACCACCAACGACTCGTACAGGGGCGGCCCGACCCCCTGCCCGGCGACGGCGACCCGCACCGGTCCCTGGGCCTTCGACACCTGCGGCCCGCCCTCGGCGTTCACGAACCCGGCCGTGAGCGCGGCGGCCTCCATCGCGTCCTTGATGGCGCCGGCCTCCCACGGGCACCCGGCGAGGCCCTCGATCGCCGCATCGAGCATCGCCGCCGCCCGGTCGCCCAGCCTCTCCACGTGCTTCGCCCACGACGCCTCGTCGATCTCGATCTCGTCGTCGCGCAGGAAGCCGACCATCGGCTCGGCCTCGGTGAGCAGCCGCACCCGGTCGCGCACGAGCTCGGCGATAGGGATCAGCACCGCCTCGGTCGCGTCGCCGTGGGCGAAGAAGGGCCGGGCCCGCGCGACGAACTCGGCGGGATCGAGCGCCCGGATGTACTCGGCGTTGACGTGCTGCAGCTTCTTGACGTCGAAGAACGCCGGCGACGGCGTCACGTCGTCGAGCCGGAACAGCTCGACGATCTCGACCAGCGGCCGGATCTCGACGCCGTCGGGCGGCCCCCAGCCGAGCAGGGCCAGGTAGTTGACCATCGCCTCGGGCAGGTAGCCGGCCTCCCGGAACTCGGCCACCGACACCGAGTCGCGTCGCTTGGACAGCTTCCGGCGCGCCTCGTTGACGAGCATCGGCAGGTGAGCGAACACCGGGGCGTGGTCGAGCCCCAGCGCCTCGCCGATGAGGAGGTACTTGGGGGTGCCGTTGACGTGGTCGTCGCCCCGGACGACGTGGGTGATGCCCATGTCGGCGTCGTCGACCAGGTTGGCCAGCAGGAACGTCGGGATGCCGTTCGACCGCACCAGGACGAAGTCCTCGATGGTCGAGTTGTCGAAGGTGACGCGGCCCCGGACCAGGTCGTCGAAGGACGTCGTCCCCTCGTCGGGCGCCCGGAAGCGGAGGGCCGTGCCCGGACCCTGGGCGAGCCCCCGGTCGCGGCAATGACCGTCGTAGCCGGGTGGGCCGCCCCGGTCCCTCGCCCGCTGCTGCACCTGCTCGGGGGTGCAGTCGCACCAGTAGGCCCGGCCGGCGGCCCGGAGCTCTTCGGCCGCCTTGGCGTAGAGGTGGAGGCGGTCGCTCTGGTGGGTCTCCTCGCCGTCCCACGTCAGGCCGAGCCACCGGATCTGGTCGAGGATGTCGTCGGTCAGCTCGGGCCGGTTGCGCTCGGTGTCGGTGTCCTCGATGCGGAGCAACATCTCGCCGCCCTCCCGCCGCGCAACGAGCCAGTTGAACAGCAGGGCGCGCGCGTTGCCGACGTGCAGGTACCCGGTCGGGGACGGGGCGAACCGGAGTCTCGGCGCGGCGGCGGACATCACGGCAAGGCTATCCCCGGGGTGTGACAGCGTCCGCCGCGGCCCCAGGCGCGCCGTCAGCGGCGGACCGGCGACGTCCGCTTACGCTCCGTCCGCATCCGAGACTGTCCCCGGCCGACGGGCGGGCTGTGGGCGCTGCCGGGCGCCGGCTCGGCCCCGTCGAGGCCCAGCTCGGCCCGCAGCTCGTCGAGGATGGGCTCGGTGCTGGCCAGGTCGACCTCCTGCTCCAGCTCGTCCTCGGCGACCGGCTCGACCGGGTCTCCCTCCGCCTCGGCTGCGACTAGGGCCCTCCGGGCCTCGCCCTCGGCCGCCGCCACCGCCTCGGTCACCGGCCGGCACAGCCCCGCGACGGCCTCGTCGGCCGCGGTCTGCAGGCGGGCGCCCTTCCGCCCGGGCACCATCGGCAGCCGTGCCGCCAGCACGGCCTCCAGCCGGCGGACGTTCTCGGTGAGCCCGACCTCGGCCCGCCGGGTGCGCTCGGTGCCAGCCGCCGACTCGGCCTCCAGGGCGGCCACCCGGGCTCGGGCGTCGCGCAGGCGCATGGCGAACACCTGGGCGGCCGCAGTCCACTTCGCGGCCTCGGCCCGCTGGCCGGCCCGGGCCGACTGGTGTGACCGCTCCAGCGCCCGCATGGCGAGCTCGGCCGCGTCGTCGGCCTCGGCGGCCGCCGCGTCGAGCGCGGCCGCGGTGTGGATGCTCCGGCCGGCCTCGGCCGCGATCGCCGCCCGCAGC
>JBKPHT010000367.1:0-4901 GCA_046730015.1 Actinomycetota bacterium
CGCCACGTCCGCTGCGCTCGTCTACGTCCGGTCGGCGGCCGCCTTGCGCTGTCGTTCGAGGAAGCGCCGTTCGGTTGGGTTGGCGGTCAGCTCGATGGCGCGGTCGTAGGCGGCGACGGTTGCGTGATGCCGTCCAGCACGGGCGAGGAGGTCGGCGCGCGCGGCGTGGTAGGGCTGGTAGTCCTCGAGCAGGGTCACGTCGAGCGAGTCGAGGGCGTCGAGGCCAGCGGCGGCGCCACGCATCTCGCCGATGGCGACGGCCCGGTTGAGTGCGGTCACCGCGTTGGGGCGCATGGCGTAGAGCTGGTCGTAGAGGGCAACGATCTGGGACCAGTCGGTTGCCGCGGCGGTGGCGGCGTCGGCGTGGATGGCGGCGATGGCCGCTTGGATCTGGAACGGGCCGGGCTGGTTGCGGCGCAGGCAGGCGCGGACGAGGGTGTGACCTTCGGTGACGAGCATGCGATCCCACTGGTTGCGGTCCTGGTCGGCGAGGCGGATCATTGATCCGTCTGGGGCGGTGCGGGCCGGCCGCCGGGCTTCGCTGAGCAGCGTGAGAGCGAGGAGGCCGACGGCTTCGGGCTCGTCGGGCATGAGCTCGGTGAGCACGCGTGCGAGGCGGATTGCTTCACGCGAGAGGTCGACGCGGGTGAGGCTGTCGCCGGTGGTCGCGGTGTGCCCTTCGGTGTAGATCAGGTAGATCGCCGCCAGCACAGCGTGTAGCCGTTCGGGCAGCTCGGCGGCATGAGGGACGCGGTAGGGGGCGTGGTTGTCGCGCAGCTTGCGCTTGGCGCGGACGATCCGCTGGGCGAGCGTAGGTTCGGGGACGAGGAAGGCGCGAGCGATCTCGGGGGTGTCGAGCCCGCCGAGGAGCCGCAGGGTGAGTGCGACCTGGGCGTCGGTGGCGAGCGCGGGATGGCAGCACAGGAACATCAGTCGCAGCTGGTCGTCGGGGACGACATCGACGAAGCCGTCGAGGGCGTCGAGTTCGGGGTCGTGGTCGGGTTGCATGTCGTCGGTGTCGAGTCGGAGGGCCGCCAGGTGGCGGTCGGTGCGGGTCGACTCGCGTCGCAGCCGGTCGATGGCGCGGTTGCGGGCGGTGGTGGTGATCCAGCCGCCGGGGTTCGGCGGCACACCTTTTCTCGGCCACTGCTCGGCGGCGATGGCGAACGCTTCCGCCACCGCCTCCTCGGCGAGGTCGACGTCGCCGAGGACGCGGATCAAGGTGGCGGTGCAGCGGCCGGCCTCACCGCGAAAGATCTCGGCGAGGTCAGGCATGCGTAGGTCGGACTTCGATGGGTCGCCCGCAGGCGGTCGCCGCTTTGGCGGCCCAGTCGAGGGCGGCGTCGAGGTCGGCGGCCTCGATGACCCACAAGCCGCCCATCTGCTCCTTGGTCTCGGCGTAGGGGCCGTCGGTCATCGAGATGTCGCCGCCCGCGGCTCGCACCACGGTCGCCGACGATGCCGGCCGCAGACCGGCGACGAACACCCAGGCGCCGGCGCGTTCCATCTCGGCGTTGAGCTCGGCCGTCCGCGCCATCTGGCGCTGGGTCTCGGGTGCGGAGAGGTCGAGGTCGTCGTCGTAGGGCTCGTCGAACCAGACGGACAGCAGGTACTGGGGCATGGTCACAGTCTCCTCCGCGTGAACGGAACGTCGGCGGGCGGCCAGTCGTGGGCGTGACGGACGAGGGCGGGGACGACGATGGCGGCGGCCAGGACGTGAAGCGCCACGAGCGCGAGCTTGGTGGCGGCGTCGTCGGGCCAGGTGACCGACGGCACGCAGGACAGCGCGGTGAGCGCCACGGCCGTCTTGGAGGAAGCGGCGACGGGCCGAGCGGCTGCGCCGGTTGAGCACAGCGAGGACCACACCGCCGATCACGGCGCCCAGCAAGGTCATCTGGGCGAAGCCCGCCAGCGGGATCATCTCGCCGTCGACCTCGAACGAAACGCCGGCGACGTGGACTGCGGCGGCGACCGCAGTGGCGACCGCGGCGGCGACGAGACCGGCGACGACGGTGGTGCGCCGCAGCGAGCTCGCCCGACGAACGGCGTACCGCTCGGTGACGGTGGGGGCGGTGGGCGTGGTGACGGACATGGCGTTCTCCCTGGGTTCGGCGGTGCCCGATGCGCCGCTCGTCACCTCCACGAACGCCACCACCCGAATCGACACCCGCACCGCGAGAAGAATCTTCCGACTGTTCTGTCGAAACTGCCGGGCCCGTTCGTAGCTGGTGCAGGAACCCGGTAGACGACCGGGGCCCGATCAACCCGTACTCGAGGAGAGCACCATGACCGCGACCTACACCTGGGACATCTTCACCACCCTCGACGGCTACGGCTCCTACAACAGCGACGGCGACTGGGGCGGCTACTGGGGCAAGCAAGGCCCCGAGTTCCTCGACCGCCGCCTCGCCGCGTACGACGTGGAGCAGCGGATGGTCCTCGGGGCCAACACGTTTCGGCAGTTCGTGCAGCTGCTGGGCTCGATCACCCAGGGGTCCGAGCTCGACCCCGTCAACACCCGGATGAGGACCATGCCGACAACCGTGGTGTCGACGACGTTGGAGGGACCCCTCGACTGGCCGGACGCGACCCTGGTGAGCGGTGACGCCGTCGACGTCGTCGCTCGGCTCAAGGAGGAGTCCGAGGTGCCGCTGCGCTCGCACGGCAGCCTGTCGATGAACCGGGCCCTGATGGCCGCCGGCCTGGTCGACCGCGTCCAGGTCACGCTCTTCCCCGTGATCACCGGTCAGACCGGCCAGGACCCGATCTTCCAGGGTGCGGCCGACTTCGACCTCGAGCTGATCGACAGCCGGACGCTCGACGGCCACATCCAAGAGCTCGTCTACCGGCCCACCCTGCACATCTGAGCCCGTCCACCCCCACATGCCCACCGGTCTCATGGCCGCCCTGGTCACGCGGCTTGCTGATCACTCCTGATTCGTCGGGTCGTTCAACGAGTTTGCGAGATCGGGGAACGTTCCCGGTCGACAGCATCTGGTCGCCCGAACGGGCGCCCGGACGCGAACACCACCGGTCCGATACGACCGCGCGATAGACGCGCGATCCGACCCCTGCTCGCAAGCCGTGCAACGAGCAGCGATGGCCGTAGTTGACCTGCGATCGAGGCGGCACCCTGTGGCCACGGTTGACCCCTGGCGGACGGCCATGGTGGCCCGGGTGTCGCTCATCACCGCTGCTCTGCAAAGCATTCCGGGGGGCGCGTGCAAGGACGTGCCAGCCCGTGGGACTCCCGGTTGGAAGGAGTGCAGCGACCGTGGCCGTACAGACGGGCGCTCAGGGGAACCGGCGGATTGGCTCTGTCAGTGAGGGCTGACTCCCTCGCATCAGATCGGGCATCCCGCGAACGTCCCGTCGTTTTGACCGGCCGGTCAGGGCCCCCGTCCGCTCCCCCGCCGCCTTGACACGAACGCGTCGAACCGAGTGAGTCGACTCCTCCACGAACCGCAACGGCTGGTCCGAGGGCCGGACGGGTCACCCCGCTTCGTCAAGCAGCGCCAGCGAACCGATGCCCGGCCAAGCTGGTTGCCCGGGGAGTTCAGACGCCGACACGCTCCTCCTCGGCGTCGGCCCTTGACGGCGGCGCGTCCGCGGCCGTCTCCCGTTCGAAGATCAGTTCGTAGTACTTCGCTGCGCCGAAGGCGGCGACGCCGGGCGCGAAGATCTGCACGAGCCGCCAACCCTCGGCGGCGTGCTCGTGCACGATGCCCTCGTAGGCGTTCCGGTCCCTATCGCGCACGCCGAAAAGGGCTGAGCCCGCATTCTCCCCGATCCGGACGAACTTGTACTCGTACGTCGTGCTCATCGATGTCCCTCGCTTTCATCCGCCGGTGACGGAGCCGGTGCCTGTGTTGTGTGTTGTCACGGACGGCGATCCTGAGTAGATGATCGAGCCGGTCCCGGTGAGCGTGGCGTCGAGCGTCGAGGTCGCGTGGACGTTGATGACGCCGGTGCCGTCCATGTGCGCGATGGCGTCACGGGCGATCAGGCGCTGCAGGTCGACCGTCCCGGTGTCCGACAGCATCGCGGTCAGGTGGTCGACGGTGCCCGACGCCGCCAGGGTGCCGGTGCCAGCGAGGTCCGCGACGAAGTCGGTCCCTGTCACGCCCTCGACGGTCACGGTGCCGCTGCCGCTCAGCACGACGCTTTCGAGCGACGGCACCGAGACGGTTACCGACATCTGGGTCGTGGTGGTGAAGCTGCCCTCGTTGGCGATGATGAGCCTGCCGCTGCGCACGGTCGTGGTGACGCGGTCGATGAGGTCCTGGTCGGCGGTGACGGCCACCGACTGCGCCGGCCCCACGCGGATCGTCACGGTGTTCTCTCCGGCGAGCTCGACCGTCGCGAAGGGCGCCAGATCGCGGTGCTCGGTGGCGGCGACGCCCGAACCATGATCGTTGCGCACCGCCAACGCGACGGCCACCACGATCGCGGTGCCCGCGACAACGCCGAGCACTACACCGAGTCCCGTGCGCAACCAGGGCGCCGGCCGTTCGTGTGCCGGTCGCTCGACCACCGTCATGAGCCACCTCCGCGATCGGCTACACCCTCATGGTGCGCCCAGGGTGCGCAGGTGCCCAGAGCCGGTCGACCTCGCCGCGGAGAGCAGATCGTCACTGCCGGATCCGGGGACCAGCACGCCGAGACGAGTCAGAGCGGGTGACCGGAATCAAACCGCATAGGGAGCTTGGAAGCACCCTCGGAGGACGGCTGGCACGAACAGGTGTTTGTGCTGCTCTGGTCAACGTTGGGAGCAACGACGTCGAGCCGCGTCACCTCGCGGCGCACGGCTCGCCACGTGTTGACCGAGCCGGCTACGGACCCGCACGCTGCCGACATCGCCGGCGTGCTGTGCGGAGCGCACAGGCAGGTACTCACTGCCG
>JBKPHT010000368.1:0-8916 GCA_046730015.1 Actinomycetota bacterium
ACCTGCCTGTCATGAGTAAACTCACTTACGGTGCTGACCGTAAGCCAGAGTATGTCAGGAGTCAAGTGCAGTTAGACCATGACACTCGCGCATGCGTGGACGAGGTCGTCGACCTCGTGAACACCGACGATCGGGGCCAGCAGACCGACACACTGACGACACCGGAACAACTGGTCGACTACCTCGACCGGCAACAGATCAGCGGTGTCCGAGCAGGCACAGGATCCGAGCTCCAGGCAGTCCGCCAGCTCCGCAGCCGCCTACGCAGCATCTTCGAGGCCGCAACCGCCGGACACCAGGAGACCGTGGTGGCCGAGCTCAACCGGCTCATCGCCGACTCCCGAGCCGCCCCGCGCCTCGTCGAGCACGACGGCAACCCGATCCACTTCCACTTCACCCCTGCCGGCGCTCCGCTCCACCGCCGGCTCGGGGCGGAGATGGGTGTCGCCCTCGCCATCGTCGTGGTTGACGGCGGACTCGAACGGCTTCGGGTGTGCGCCTCCCCGGACTGCGACAGTGTGCTGGTGGACTTCTCGCGCAACCGGTCGCGCCGCTACTGCGACACCCTCTGCGCCAACCGCCAACACGTCGCCGCCTACCGGGCCCGCCAGCGAACCTGACCGCTCGACGTGCGCGGCGGCTGTCGTGTTCGCGGGCAATGGACGACGTGTGACTGTCGAGGGCGTCGAGCGTGGGTGCTGAGGGTTGTGCGTCGGCCAGACTCGGCATGTGACCTTCGATCCCTACGCGCCGTATGGCCCACTTGTTGACACGACGCTGCGGGTCGTGGTCTGGAACGTCTGGGGGAGGTACGGGGCCTGGGAGCAGCGCCAAGCGGGTCTCGAGGACGTGTTGGCGGCGGTGGAACCCGACATCGCCTGTCTGGTGGAGTCGTGGGCGACGCCAGAGGCAAGTCAGGCAGACCGGGTCGGTGATCGCCTCGGTTTGGAGCACCGGGTGTTCGTTGGCGACTGGGACCAGGGCGGGTGGACGTCGGGCATCGGGGTCGTCTCGCGCTGGCCGATCACACAACGCGAGCGTCAGGCGCTTCGAGGCGACGACGGGGACGGAAACGGCGAGGCGTTGTTGACCGTCATCGACGGTCCTCGGGGCCCGGTTCACGTGTTCGTCGTCACGCTCGACTACCCGCTCCACGCCAGCGGCCTACGTCAGGCCCAGGTCCGGCAGCTCGCCGCCTTCGTCGCACGGGCCAGCCACCGCCGCGATCCTGTCGTCGTATGCGGCGACTTCAACGCCGGCCCGGATTCCGACGAACTACGGATGCTGACCGGACGCAGCGAGACACCGGTGCCGAGCCTCGTCTTCTACGACGCCTGGGAACTGGCCGGCGAGGAAACCCCCGGCTACACGTGGTCCAACCGCAACCCGCTCGCCACACCGGGCCTGTACCCGGATCGCCGGTTCGACTACATCCTGTCCGCCTGGCCCAGAGCCGGCGGAGTCGGCCATCCCACGCATTGCGAGCTGCTCGGCGCTACACCGACACCCGAGCACCCCCAGATCTCGGATCACTACGGCGTCCTCGCCGACCTGCGCTACTGACCCGATCCCAACCAGGTGCCGCCCAACGCCGGGACCGGGCGCAGGAGGACACGCCGGGCGGCTACCCAGAGGAGAGCCAGGCTAAGCACCGCGTGTCCACCGCTGGGCAGAGGAGGTGCCACCGACACCCTGACCACCGGAATACACACTTCGGAATCCGGGGCTGCGTGGCGTGTACGACCATCCCCTACCGCCGGTGCGGCGACGCTCGATCACACTCTGGAGGCGGCAAAGTCGAACAGGTCCTCAAGCCCTACCTTCGGGTAATCAGCCGGAGCGCTGCTGGGACCGAAGTCGAGGTCAACGGCGAACAGCCGGCCACGTGGCCCGACACAGTCGGGCGGCGCGTGCCGCACACGCAGACGCAGATACGCGCATCCGGTCTCGATATGCCGCCCCTCGCAGAACGCGCCCCGACTCCTCGCCGCGAACTCCGCCGCCGCAGCTCGCACGTCCGGCCCGGGAAGGCCATCGACCCACTCGCCGACGATGCCGTCCGGGGTCGAGGTCGCCACTTAGGTGGCGATGTAGTCCCAATCGCCGACGCGGGCCGAGGGCGGTGGCGGACGCCACGCAGTCATCACGACAATTCTCGCTCAACCGCGGCGGCCGCCCGCGAGGACTATCCCTCGATCGCCGGAATGGAGTCCGGCGAAACGCGCCCATCAAAGGGGGCCGCTCGTTCCTACGCTCGTTGTCGTGGTGCTACGAGTCGCCGTCGTTCAGCACGGAGACAAGGAACGACTCCCCGGTGATCCCGGCCTGACGGACCTTGGCATGCGCCAGGCGCGAGCGACCGCACGGTGGCTGGCGGCCCGAGATACGCCGGTCGCCATCTGGTCCAGCCCGATGCGGCGAGCCCGTGAGACAACGGCCCCGATCGCAGAGGAGCTCGGCGTCCCGCCAACCACTGATCCGCGACTGCGCGAGCGGATGAACTGGGACGATCCGCTCGCCGAGTCGATCGATGACTTCCTAAGGGACTGGCGGAGTGCAACTGCCGATCCGACCTACGTACCTTCGAGTGGAGACTCCTCGACCGAGGCCGCGTCCCGCTTCCTGGCAGCGCTCGACGACCTCGCCAGGGCGCATCCGACCGGAACAGCCATCGTGGTTTCGCATGGAGGCGTCACCACCGACCTGCTCCGCACCCTGCTCGGAGACGATGAGCTCCGTGCAAGGGCACCAGCCCTGATCGACGACGGAGTGCCCGGCTGCGCGATCACGACACTTCACGGGACCAACGATGGCTGGACGGTGGCGTCGATCGCGGCCACTCACCACCTGCAGGACGAAACGCCTCACCTGCAGCCGTAACCCACGGAACGTGCCTCCGAACGCCGGCTCTGAACGCTTCGTCGCCGTGACGCCGGTCGAAGGGGGCGCCCTCATGATCGAACCGGGCGGGATCCTCGGGGTCACGCCAGCGGTTGCCCGGCCCTTGTCCGAAGGGCATGAGCTGGTTTCGCATTTCCGCAACGTCAACGCCCACGGTCGGTTCCGGTGGGTCCGTGACGGTGAGCTTCGCGTCGAGTTCGACCCGATGTTCCCGAACGTTCGCCGCGCTGGCAGCACACCCGACGACCTCGTCGACGAGATGGCCGCGGTCGGCTTTGACGTGGCGCCGTCGCATGCCGGCGCGGCCGAGACCGACAGCAGGTTCGCCGACCTCTCCGAGCCGTGGGTCGGGCCGGTCGCAGGGTCGTTCGCGCTGGCCGAGCGCCTGACAAGAGTCGCGGTGTCCCGCGAGCTTCTCGACGAAGCGACATTCTTCTGCGGCGAGCCGCGATCCCTGGAGTGAACGAGACCCTTTCCTTCGCCGCCAGTCCGCTTCGTCCAACCGAAGTGTCAAGCATCAACCGGAGCCGGACAGGAGTCGTTCGCTCGTGCGTGCTCTGTCGAATCTGGCTCTACGGGGTCGAGTTTGGCTCTACGGGGTCAAGCGGTGCCGGAGGCGCCCGTCCTCAGCCGGGACGCACGAGATTGCGGCTCGCCGGTCGCCCAGACAGATCCGTGGCGGACTTCTGCGACGCCCCTTAGCTTCGGCCACTAGGCTTCCCGAGCCGTGGGGGTCGCGCTGGGGCTCGCCGACGTCGCCACCGGCGACGACCGATCGCCTGCACGCCCGCGGCGGCCGCTGAGGGTCCACCCGCAGCCGGCCCTCGTCCTGTTGCCCGCGGCGACGGTGGCGCTCTACCTGATCGTGGGCTGGGCACGCCGCTGGACCGTCGACGACGCCTTCATCAACTACCGGGTGGTCGAGCAGATCCAGGCGGGGAACGGGCCGGTGTTCAACGTCGGCGAGCGGGTCGAGGTGACGACCAGCACGCTGTGGTTGGCGCTACTCACGCTCGCCGATCTCGTGAGCCCGTTCCGCATCGAGTGGACGGCCATCCTGATCGAGTTGGCCCTCGGCGCCCTCGGCGTGGCTGCAGGGATGGCGGGGGCCCGACGACTCGCCCGCCTGCGACGCGTCGACAGCTCGTCGGGGCTCGTCTTGCCCCTCGGCGCCGTCGCCTACTTCGCCGTCACGGTGTGCTGGGACTTCGCCACCGGGGGGCTGGAGAACGGGTTGAGCATCGCCTGGCTCGGCGGCACCTTCTGGGCGGTGGTGGCGCTCGTCGACCGGGTCACGCCCACCCGCCGGCGGCTGCTGGCCACGTCGCTACTCGTCGGCCTGGGCGTAGTGGTGCGGCCCGACTTCGCGCCCTTCTGCGCCGGGTTCATGGTGCCGCTGGCGGTGACTGCCCGGAACCAGAATTCCCGCTCGCTGCTGACTGCCGGCCTAGCGGCGACCAGCCTGCCGGTGGCCCTGCAGGTGTTCCGCATGGGCTACTACGGCCAGCTCGTCCCCAACACCTTGCACGCCAAGGAGGGCTCGCTGGCGTGGTGGAGCCAGGGCTGGAAGTACCTCGTCAACTTCGCGGGACCCTACGTGCTCGTCGTGCCCGTAGCCGCCACCGCCGCCATGCTGGCGCTGTGGTGGTCACCGTCCGGAGTCCCCGCGGCGCGGATCCGGGCCTGGCGGTTGGTGGTGGTGGGCGTGGAGGCGGGGGCGGTGCTGCACGCCGTCGCCGTCGTGCGGGTGGGAGGTGACTACCTGCACGGCCGGCTGCTGCTGCCCGCCTGGTTCGCCTTGCTGCTGCCCATCTTCGCGGTCAGCGTCCGCGACCTGCCGGCACGCCTGCCCGCGGTCGTGGCGGCCGCGATCGGCGTGTGGGCGGTGGTCTGCGCGCTCGTCCTCCGCCCGCCCTTGGGCTCCCACACCGACGCCTTCGACGGTCGGCGCAGCTACGTGGAGAGGTCCGGGATGACCAACCCGGTCCGCGTCGACCACCTGACGCGGCTCGTACCCTTCTACAAGCCGGCGTCAGCGTCCGAACCCGCGTGGTTCGACCCGCTCGTGCACTCGCCGGCCCGGGGACAGGGCATCCCGGCGCGGCCCGACCTCGGCGCGTCGGTGGTGCCCGTCTACGCCCTGGGGGCGACGAGCTTCGCCCTGCCGCTCGACGTCTGGGTCTACGACATCCTCGGGCTTGCCGACCCGGTCGTGGCCCGGGTCGAGCTCGACCACCGAGGTGCCCCCGGTCACGAGAAGCTGCTGGGCCCGCCGTGGGTGGCGGCCGCGTTCGTCGACGGCGACAGTCCCATCGATGACCCGGCCGGCTTCGCTCCGCCCCCGGGGTGGGGCGTGCTGCTGTCCGGAACCGGCGTGCCGGTGCCGGTCGACATCGCCACCTTCGAGGCCGACCGTCGGGCGGCGGCCCAGGCTCTGACGTGTGGGCCGTTGGCCGAGCTCGTCCACAACGTACGCGCTCCGCTCAGCCCGCAGCGCTTCGTGGGCAACATGGTCGACGCCGTGCGGCTTCACAGCTTCCGCTTCCCCGCCGACCCCCAGGAGGCCCGCCGGGAGCTGTGCGGCTGAGCCGTGTCAGCCCCGGTGCTGGCGGGTGGGCGGTGGCCAGGTCGACGATCTCGCTGTGAGCAAGGCCTCGCCGTCGCCCTCAGCGGCAAATCTCCTCCTTCGGTTGGCTCGGACGCGCGCGACGAGCGCGCGACGAACGTCCGGACAACCACGGTCGCGGTCGAGGTCGCAAGGTCAGTCCGCGGCCTCGCCCTGGTCGCCGAAAACCGCCGATGATCAGACGCTACGCCTGGCCATCGCTCGTGATCGGGACCGGCGTCGATCCGGTGACCTTCCGCTCTGTAAACGGGTGGTCCGTCGCCGGTTGCTCCCAGCGTCGCTCACGGCGACCTCGCTCACCAGGGCAGACACCGAATCCCATCACTTCGGACGTGGTTGCAGGGCGGCCAGGCGGTTGATCTCCTCGACCAGTCGATTGATCTCGGCCCAGTCCCGGCGCCACCGCTGGTAGTCGGTGCGTGGATGCTGCATGTGCATAGCCGTAGTGACGAAGACGGCGTGCCGGGCGGACAGGTGGTCTAGCGATTCCGGGTGCATGATGCTGACGCTATCGAACGCATGTTCGTCCCCGGCGGCAACATCTGTCTAGATCGTGCGGGTCTGTCAACCGAAGAGCCGCCACGGGCATCTGTAGGGGTACTCGCGCAACGAAGCGGGAGACGAACGGCGGAGCGCACTGATGAAACGATTCCTGACGAAACGAATCCTGATGATCTCGCTGGTGCCGGCGGTGCTGCTGGTCCTGGCGGCCACCGCTCTGGTGGCCCGGAGCGACGGCGGCGGTGGCGGCGACGAGCGCCACGACAGCTCGGCGGCGGAGCGGTCGGCGACCACTTCGGCGACCCGAGCCACACCTGCCCCAACCTCGACGACCCCACCGACCACGACAGCACCAATGGCGACAACGGCCCCAGCCGACGATCCGCACTTCGTCTGCCCGGACGGAGGCATGCACGCTGTCGTCGCCCTCCAGCAGGCATGGGAGGACGGCCACCAGCCCTGGCTGGGCTCGGCACCCGACGTCGCCGCGGCCTGCACCTTCGGCGTCCCCGAGTCGTTGGTCGAGCCTTCGGGCCCCAACCGCTACCAGGTCACCCACACCACCGCGACCACCAGCGAGAGTGCGATCGTCGAGCTGGCCCAACCCCTCGGCCCCGGCACGGTCTGGGTCGCTGTCGAGATCACCTACACCACCTCGGGCACACCCCACGCCCCGTGCACCGCAGCGGCCATCCTCCCAGTCGTCGCCGACGAGCTCGAAGCGACCGCCGGCGGGGCGCTGCACATCGTCTCGGTGAACCTCCAGCAGTGTCGCAACGCCTACGCACGGGTCTTCGCGGTCCCGGACAACTCCCGGTGCGGTCATCCCGGCGGTGCGTGCCTCGACAACGAGCAGGTGTTCCTCGCCGACCACGCTGGCCAATGGAGCTACCTGACCTCCGGCACCGGGATCGCCTGTGAAGCCGACGACGACCTGTTCCCCGCACTGCTGGCGGCGTGCCGAGCCCTCGGCCTGCGCCCCTAACCACAGCTCCCACAGCGACGTGACCTCAGCCCCGGGAGATCCCCCCGTCAACGAAGAACGCCGAGGCGGTGACGAACGAAGAATCGTCGCCAGCCAGAAAGGCGACGGCGGCGATCTCCTCAAGCTCGGCGAAGCGGCCCACGGAATCTGACGAAGGAGCGGGCGTCCCGCTCGGGATCCTTGGCAAACAGCTCCATGCCGAACGCGGATGGCGGCCCTGGGCATCGGCGTCCCACGAGCGGGCGTCGTGTGAAGCAGAGCTAATGGCGAAGATAGAACGCGAGCGGTTCGCCGTGTCGCTCGGGCTTGTTGGTTGGCTCGCCCTCCGCCTCCACGATCGGCCTGACTCGGTCCATGTAGAAGTCGGCGATGGCCCCGGGCGTGTCCCAGACGTTGACACCTGACACCTGTCCGTCACCCGACTCCCAGACGATCGTGGCGATCAGTGCCTTCGGTGGATCGGTCGAGTAGCGCAGGCGCTCCTCCCAGCGCTCCCACTCCGGGCGCGGTAGAGCGATCGTCTCCACGAACATGCCGGGATGCTACGCGCCACACCTCGATCGGTCGCCGCTGGCCTCTCCTGACAGGCCGCCCACGGCGTCGCCTCGGCGTGCTCTCGATTCGACAACCGGTCGACGCAACACCACGACGGTCACCAAGCCCGGCGCTCGTCGCAATGAACCAGAAAGCCACGGTGCACCCCCGCATCCGCTGCGGCGGGGTGCACCGCGGCTTCCTTGGCGCCCATCTCGGCGTGCGCCACGACGCCGGACCAGATCGGTTGGCGCCCCGGTCGGTGTGCCCAGCACGGCGATGCGCAGCATCGTCGCCCATTGGCCGCCGGACACGGTGCTGATGCTTCAGCTCTGACCGAGACCGAGGTCGACGGCCACGGCGATGAGGGCGAAGACGTTCCCGTCGACATCAACGTCGTCGTCGCCGTCGAGGGCCTTGACTTGGAGCAGGTCGATGGTCTCGCTGCCGGTGATCCGCACGTCGGTCTGGAGCCGCTTGACGTCGACGCGGGTGCCCTCGGCCGTGACGCCGATGTTGTCGGCCCGGGCGGTGCCGTTCACCGTCACCGTGTCGGCTTGCCCGTCACCGCCGCCGGCGGGGCCGGCAAGATCCACGTCCGCCCGGCGAAAGTCGGTGCCGGACATGTCGTCGATCGTCACGCTGTCGACGCCGCCCAGCGCCGTCAGGTCCAGGCGCTCGACGTCGTCCATGTCCATGCGGATGTTGGCCACGTCACGCAGGAACAGGGTCCGCTCACCGTTCGCCGACAGGCTCATGTTCTCGGCGACGCCGGCGCCGTTGAAGTCGAGCGAATCGGTGCCGGACTGGCCCTCGACGACGTCGCTGCCATCGCCCGGGTCCCAGCGGAAGCTGTCCTGACCGGGGCCGAGGAGACCTGTGTCGTTCCCGCGGTTGCCGTCGACGGCGTCGTCGCCGCTGCCGCCGTCGAACAGCTCGACGCCGTCGCCGCCGTCGAGTGTGTCGTCGCCGCTGCCGCCGTCGATCGTGACGGCCTCGTCGGCGAAGATGCCGTTGACCTGGTCGATGCGGAACTGGTCGGCCCCGGCGCGCAGGAACACCTCGATCCGGCTGAACGTGCTGCGATCGAAGCTGTGCTCGGCCAGACCATCGTCGCCGAAGTCGATCTGCAAGACACCCGGCGCGCCGGCTTCGAGACGGAGGGCGACTCGGTCGCTGTCGTTGGTGCCGATGATGGTGAGTGTGTCGTTGGCGACCGAGGCCGACGCGACCTGCTCCGCCATCGCGGGGCCGGCGACTCCCACGCCGATCGTCACAGCCGCAGCCACCCCTCCAGCCAGGCGAAGTCGGCGAGACCCGAGCACGTCATGGACGTTCATGGTCATAGTCCCTTCCATGTGCGAAGGCC
>JBKPHT010000369.1:0-8622 GCA_046730015.1 Actinomycetota bacterium
GTCGGGGGTGTACCGCCCCGCCGGCGCGGCGAGGTCGACCGTCGCCCGCGACGGCGGGCGGCCCGGCTGCGGCGGCCACAGCGGCCGCGGGGGCAGGGGAGGCGGGGGCGGAGCCAGGCCGGCCCGGGTGCCGTCGACCGCCGACCGGCCGGTCACGAACACCGACGGCGGCAGCTCCACCGCCGCGGTGATGCCCGAGCAGGGCGTCTGGTGCAGCCGCACCGTGATGCCGTGGCGGGCCGCCAGGTTCCCGGCCACGTAGTGGCCCAGGAACCGCGACGACGCCACCGAGAAGCCCTCCGCCCGGGACAGGCGCCAATTGGCCGCGCTCAGGTCGTCCCGGCTCATGCCCAGCCCGTCGTCCGACACCAGCACCAGGTAGCGGCCCTCCTTCGCCCGGCCCGTGACCTCGACCAGCCGGTCGGGCGGTGAGAACCGCAGCGCGTTCTCGATCAGCTCTGCGAGCAGGTGCGCCAGGTCGGCGGCGACCGAGCCGAGCACGACGGCCGGCTCGACGTCGTGGATCGCGACCCGCCGGTAGTCCTCCACCTCGCCCAGTGCGGCCCGGACGACATCGGTGACCCGCACCGGCCCGCGCCACTGGCGCGACGCCTCGGCGCCGGCCAGCACCAGCAGCGACTCGGCGTTGCGGCGCATCCGGGTGGCCTGGTGGTCGAGGCGGAACAGGCTCTCGAGGGTCTCGGTGCGGGCCTCGTCCCGCTCCAGCTCGGTGATGAAGTCGAGCTGGCGGCTCAGCAGGTTCTGGTTGCGGCGGGCCAGGTTCACGAACGCGTCGGCCACGTTGCGGCGCAGCAGCGCCTGGTCGACCGCGAGCTGCACGGCGGCCGACTGCACGCGGTTGAGGGTGGCGGCCACGTCGGCCACCTCGTCCCGCGAGTCGACGGTCACCGGCTGGAGCTCGGGGACGTTGACGTCCTCGCCGACCGGCGTGTCGAGGACGCCCTTGACCGCGGCGGGTAGCTCCGTCCGGGCCATGGCCATCGACTGCTCGGTGAGCTGGCGCAGCGGCCGGACGATCGACCGGGACACGGCCAAGATGGCGCCGACCGCGGCGGCCACGACCAGGGCGGCGGCGACGACGTACCAGCGGCTGCGGGCCTGGGCGGCGTCGTTCAGCTCCTGGGCCCGGCTCTGGAGCTGGCTCGACACGTCGCCGATGAAGCCGTAGTAGCTCTCGTCGTCGCGGATCGACACGGCGTCGAGCAGCCGGGGGATGTCGACGATCCCGGTCCTGACGATCTCGGGGCCCATCGGCATCAGGCCGGTGGCGTCGCTCTCCACCCCCAGCTTCTCGCCGGCCCGCGCGTAGCGGCCGGTGGCGAGGTCGAGGATGCGATAGTGGAGGCTGAGCGTCTGGTCGACGGTGTCGGCGAACTCGGCGATCTCGTCGGTGTCGGCGATGCGGCCGTCGCCGGT
Organism: Actinomycetota bacterium; assembly: GCA_046730015.1. Taxonomy (GTDB): domain Bacteria; phylum Actinomycetota; class Acidimicrobiia; order Acidimicrobiales; family VFJN01; genus ZC4RG19. Next base: position 1,438 of record JBKPHT010000369.1, read on the forward strand.
GACGCTGCCGAGGAGGGCGAGCCGCACCATCTGGGCGATCAGGTCGACCTCCCGCGCCGACTGGTCGATGAGCTGGACGCCCCGCCGCAGCTCGTGGTCCTCGACCTCGGCCGACAGGATGCTGTTCTGGTCGGCCAGGTCCGCCACGAGGTCGGAGTAGCCGAGGAACGTGTCCTCGGCCACCTGGTTGAACTCGGTGACGACCTTGGGGCCCGTGTAGGCGTCGACCCCGGAGCGCAGGCCGGGGAGGACGTCGAGGGCCCGGAGCGAGGGGCCGTAGATCCGCTCGACGTCGCCGCCCTTGGCCTCGACCTCGCTGGTGAACGCCTCGCGGGCGGTGTCGGTCGCGGTGCGGGCGTCCTCGAGGCTGTCGACCGGCAGGTCGACGACATCCTCGGAGCCGAGCAGCCACAGCCCGGTGAAGTTGCGCTCGTTCTGGAGCGCGTTGATGAGGCCGGACGGGCCGATCGACGCGGTGGCGAGATCGGTCTGGCGCCGCACGGCGCGGGCCTCCCCGACGCTGTTGGCGACCTCCAGCCCCGCGACCAGGGTCAGCGCGACGAGCGGCACCGCGAGCGCTGCCGCCAGCTTGGCCTTGATCGTCAGTCGTCCAGCCACCGCCTGGCCCCCTCTCCCCCGGGTTCGCCGGATCGACCGCCTCCCCACGTGACAGGCCGAGCGAACTGACGAACCGTCAATAGAAGTTTCAGTTACCGTCGGGGTCGTCGTCAAGCAAACATGCGCGCTCGGTGGCGGGCGGCTGCAATCCGTCCAGCGGGATCATGCCACCGCCGCGCCCACCGGCTCGGCGTCGCCCTCGTCGTCGAACTGGGTCTGGTACAGCTCGGCGTAGCGGCCGCCGGCGGCCAGCAGCTCGGCGTGGGTGCCCCGCTCGACGACCCGGCCGGCCTCGATCACGAGGATGGCGTCGGCCTCCCGGATGGTCGACAGGCGGTGGGCGATGACGATCGCGGTCCGCCCGGCCAGGGCGTCGGCGAGCGCGGCCTGGACCTCGGCCTCCGAGGTCGAGTCGAGGTGGGCCGTCGCCTCGTCGAGGATCACCACCCGGGGCCGGGCCAGCAGGATCCGGGCGATCGTCAGCCGCTGGCGCTCGCCGCCCGAGACCCGGTCGCCCCGCTCGCCCACCACCGGGTCGAGCCCGTCGGGCAACGAGTCGATCAGCGGCGCCAGCCGCGCCCGCCGCAGAGCGTCCCACAGCTGGTCGTCGGTCGCCTCGGGCCGCGCGAAGCGGAGGTTCTCGCGCACCGTGTCGTGGAACAGGTGGCCGTCCTGGGTCACCAGCCCGAGGGCACCCCGGATGGCGTCGAACGACAGGTCCCGGACGTCGACCCCGCCCAGCCGCACCGCGCCCGCGTCGACGTCGTAGAGCCGGGGCGCCAGCGACGCGATCGTCGACTTGCCACCACCCGACGACCCCACCAGGGCGACCAGCTGCCCGGGCTCCACCCGGAACGAGATGCCGTGCAGCACCTCGACCCCGCCCCGGGTGTCGAGGGTGGCGACCTCCTCCAGCGACGCCAGCGACACCTTGTCGGCCGCCGGGTAGCCGAACCGGACGTCGTCGAACTCGACCGACACCGGCCCGTCGGGCACCGCCTGCGGGTCGGGGCGCTCCGCGATCAGCGGCTCGAGGTCGAGCACCTCGAACACCCGCTCGAAGCTCACCAGCGCGGTCATCGCGTCGACCCGGGCGCTGGCCAGCGCGGTCAGCGGCGCGTACAGCTGGGTGAGGAGCAGTGCCAGGGTGACCACCGTGCCCGGCTCCAGCCGGCCGTCGACCGCCAGCCACCCGCCCAGCCCGTACACCAGCGCCAGGGCCAGGGCCGACACGAGCGCCAGCGCGGTGAGGAAGACGTACTGGCCCATCGCGGTGCGGACGCCGATCTCGGCCACCCGCTCGGCGCGGTCGCCGAACTCGGACTCCTCCCGGTCGGGCCGGCCGAACAGCTTGACCAACGTCGCCCCGGGAGCCGAGAACCGCTCGGTCATCTGGGTCGTCATCGTGGCGTTGTGGCCGGCCGCCTCGCGTTCCAGGTGGGCGAGGCGGGCGCCCATCCGCCGGGCCGGCACCACGAACAGCGGCAGCAGCAGCATCGCCAGCAGCGTGATCTGCCACGACAGCGACAGCATCACCGCAAGGGTCAGCAGCAGGGTGATGAGGTTGCTGACCACCCCCGACAGCGTCCAGGTGAAGGCCCGCTGGGCCCCGATGACGTCGTTGTTGAGCCGGCTGACCAGGGCGCCGGTGCGGGTCCGGGTGAAGAACGCGACCGGCATCCGCTGGACGTGCCCGAACACCGCCCGCCGCAGGTCGAGGATGATCCCCTCGCCGATCTTGGCCGACTGCCACCGCTCGGCCAGCCCGACGCCTGCGTCGACCAGCGCAAGCCCGGCGATCAGCAGGGCCAGGACGACGATCCGGCCCTGGTCGCCGCCTTCGACGATCTCGTCGACCACCCAGCCGGCCAGGATCGGGGTCGCCACCGTGAGCAGGGCGGCCGCGACGCTGAGCAGCAAGAACGCGGCGAGCGACCGCTTGTGAGGGCGGGCGAACCCCCAGACCCGGGCGAGGGTGGCCCGGGTGAACGTCCGCTTCGGCGGGGTGCCCTGCATGGCGCTCTCCAGCGCCATCCAGTGGCTGAAATCCATCTGCATCGGCCCAGCATCCCGGCTCAACCCCGCTTGAGGTCAAGCCCTTTGTCAGCGGGGCAGATGCTTGGCCGCCTTGAGGATCGCGGTGAAGCGGCGGGCGTACCCGGCGGCGTCACCGGTCGGGTCCTGCAGCCTCTCGGCCAGGCGCGACCGGACCGCGACCGTCTGCGACTCGGTGTACTTGAGCAGCCCCTCCCGCCCGTGGCGGCGGCCGAGGCCCGACGCCTTCATGCCGCCCATCGGCGCATCGAGGCTCGCCCAGGCCGAGCTGTAACCGTCGTTGACGTTGACGGTGCCCGCCCGCAGCCGGGTGGCGATCGCCCGGCCCCGGGCGGTGTCGCCGCAGTAGACGCTGGCGTTGAGGCCGTACTCGGTGTCGTTGGCCCCGGCGACCGCCGCGTCGTCGCCGTCGACCGGGTAGACGGCGACCACCGGGCCGAACGTCTCCTCCCGGTAGACGTCCATGTCGGGGGTGACGTCGGCCAGGACCGTCGGCTCGTAGAACAGCGGGCCGACGTCGGGCCGGTGCTTCCCACCCGTCACCAGGCGGGCGCCCTTGGCGAGCGCGTCGTCGACGTGGGCCCGCACCTTGTCGAGCTGGTCCTGGCTGGCCAGGGCGCCGACGTCCGGGCCGTAGGCCTGGTCGGCGCCGAGGCGGAGCGCCGCGGCCCGGGCCCCGAACGCCTCGAGGAACGGGTCGGCCAGCGGCGCCTCGACGTAGATCCGCTCGATCGAGATGCACAGCTGGCCGGTGTTGGCGAACGAGCCGACCACCGCCCCCTCGACCGCCCGGTCGAGGTCGACGTCGCCGGTCACGACCATCGCGTTCTTGCCGCCCAGCTCGGCCGACACCCCGATGAGCCGCTCGCCGGCCTGGCGGGCGATGGCCCGGCCGGTGGTGGTGGACCCGGTGAACATCAGGTAGTCGGTCGTCTCGACGAGCGCCGTGCCGACCGTCCGGCCCGGGCCGGTCACGACCTGGACCAGGCCCTCGGGCAGGCCGGCGTCCTCCAGCAGCTCAAACGCCCGGAGGGCGGTGAACGGGGTCTGCGAGTCGGGCTTGATCACGACCGCGTTGCCGGCCACCAGCGCGGCCAGCGCGTCGGAGACGGCCAGCACGAGCGGGTAGTTCCACGGGGAGATGACGCCGACGACGCCCTTCGGGACGTGGTGCTCGCGGGTCGACACCAGGCCGGGGAGCGCGCTCAGCCGCCGCTGGGGCCGGAGCGCCCGGGGCGCGAGGCGGGCGTAGTACCGGGCGGTGACCGCCTGGTCCATGATCTCCTCGAACGCCCACACCCGGGCCTTGCCGTTCTCGGCCTGGATGAGGTCGAGCAGCTCGTCCTGGCGGTCGAGCACCTGGTCGTGGTAGCGGAGCAGCACCGCGGCCCGCTCCTTCGGCGACCGGGCCGCCCAGGCCTGCTGCGCCTCCCGGGCCCGGGCCACCGCGGTGGCCACGTCGTGCGCCGTCCCCACCGGGACCTCGCCCACCACCTCGCCGGTGAGCGGGCTCGTGACCGTGTGCCGGTCGCGGCCCTCCGTCGGCACGGCCACGCGGGCGGCCAGGCGGTCGGTCTCGGCCCGGCCGGGGCGGAGGCCGGTCGCGGTGGGGGCGTCGGTGAGGGTCATCGGGTCCCACGGTAGCGAGGAAGGGCTGGGCGCCACCCGGCCGCCTCCTCCATGCTGGACGGGTGAGCGACAGCGACCGGATGGCGTGGGCCGTCGACCAGCTGGGCCTGCGCGGCCCCGAGCGGGTGCTGGAGGTGGGGTGCGGCCACGGGCTCGCCGTGACCCTCGTCTGCGACCGCCTGACCGACGGCCGGATGACCGCGGTCGACCGATCGGCCGCCATGGTCGCCGCCTGCGCCCGCCGCAACCGGGCCCACGTCGAGGCCGGCCGACTGCGGCTGGTCCAGGCGACCCTCGTCGACGCCGACCTGGACGGCGACGGCTTCGACACCGTGTTCGCCTTCAACGTCCGGGCCCTGGGCCGGCCGGCCGAGCTCGCCGTCGTGGCCCGCCACCTGGCGCCGGGCGGGCGGCTGGCGGTGTTCTCCCAGCACCCGTCGCCCGAGCGGACCGCCGCCGCGGTCGACGAGGCCGGGGCCAACCTGGCCGAGCACGGCTTCCGGGTCGTCCGGGTCGCCCACGCCGGCCTCGTCCCCTACCCGGCCACCGCGGTCGTGGCGGAGGCGGCATGAGCGGTGGCGTCATGGGGAGGGTGCTGGTGGTCGGCATCGGCGCCGGCGACCCCGAGCACGTCACCGCCCAGGCGGTGCGAGCCCTCAACGAGGCCGACGTGTTCTTCGTGCTCGACAAGGGCGACGACCGCGACGACCTGGCCGCCCTCCGCCGCCACATCCTCGACCGCTACGTCGAGCGCCCGTCCTACCGGGTCGTGACGACCCCCGACCCGACCCGCGACCTCTCCGGCCCGTCGTACGGCGACGACGTCGCAGCCTGGCACGAGGCCCGCGCCGACCTGTACGAGCGCTTGCTCACCTGCGACCTGGCCGACGGCGAGACCGGGGCGTTCCTGGTGTGGGGCGACCCGGCCCTGTACGACAGCACCCTCCGCATCCTCGACCGGGTGGCGGAACGGGGGACGGTCGCTTTCACGATCGAGGTGGTGCCGGGCATCAGCAGCGTCCAGGCCCTGGCCGCCGCCCACCGGATCGCGCTGCACGGCGTCGGACGGCCCGTCCACGTCACCACCGGCCGGCGGCTGGCCGACGAGGGCTGGCCCGCCGGCGTCGACGACGTGGTCGTGATGCTCGACGGCCGCGCCGCCTACACCACCGTCGACCCGGCCGGCGTCACGATCTACTGGGGCGCCTACCTCGGCACTCCGGACGAGATCCTGGTGGCCGGGCCCCTGGCCGCGGTCGCCGCCGAGATCGGGGAGGTCCGGGCCGCCGCCCGGGCCCGCAAGGGTTGGATGTTCGACACCTACCTGCTCCGCCGCGCCGGGGAGTGACGTGGCCCGCCCCGGCTCCTCGGTGCTGCTGCTGGCCGGAACGGCCGAGGCGGCCGCCCTGGCCCGCCTGCTGGTTGTCGACGGCGTCGACGTGACCGCCTCGCTCGCGGGCCGCACCCGTTCTCCGTCCCCGCTGCCGTGCCCGGTGCGGACAGGCGGGTTCGGCGGCGCGGCCGGCCTCGCCGACGCGCTGCGAGCCGGCGGGTTCGGCCTGCTGGTCGACGCCACCCACCCGTTCGCCGCCGTCATGCCCCACCACGCGGCGGCGGCCGCGGCCGAGGCCCGCGTGCCCCGGCTGCGGCTGCTCCGCCCGCCGTGGCGACCCGGCCCCCGCGACCGCTGGGACGAGGTCGACGACGTGCACGCCGCCGCGGCCCGGCTGGTCCAGGTCGGGGCCCGGCGGGTGCTGCTCACCACCGGGCGGGGCAGGTTGGCGCCGTTCGCCGGGCTCCCTGCGGCCGGGGTCGAGGTCGTCGTCCGGTCGATCGAGCCGCCCGACCTGCCCGCGGGGTTGGCCGGGGCCACCGTCGTGCGGGACCGCGGGCCCTACGACGTCGCCACCGAGTCGGCCCTGCTGCGGGAGCACCGGGTGGACGCCCTGGTCACGCGCAACAGCGGCGGCACCGCGACGGCGGCCAAGCTGGCCGCGGCCCGGGATGCCGGCGTCCGGGTGGTCATGGTCCGACGGCCGCCGCAGCCCGCCGGGCCGTCCGTGGAGACGCCGGAGGAGGCCGCCGCCTGGGTCAGCCGGTGCCGGTGACGACCATGCGGTAGGGCAGCTCCAGCCGGTGGGCGGCCAGCAGCGACGGGTTCGCGAGCAGCGCGCCGGTCGCCCCCTCGGCCGCCACCCGGCCGTGGGCCAGCACCACCGACCGGGGGCACAGCTCGAGCGCGAGCGGCAGGTCGTGGGTGATGACGAGCGTCGTCAGGTCGAGGCCCCGGATCACCTCGATCAGGTCGCGGCGGGCCGCCGGGTCGAGGTTGGCGGTCGGCTCGTCGAGCACCAGCACCTCCGGGTGCGCGGCCAGCACCCCGGCCAACGCCACCCGCCGGCGCTCGCCCACGCTCAGGTGCTCGGGCGCCCGCTCGGCCGCGTCGGTCAGCCCCACGACGTCGAGCGCGGCCGCCACCCGGGCCGCCACCTCGGCGGCCGGGACGCCGTGGTTGGCCGGGGCGAACCCGACGTCGGCCGCCACAGTGGGCAGCAGGATCTGGTCGTCCGGATCCTGGAACACCAGCCCCACCCGCCGCCGCACCTCGCCCAGCGTCGCCGGTCCGACCGGGAGTCCGGCGACCCGGACCGTCCCCGCCGACTCGCCGCCGTCGGCCCCGCCCAGCGCCCCCACCAGGTGGAGGGCCAGCGTCGACTTCCCCGACCCGTTGGGGCCGAGCACCGCCACCCGCTCCCGGGCGGCCACGGTCAGGTCGACGCCGGCGAGGGCGTCGGTGCCGTCGGGGAACCGGTGGACGAGGCCCGCGACCTCGACCGCCGGGCCGTCGCGGTCGGGGGCTGCGGGCACGCCGCTGCGCCGGCC
>JBKPHT010000370.1:0-8639 GCA_046730015.1 Actinomycetota bacterium
CGAGCTCCACGCCGGCCTCGCCGCCCTGTTCCCCCAGCTCGACGCCGACCGCGACGCCCGGGCGGCCGTCATCACCGGCAACGGGCGGGCGTTCTCCGCCGGCGGCGACTTCGGCTACCTCGACGAGCTGGCGAACGACGCCGAGCTCCGGCACGAGTCGCTGACGCACGGCCGCCAGATCGTGACCGGCATGGTGGCCTGCCGGGTGCCGATCGTGGCCGCGGTGAACGGGCCGGCGGTCGGGCTCGGCTGCAGCATCGTGGCCCTGTCCGACATCGTCTACATGGCCGAGAGCGCCCACCTCGCCGACCCCCACGTACTGGTCGGCCTGGTCGCCGCCGACGGTGGCCCGATCACGTGGCCGCTGCTCACCAGCCTCCAGCTGGCCAAGGAGTACGCGCTGACCGGCGAGCGGATTCCGGCGCCGCGGGCGGCCCAGATCGGCCTCGTCAACCACGTGTGCCCCGACGACGAGGTGGTCGACCAGGCGCTGGCGTGCGCCCGGCGCATCGCCGAGCTGCCGCAGCGGGCCGCCGAGGACACCAAGCGCATCCTGAACATGCACCTCGAACGGGCCGTGCTGGCCACGCTCGACTTCGCGCTGACCGCCGAGGACCGGTCGTTCAGGTCACCCGAGCTGCGGGCCAACATCGATCGGCTGCTGTCGCGCGACACCTGAGACGAGGAGGAGCACCACCCGTGGACTTCGAACTGGACGACGAGCAGCTCGAGCTGCAACGCGTCGCGCGGGACGTCGCCGACCGCGAGTGCCGGACGGGCCAGGTCATCGGCGTCAACGGCGGTCGCAACGCCTGACGGCCCGCGCGCGCTCGAAGAGTCGTGTTCTCTCTTGCGTTGCCGCCTTGGGATGCTTGGGGAGATCAGTGCTCTCCGAATCGTTGGAGCCGCCTTCTTCGGGGAGTACGATCTCGGCATGGCAACACACCAACCGGCGACCGACGCGCCTGCGAGCGATCGTCTCGGCACCTGGCGCGAGCAGGCCGTCGCGCGGTCGCTCGATCCGGCACGCGCCCGGGCCGAGCAGCGCGTCCAGCGCTTCCTCGACGCGGCGCTCGAGCTGATGCACGACGCGCCGGGCAAGGACTTCACGGTCCAGGACGTGGTCGAGCGCTCCGGCCAGTCGCTGCGCAGCTTCTACCAGTACTTCGCGGGCAAGCACGAGCTGCTGCTGGCGCTGTTCGAGGAGTCGGTGCGCTCCACCGCCGAGCACCTCCAGCACGTCGTCGACGAGATCGACGATCCCCTCGACCGGCTCCACCGGTTCGTCGTCGAGCACTACCTGCTGTGCCGGCCGACACCGAAGGGCCGGCCGGCGAAGAAGAGCGGGCCGACGGTCGCCGCCATGGCCGAGTTCGGGCAACAGCTGCTGACCGAGCACCCGAAGGAGGCCTCACGAGCGTTCATGCCGGTCGTCTCCCTGTTGGAGCGCCTGCTCGACGAGGCGGCGGCGGCCGGCGTCATCCGGTCCGACATCCAGCGCCGCTCGGTCGCCGGGATCATGCTCCAGGGGATCACGTTCAACGCCTTCGCTGCGACGATCAGCGGCTCCTCGATCCGCCCCGACGGTCGCGACGCGGCGGAGGAGCTGTGGGACGTCTTCATGCACGGCATCGCGACGGAATCCGCCTGACCGCAACGGCGATAGCGATACCGGGTCGGCACCATCGCGCCCACCGCACCGAACCGACCCACCTCGCCCCGGCGGTGAAACCGGGTCGGCGCCATCGCGCCCGCCGCGACCGAACCGACCCGGTTCGCTAACCGGTCCGCACACGACGTTCCCGGTCAGCGCGAACCGGATTATCGTGGCGACGAGGGCGCCGACGTCCACGCCGTGACCGTCGACGTGCGCGACCCGGGCGCCGTCGACCGCCTCGGCCGCGCCGCGGACGAGCGCTTCGGGCAGCTCAACGTGGCGGTGAACAATGCCGGCATCGTCACGGCGGGAACCTCCTGGGAGCTGCCGCTCGACGACTGGCACCGGGTGATCGACGTCGACCTCTGGGGGGTGATCCACGGCATCCGCTCCTTCGTGCCCCTCATCCTGGCGTCCGGGGAGGACGGCCACGTCGTGAACACCGCCTCGATGGCAGCGGTCCGCCCGATCGCGCGCCTCGGGCCCTACACGGCCGCCAAGCACGGCGTCCTCGGGCTGTCCGACGTGCTGCGTGCCGAGCTCGAGGCGGTCGGGGCGCCGGTCGGGGTGAGCGTCGTGATGCCGGGCATGATCCGCACCGGCATGAACCCGATCGGCACGATCGAGCCGTCGACGGTCGCCGCCAACGTGGTCGACGCCATCCGCCGGAACCGCGCCTACGTGTTCACCGACGACCACTCGACGGGCGAGGTCGAGGCCCGCATGCGGGCGATCCTGGCGGCGCGGGCGGACGTGCTCGGCTGATTCCGGCACGACGGACGACTCAGCGCACGAGCTCCTGGGTGTAGTAGAAGGCGCGCTCGTGCGAGTCGGGATCCGTTGCCGAGAACCCGTGGCGCTCGTAGAAGCGCTGGGCGTCGACGTCGCCCTCGTCGACGTTGATCTCGATCAGGTCGACGCCCCGCGACCTGGCGAGTGACATGAGGTGGCCCACCAGGGCGGAACCGATGCCCTGGCTCCGCAGCGCGGGGACGACGTAGAGCTCGTCGAGCAGGGCGACCTGCCCGGCGTACCAGACGTTCGGCCTCAAGGTGACCAGGGCCAGCCCCACCGCCGGCGTCCCGGCGAGGATCGCGCACGTGGCGTCGCTGGCGAGCAGCTCGCGCAGCCGGGGCGCCAGCACGGCGACGCCCGGCGAGGGGGTGTCGTACTCGGTGTTGAAGTCGTGCAGCAGCCGGGCGACCTCGTCGGCGTCGTCCGGGGTCGCCAGTCGGGTGGTCTGCTCATCCCGGTCCATAGCCGCACCGTGGCAGACCGAGCACGGCCGAGCGAGCGCTTTCGGCGCCCCCTATCGCCTCGGGAAGCATGACTCTCGGAATGGTAGATGACAGTTCTCTGCGGGGCGTGGCAGCATCGGTGCGTGACATCCTTCGCAGCGCTCCATGACATGACCGGCAAGGTGGCCGTGGTCACCGGCGGCTCGCGTGGCATCGGCCGGGCCATCGTGCAGGTGCTGGCCGAGGCCGGCGCCGACGTCGTCATCGCCTCCCGCAAGCTCGACGCGTGCGAGGCCGCGGCCGAGGAGGTGCGGGCCTCGACGGGGCGCCGGGCCGTCCCGATCGCCTGCCACGTCGGTCGGTGGGACGACTGCGAGCGGCTCGTCGCCGGGACGCTCGACCGGCTCGGCCGGCTCGACGTGCTCGTCAACAACGCCGGCATGTCCCCCCTCTACGAGAGCCTCGACGCGGTGAGCGAGGAGCTCTACGACAAGACCCTCGCCGTGAACCTGAAGGGTCCGTTCCGCCTGGCGGTGCTGGCCGCGACGCACATGGCCGCCCACGGCGGAGGGTCGATCATCAACGTCGGCACGGCCGGTTCACTCGTGGCCAGCGTCAACGAACTGCCGTACGCCTGCGCCAAGGCCGGCCTCAACGCGCTCACCGTGGGCCTCGCCGAGGCGTACGCGCCGGCGGTGCGGGTCAACGCCATCCTCCCCGGCCCGTTCCGCACCGACGTCACCAAGGCGTGGCCGGCCGAGGCGCTCGACGGGTCGTTCGTGCCGCTGGGCCGGCTGGGCGAGCCCGATGAGATCGCTCCCCTCGCGCTGCACCTGGCCAGTGCGGCGTCCAGCTACACCACCGGCGCGATCGTCCGCGTCGACGGCGGGGTCACCCGGAAGGTGTGAGCCCGCCAACGGCATCGATCACCTCGCCGAAGCGGCCGAGGGTCTCAGGCGGCGCGAAGTCCGCGAGCCAGACGTAGAACCGCTCGACGCCCCTGGTCCGCAGGCCCGCGAAGTGCTCGGCGAGCTCGTCGGTCGTGCCGACCACGGCGGACTCCCCCATCACCGAGCGGCCGAAGCGGCGGGCCACGACCTCGGTCACGGCGGCCCGGTCGGACTCGGCCGGCAGGAGCGCCACCATGGTCTGCGCCGATACGCGGGCGCGGCCGATCCGGTCCCTGCGCTCGTCGAGACGGTCGAGCGCGTGGATCGGCACGTTCCACCAGTCGGCGTGGGACCGGACCAGCTCGAGCGTCCGGTCGCCGACGCCCCCGATCACGATCGGGATCGCGCGAGCGGGCGCCGGCCGCTGCTGGGCGTCCCGCAACCGGAAGAACCGGCCGTCGTAGGTGACCGGCTCGCCGCTCCAGAGCGCCCGCATGACGTCGAGGGACTCGCCCAGGCGGGCGACCCGCTCGCGCGGCGGGGCCGCCCCCACGCCGAAGGTGTCGAGCTCCTCGGGCACCGAGCCCCACCCGATCCCCAGCTCGAAGCGGCCGCCCGAGGCGTGGTCGAGGCTCGTGGCCTGCCGGGCGAGCACCGCCGGGTGCCGCAGCGGGTCGCAGAGGACGAGGTGGCCCACGACGAGCGACCGCGTCCTCGCCAGCAGCCAGGTCGCCGTCGTCATCGCCTCCCACATGTCGTGCTCGGCCGCCATCGGCGGGGCGAGGTGGTCCATGAGCGCGATGCCCTCGAACCCGGCGGCCTCGGCCGCGAGCGCCCGGTCGACGATGGCGTCGACCGGCATCCGCATCTGGGGCAGGAACAGGTGGAACGTCATGGCCGGCGAGTCCCCCCCGCCGTGGCGACCGCCAGGCAGAGGTCGGCGACGTGGTCGATCTCGGCGCGGGAGGGCCGGGCGCGGGCCCACAGGTCGTCCGACAGCTTGCCGACGACCGCGTGGGCGACGAGCGACGCGTCGAGATCGGGGTCGGCACTGCCCAGCTCTGCGAACGGCTCGCGCAGCAGCGTGGCCAGCGGGTGGCTGGCCGACGGGCGGCCCGACGGCAGCCCCTCGCCTACGCTGCCGCCGTTCCACAGCACCGCGAGCGTGGTGGAGGCGATGTCCTCGTCGGCCGCCTGGGCCAGGACGCCCTCGACCCAGCGCCGGACCATGCCCTGCGGCGTCGCCTCCTTGGCCATCTGGTGGGCCAGGTAGCTCCGCAGCCGCTCGGTGCCGTCCTCGAGCAGCGCCGCCACCAGCGCGTCCTTGGACGGGAAATGGCGGTAGAAGGCGTCGTTGGACAGGCCGGCGGCGGCGACGATGTCGGCGACCCGGGGCCGGGACGAGGTGCCGCGGGCCCGCATGACGTCGAGCGCGGCGTCGAGGAGCCGCCGGACCTCGCCCGCGTACGCGGTCCCCCGCCGGGTGAGCGTCCGCTGCGCGATGCGCGCCGCGACGTCGTGCTCCGGGACCCTGATCTCCGCAGCGTTCTCCGGAATCGAGTTCTCCGGAATTGAGTTCGGCATATCCAGAATTGTATTCTGTCTCTGGAGGGAGGCGCCATGTCGTGGGATTTCGAGACCGAGCCCGAGTTCCAGGCGAAGCTGGACTGGGCCGACGGGTTCGTGCGCGAGGAGGTCGAGCCGCTCGACCTGCTGTGGCCGGGCCTGGAGTTCACCCCGCTCGACGAGGCCCGGCGCAAGGTCGTCGAGCCGCTGAAGGAGGAGGTGCGCCGCCGGAAGCTGTGGGCCACCCACCTCGGCCCCGAGCTCGGGGGCGAGGGCTACGGGCAGCTCAAGCTGTCGCTGCTGAACGAGATCCTGGGCCGCTCGTCGTGGGCCCCGATCGTCTTCGGCTGCCAGGCGCCCGACACGGGCAACGCCGAGATCATCGCCCACTACGGCACGCCCGAGCAGAAGGAGCGCTACCTCCGCCCGCTCCTCGACGGCGAGATCTTCTCCTGCTACTCGATGACCGAGCCCCACGCGGGGGCCGACCCCACGATGTTCACGACCCGCGCCACCCGGGACGGCGACGAGTGGGTGATCAACGGCTGGAAGTTCTTCTCGTCGAACGCCCGGACGTCGACCTTCCTGATCGTGATGGCGGTGACCAACCCGGACGTGAGCCCCTACCAGGGCATGTCCATGTTCCTGGTCCCGAGCGACGCCCCGGGCATCGACATCGTGCGCAACGTCGGCCTCGGCGGCGAGCCGGCCGACGAGGGCTCGCACGCCCTCATCCACTACGACGACGTGCGGGTGCCGGTCGAGGCGCTGCTCGGGGGCGAGGGCCAGGCCTTCGCGATCGCCCAGACCCGCCTCGGCGGCGGGCGGATCCACCACGCGATGCGCACCATCGGCCTGGCCCGCAGCGCCTTCGACATGATGTGCGAGCGGGCGCTCAGCCGGGAGACCCAGGGCAGCCTGCTCGCGGACAAGCAGTTCGTGCAGGGCTACATCGCCGACTCCTACGCCCAGCTCATGCAGTTCCGGCTGTTCGTGCTCTACACGGCGTGGTCGATCGACAAGCACAACGACTACCGCAAGGTCCGCAAGGACATCGCCGCGGTCAAGGTCCTGATGCCGGGCGTGCTGCACGACGTCGCCTGGCGCGCCATGCAGGTGCACGGCGCGCTGGGGGTCAGCAACGAGATGCCCTTCCACCGGATGATGCTGGGGGCGAGCATCCTCGGGTTGGCCGACGGGCCCACCGAGGTGCACAAGGTCACCGTGGCCCGCCAGGTTCTACGCGACCACTCCCCCAGCGACGACCTGTGGCCCAGCCAGCACCTTCCGAAGCGCCTGGCCGCGGCGCGGGCCAAGTACGCCGAGCACCTCGAGCACGAGGTGGGGAACCTGTGATCGACACCGACCGGCTCGCGTCCTGGATGGACGGCGTCGGCCTCGCCAAGGGCGAGCCGATCGACCACCGCTTCATCTCGGGCGGCACCCAGAACGAGATCTACGAGGTCCGGCGCGGCGACCTGCACGCCGCGCTCCGCATCCCGCCCCCGGAGGCGCCCGCGCCGCGGGACGAGGGCATCGTCCGCGAGTGGCGCATCATCGAGGCGCTCGGCGGCACCGACGTCCCCCACACCGAGGCCCTCGCCGTCTGCACCGACCCCGCGGTGCTGGGGCGCACCTTCTACCTGATGGGCTACGTCGACGGCTGGTCGCCCATGGGGCGCACGGGCTGGCCGGCGCCGTTCGACACCGATCTCGCCGCCCGCCGGGGGCTGGCCTTCGAGCTCGTCGACGGCATCGCCCTGCTGTCGACGGTGGACTGGCGGGCCAAGGGCCTCGACGACCTCGGTCGCCCGGACGGCTTCCACGAGCGCCAGGTCGACCGCTGGACCGCGTTCCTCGACCGGATCAAGGGCCGCGAGCTCCCGGGCTTCGACGTCGCCGCGGCCTGGCTGCGGGCCCACGAGCCGCTCGACTACGTCCCCGGGATCATGCACGGCGACTACCAGTTCGCCAACGTGATGTTCCGCGACGGCGCGCCGGCCCGGCTGGCCGCGATCGTCGACTGGGAGATGGGCACCGTCGGCGACCCCAAGCTCGACCTGGGATGGGTCGTGCAGGGCTGGCCCGAAGACACGAGCGCACCGGGGGACGAGTTCGCCAGCTACGTCGACATGACCGGCATGCCGTCGCGCGCCGAGGTCCTCGCCCGCTACGCCGAGGTGTCCGGCCGGCAGGTCGACGACATCGACTACTACGTGGTCCTGGCCAAGTGGAAGCTCGGCGTCGTGCTCGAGCAGGGCTTCCAGCGGGCCGGCGACGACGAGAAGCTCCTGGCGTTCGGCCCCGTCGTGCTCCATCTCATGCGGGAGGCCGCCGAGGTGGCCGAGACCACGGACTACCGGTCGTGACCCTCGACGACAGCGCCGAGCTCGTCTGCGAGCGGCGCGGCCCGGTGTCGGTCGTGCGGTTGAACCGGCCCGAGGCCCGCAACGCGCTCACGCCGGCGCTGGTCGGCGCCCTGGGGGCCGCGATCGTCGACGCCGCCCACATGCGCCTCGCCGAGAACATCCTGTACAAGGCCGCGCCCGCCAGCGACGAGCGGGGCGTGGCGCGAACGGAGGAGGGCACGTGACGACCGACGACCTCGGCACCTCGGGCCTGCGCCTCGAGCGGGACGGCGTCATCGCCTGGTGCGTGATCGACCGCCCCGCGGCGCGCAATGCCTTCACCCCTGCCATGTACTACGGCCTCAAGCGCGCGGTGCGCCTGGTCAACACTGACCCCGGCCTGGCGGCGCTCATCATCACGGGGACCGGCGACGTCTTCGCGCCGGGCGGCGACCTCGGCGGGCGCGAGGAGCCGGGCGACGCCCTGCCCGCCGGCCTCGGTCACGAGATCCTGCCGTTCCTCACGATCCGCGACAGCCCCGCACCGGTGATCGCGGCGGTCAACGGCATCTGCCAGGCCGGCGGCCTGCTCGTCGCGATGATGGCCGACATCGCCGTGGCCAGCGACCGGGCGACCTTCCGAGTGCCCGAGCTGCTGCGCGGGATCCCCGACGCGACGTACGCCGCCGCCCTGCCTGCGCACGTCGGCGTGGCCGTCGCCCGCGACCTGCTGCTGTCGGGGCGCCCCTTCGATGCCGCCGAGGCCCAGCGCCTCGGCGTGATCTCTCGCGTCGTCGCCCACGACGACCTGCGGGCCGCAGCCGTCGAGGCCGCGCAGCAGGTCCTGCAGACGGCGCCCGAGGCGCGGATGCACGTGAAGCGCATGCTCAACCAGCGCTACGGCGACATCGACTACCAGACGATGTTCTGGGCGCTCGAC
>JBKPHT010000371.1:0-7094 GCA_046730015.1 Actinomycetota bacterium
CCCGGTGGCCGTGGCGCGGTTCGAGCGACTGATGGCCGAGATCGAGCGCAGCGGCACGTTCGACATGACCACCCTGACGGTGGCGTTGAGCGAGCTTCGCAACCTCGTCCCCCACGACCCACTCGGCTGAACCCCTCCTCGACCTGACCGGCGGTCAAGGCGCCCGGGATAGTGTGACGCCGTGATCGTCGACACACCGTCAGGCCAGGTCCGGGGCGTCGAGAAGGCGGGCGTCCACCAGTTCCGCGGCATCCGCTATGCGACCGCCGAGCGCTTCCGGGCCCCCGAGCCCGCCGGCCCGTGGGAGGGCGTGCTCGACGCCACCCGCTTCGGCCCCACCGCCCCGCAGAACCCGTCGCCCACCGAGGTGCTGGTCGGCGCCCGGCCGCAGCCCGCCGACGAGGACTGCCTCAGCCTCAACGTGTTCACCCCCGCCGCCGACGTCGGCCGCCGGCCGGTGCTCGTGTGGATCCATGGGGGCGGGTTCACCTCCGGGTCCGGCAGCATCCCCTGGTACAACGGCACCAACCTGGCCCTGCGCGGCGACGCCGTCGTCGTCACGATCAACTACCGGCTCGGGGCGCTCGGCTTCCTCCACCTCGACCACCTCGACCCCGGCCTCGCCGGCTCCGGCACCAACGGCATCCGCGACCAGGTCACCGCGCTGAGGTGGGTCCGCGACCACGTCGAGGCGTTCGGCGGCGACCCCGGCAACGTCACCATCTTCGGCGAGTCCGCCGGCGGGATGAGCGTCGGCACGCTGCTCGGCATCCCCTCGGCCCGGGGCCTGTTCCACGGCGCGATCGCCCAGAGCGGCGCCTGCGCCCACGTCCACGCCCCCGCGACCGCCGAGTGGGTGACGGCCCGCATGCTCGAGGCCCTCGACCTCTCCCCCGGCTCCCCCGCCGCCGTCGAGGCCGTGCTGGCCGCCCCCGTCGACGCCCTCCTCCGGGCCCAGGCCGCCGTCGACACCGACGGGCCCGCCCGGGAACGGGACGGCGAGGGGCCCGGCATCGGCGTCCTGTCCTTCCAGCCCGTCGTCGACGGCGCCGTCATCCCCCGCCCGCCGCTGGAGGCGATCGCCGCCGGCAGCGCCGCCGGCGTCCACCTCGTCGCCGGCAGCACCCTCGACGAGTGGACGCTGTTCCACCTGCCATCGCGCATCGCCGGCGAGCTGAGCGGGGATCAAGCGGCCCGCCGGATCGCCCGGGTGGTCGGCGACGACCGGGCGGCCGATGTGCTCGACGCGTACCGGGCCGCCCGCCCGGCCGCCGCCCCGGACGCCCTCGTGTGCGCGGTCATGACCGACCGCGTCTTCCGTCGGCCAGCCCTCCGGCTCGCCGAGGCCCAGGCGCCCCACGCCCCCCGGGTGTCGATGTACCGGTTCGGGTTCCCGTCCATCGCGTTCGACGGCCGGCTCGGCGCCTGCCACGGCATCGACGTCCCGTTCGTGTTCGACAACCTCGACCGGGGCGGCGTCGAGATGCTGCTCGGCGGCCTCGACGAGGGCGCCCACCGGCTCGCCGCCCGGGCCTCGACCGCCTGGCTGGCCGCCGCCACCAGCGGCTCGCCCGCCCACGACGACCTCCCGTGGCCCGCCTTCGACCCGGTCGACCGGCTCACCTGCGAGCTCGACCGCACCGTCGCCGTGTCCTCCGACCCCGACGCCGAGATCCGGACGCTCTGGGAGGAGCTCGACCCGGTCCCCGTTGACGGGGTGCCCGTAGACTGAGCTCCGCCGCACACCCGGGAGCCGCAGCCATGTCCGACCGCAAGCCCCACTCGTTCCCCCAGTTCTCGTCGGTCGACGAGCAGCGCACCCACATGAAGCAGCGGATGGCCGCCGCCTTCCGGCTGTTCGACCGCTTCGGGTTCAACGAGGGCGTGGCCGGCCACCTGACCGGGCGCGACCCCGAGCACCCCGAGCTGTTCTGGGTCAACCCGTTCGGGCTGAGCTTCGGGCTCATCCGGGCGTCGGACCTCATCCTCGTCGACCACCAGGGCAAGGTCGTGGAGGGCGACTGGCCGGTGAACACCGCCGCGTTCGCGATCCACAGCCAGATCCACGCCGCCCGGCCCGACGTCCAGGCCGCGGCCCACACCCACTCGCCCTACGGGCGGGCGTTCTCGACCCTCGGGAAGACCCTCGCCCCGCTCACGCAGGATGCCTGCGCCTTCTACGGCGACCACGCCCTGTTCGACGACTACACCGGCGTCGTGCTCGACGTCGAGGAGGGCAAGCGCATCGCCCACGCGCTCGGCGACGGCAAGGCCGCCATCCTCCGCAACCACGGGCTGCTCACCGTCGGCGGATCCGTCGACTCGGCCGCCTGGTGGTTCATCACCATGGAGCGGTCGTGCCAGGTCCAGCTCATGGCGGAGGCCGCCGGCGACCCGATCGCCATCGACGACGAGTGCGCCGCGCTCACCCAGAGCCAGGTGGGCTCCGACGTCGCCGGCTGGTTCAGCTTCCAACCCCTGTACGACAAGATCGTCGCCGATCAGCCCGACCTGCTCGACTGAAGCTGGCGTACCCTCCGGGCGTGGGTCCCGTCACCCCCATCGGAACGAAGCTGCACGAGCGCCGCGAGCACGTGCTGCGGCGCTTGCTCGACGCCCAGAACGCCAACGACCTGCGGGGGTCGCTGGCCTGCTTCGCCCACCCCCGGTACGAGCTGATCGGCAACCAGCGGGTCTACGACGGCCCGGACGAGGTGGGCCACTACTTCACCGTCACCCGCCGCTACTTCCCCGACCTGCGGTTCGACGTCATCGACATCCACCACGGCGACGACGCCGTGGTCTGCGAGGTGTGGATGTCGGGCACCCACCTCGGCTCCGGGCCGGACTTCGAAGCCACCGGCCGCCGGTTCCGCTGCCGCAGCGCGATGATCTTCAGCTTCGAGGGCGAGGCCCTCGTCGGCTGCCGGGTGTACTACGACACCGGCACGATCGCCCGCCAGCTGGCCTGATCACCCTGCGGCGCGTGGGGGTCAGTGGAACTCGGGGCGGAGGGGCATGCCGGAGTCGCCGTCGGGGGTGACCGGGGTGGCGAGCACCTGGTGGATCTGGTTGCGGCCGGCGGCGAAGTTGACCGACGAGCCGGCCATGTAGAGCCGCCACACCCGGGCCCGGGCGGCGCCGACCTCCTCGACCGCCTCGTCCCAGTGGCCCTCCAGGTTGGCCACCCAGCGGCGCAGCGTCTCGGCGTAGTGCTCCCGCAGGGACTCGACGTGGCGGACCTCGAACCCGGCCGCCTGCACCATCGACACCACCCGGCCCACCTCGTGCAGCTCGCCGTCGGGGAACACGTAGCGGTTGATGAAGCTGTTGCGGGGCAGCCGGGCCCGCTGGCCCGGCGGGCGGCTGATGCCGTGGTTGAGCAGGCGACCGCCGGGGCGGAGCAGGTGGCGCAGCCGGCCGAAGTACTCCCCCAGCTTCGACTCGCCGACGTGTTCGAACATGCCGATCGAGCTGACCGCGTCGTAGGGGCCGTCGGTCACCTCGCGATAGTCCTGCAGGCGGATCTCGACCTGGTCGGACAGCCCCGCCTCGCCCACCCGCTTCTCGGCCAGCTCGGCCTGGCGGGCGGCGATCGTGATGCCGACCGCCCGCACGCCGTGGTGCCGGGCGGCGTGCATCGCCATGCCGCCCCAGCCGCAGCCGACGTCGAGCAGCCGCATGCCCGACTGCAGGCCCAGCTTGCGACAGATCAGCTCGTACTTGTTGGCCTGGGCCTGCTCCAGGCTGTCGGACAGGTCGCCGAACACCGCGCACGAGTAGGTCATGCTCGGGCCCAGCACCATCCGGTAGAACGCGTTGGAGACGTCGTAGTGGTGGCTGACGGCCGCCGCGTCGCGCGCCCGGCTGTGGCGCCGGCCGTGGAGGCGGGCCTCCTCCCGGGGCGGGTCGACCCGGTGGATCTCCCGCCAGCCCCCGAGCTCGCCGACCAGCTTGAGCATCATCCCGGGCGACAGCTTCACGTCCGGCATGCGGTCGCGCAGGGCGATGAGGTCCCAGATGTCGCCCTCGACCGTGAGGTCGCCGGCGACGTAGGCCCGGGCCAGGCCCAGCTCACCGGGAGCCGTGATGATGCGGCGGAGCGCGTCCGGCGAGACGATGCCGAGCGTGGTCCTCGCGTCGGCCGGGCCGGCCCGGCTGCCGTCGTAGGCCTCGACCGCGACGGGCAGGTCGCCCCCCAGCACCTCGTCGACCAGCGGTGCCAAAGCCATCGCGCGACCCCCATTCGCCTGCGGGTGTTGTCGTGAGGTTACGGCCCATGTCAACGACTACCAACCCGAATCCAGCCCGCGGTCACCCACCGGACTTGTAGAACGGCAGCGGCACCACGGTGGCCGGCGCCGGCGTGCCGCGGACATCGACCGCGACCTCTGCGCCCTCCTCCACCTCCGGCGGGAGGAAGGCGAGGGCGATGCCCCGCCCCAGCGTGGGCGAGACGTTGCCGCTGGTCACGACCCCGGCCGTAGCGCCGTCGACCAGCACCGGGTAGCCCTCCCGGGGCGGCCGGCGGCCCGACACCTCGAGGCCCCGGAGCCGGCGGGCGACGCCCCGCTCCCGCTCCGCGGCCAGCGGCGCGTAGCCCGCGAAGTCGCCCTTGCCCCAGGCCACGACCCAACCAAGGCCCGCCTGCAGCGGGGTGATGCCCGGGCCCAGCTCGTGGCCGTGGAGGGGCAGACCGGCCTCCAGCCGCAGCGTGTCGCGTGCGCCCAGCCCGGCCGGGACGGCGCCGGCGGCGACCACGGCGTCCCACACCGCGCTCGCCGCGTCGGCCGGCACCGCCAGCTCGACCCCGTCCTCGCCCGTGTAGCCGGTGCCGGCCACGACGCACTCGACCCCGGCGACGGGCACCACCGCGACATGCCGGCGCGGCACCGCGGCCGCCTCGGCCGACACGGAAGCCAGGCGGGACCGGGCCTCCGGGCCCTGGACGGCCAGCACGGCCCGGCCGGCGGTGACGTCCTCGCCGCCGATCGCCGCGCGCACCCGGTCGGTGTTGGACGCGTTGGGCATGACGTCGAACCGGCCGTCGGCGACCCACCACACGATGATGTCGTCGAGCACCGAGGCGTCGTCCGGGTCGAGCAGGTGGGTGTACTGCGTGCGGCCGGGCGCCACCTTGCCGAGGTCGTTGGTGAACGCGACCTGCAGCCGGGCCAGCGCCGCATCCCCCGTGACGCGGACCGTGCCGAGGTGGCTGACGTCGAACACCGCGGCGCCGCTGCGGCACGCCCGGTGCTCGGCCAGCGTGCCGGACGGGTACTGGATCGGCATCTCCCAGCCGCCGAAGGCCACCATCTTCGCCCCGAGGGCGCGGTGGCGGTCGTCCAGGGGCGAGGTGTGGAGGGTCTGGCTCACGCCGGCCGAGGGTACTGCCGCGGCCGTCGGGGGCCGCTGCCGGCTAGCGGGGACCGTGCCCGGCGGCGGCCGGCGAGGCGCCCGCCCCCTCGCCCCGGCCGGCGGAGGGGGCGCCCTCAGAAGGGCGAAGCTCCACGATCGCGGCGTCGACCTGCTCCTTGACGCCGTCGAGGGCCAGCAGATTGAGCACCCCTTGGCCCTGGTAGCGGTTCACGACGTCGATGAGCTCGTCGTTCTCCCGGACCAGCACAGCGCTGTTGCCCGAGATCACCAGCTTGGCCGTCGACAGCTCGGTGCCGAGCTGGGTGCGCAGGTAGGCGAACGCCTCCCGGATCGACTCCAGCTTGATGCCGTTGTCGAGCAGCGTCTTGACCAGCTTCAGCTCCAGCAGGTTGCGGTAGCTGTACATCCGCCGGGTGCCGCTCCCGTGGGCGTCGGCCAGCTCGGGGCGGATCAGGTCGGTGCGGGCCCAGTAGTCGAGCTGGCGGTAGGTGATGCCCACGATCGCCGCCGCCCGCTTGCCGCTGAACTCCTCGACGGGAGCGTCCGAGGTTTCGCGCATGTAGGGGTCTCCTGGGAGTCGCTGGTGACAACGGCGGAATTACGCCCATGTCACGGTGCCGCAGGGTACGACGCGCCAGACCCGGGGTCAACGTCGGCGGCGGAGCGATCGCCGGCCGCCCGTGACGGTCAGAGGGCGAAGTCCTCGGGGTTGACGTGGTCGATGAATGCCCGGAACTGCTCGACCATCTGCTCCGCCTGCTCCTCGTCGGGCTGCTCCACCCGCCCCGCCTCGTCGAGGACGTCCTCCTCGGCGTAGATCGGCGACCCGATCCGCACCGCGAGCGCAATGGCGTCGGACGGCCGGCTCGACACCGTCCGCACCTCGCCCTGGGCGTTGAGCACGATCTCCGCGTAGAACGTGCCGTCCCGCAGGGCGGTCACCGTGATCCGCTCGACCCGGGCCCCGACCTCGTCGAGGAGGTTCTTCATCAGGTCGTGGGTCATCGGGCGCGGGGTCTCGATGTTCTTCAGCGACAGGTTGATGGCCTGGGCCTCGGCGGCCCCGATGAAGATGGGCAGCAGCCGGCGCTGCCCGCTCGACTCGCGCAGGATGACCACCGGAGTCCGGTTGGGGCGCTCCGGGTCCTCGACGCTGACGAGCTGCATCTCGACGGCCATCGCCGTCAACCCTACTCCTCCCCGACGGCATTTTGGCCGTGCGCCGCAGGGTCCGGACGGCATGGGAGGGGCGTCCGGAGGTGCGGGGCCGGCCACCGGGCCGGGTCGGGTCAGTCGGTGTCGACGAGGTTGCGCAGCTCCCGGTGCAGCAGGACGCGGCGCATGTCGTCGCCCAGCCGCATCAGCTCGGTAACGGTCTCGGCCGCTCGGCGGCGGGCGTCTGGGTTCCGCTGCTTGAGCAACGGCAGGACGATCTGCTCGAAACGGGCAGCCTCCCGGTCGACCGCCACCTTGTAGCTGCGCATGTGGCGGGGCTCGATGCCGTGCTCCAGGAAGCCCGCCGCGGTGCGGGCGATCGCCAGGGCGTCGGCGTCGTAGTAGGCGGCGTCGCCGACCAGGAAGCACTCGAGCATCCCGAAGCTCTCCAGGTCGCGGACGTCGCGTACCGTCAGCCCGCTGGCCTGGGCCAGCTCGTCGGCGGTCAGGCTGACCGACGCCCGGTCGGCGGCCGCGTCGCGGGCCACCGGGCCCGGGGC
>JBKPHT010000372.1:0-4588 GCA_046730015.1 Actinomycetota bacterium
GGCATCTCGAGGTGTCCGAATCGAGCTGGAACCGCTGGCGGAACCAGTACGGGGGCATGAAGGCCAACGAGGCGAAGCGGCTCCGTGAGCTCGAGTCGGAGAACGCCCGGTTGAAGAAGCTGCTGGCCGAGGCGGAGCTGGACAAGGCGATGCTCAAGGAGCTGTCGGAGGGAAACTTCTGACCCCGGAGCGGCGCCGGCGAGCGGTGGTCGTGCTCGTCGATCGCTTCGGGGTCTCCCAACGCCGTGCCTGTCGGGTGGTGGGCCAGCACCGCTCCACCCAGCGGCTCACGCCCCGGCCCCGACCCGCCGAGGAGGACAAGGTGCGCCGGCGGCTACGGGAGATCGCCCGCCGCCATCCTCGGTGGGGCTGGAAGACGGCGCACACGATCCTGCGGCGGGAGGGTCACACCATCAACCCCAAGCGCACCCGGCGGCTGTGGCGGGACGAGGGGCTGCGCCGACCCCCGGCCTGCAAGCGCAAGCGCACCCGGCCGCCGGGCGGCGGGCCGCTGCTGCGGGCTGAGCGCCCCAACCACCTGTGGGCCATCGACTTCCAGTTCGACGAGACCGCCGACCGCAAGAGGTTGAAGCTGTGCAACATCGTCGACGAACACACCCGGGAGGCCCTGGCCATGGACGTGGGCCGCAGCTGCACCGCTGATGACGTCGTGGCCATCATCGAGCGCCTCGTGGCCACCCGCGGTGCTCCCGAGCATCTCCGCATGGACAACGGGCCCGAGCTCATCGCCTGGGCGCTGCGCGACTGGTGCCGCATGCACCACACCACGACCAGCTACATCGAGCCCGGCTCGCCGTGGGAGAACCCCTTCGTTGAGAGCTTCAACGGGCGGGCCCGGGACGAACTGTTGAACATCGAGGAGTTCGGCACCCTCCTCGAAGCCCGGGTCGTCATCGAAGCCTGGCGCGTCGAGTACAACACCTACCGACCCCACAGCTCCCTCGGCGGCCTTACCCCCGCCGAGTACGCCGAGCGGTGGACCATCAACCAACCAGCGCTCCCATGACCGCTGGACCACTCAACGGGGCCCTGTCAAGGGCAAGGGCAGCCATCAGCGGCTGGTGCCGGTGTCCCAGACGTTCTTCGCCACCGTCGCCCGCTACCTCAACGACGAGCGACCGGCCGACGCCTCGACGGATCGGGTGTTCGTGGCGTTGAAGGGCCGCACCCGGGGCGGCCCGCTGTCGGCGGAGGGACTCGACGAGATGCTGGCCAACGCTCGGGCCCGTGCCGGGCTGACCCACGGCACCTGCCACGAGCTGCGCCACACGTGCTTCACCCGGCTGCGAGAAGGCGGCATGGCGATCGAGGCGCTCCAGGCCCAGGCCGGACACCGCTCGATCGCGTCGACGCGCATCTACTTGCACCTCGGCGCCGACTGGCTCGCCGGCGAGTACAAGCGCGCCGCCGAGGCGATCGAGGCCCAAGCCGCGGTGGGAGCGGCGCGATGAGCCCGGTCCCCGCCGCCCAGCCCACAGGCGACCCCCGGACGGGTCGGCAGAAGAAGCTGTTCACGTGGGACGACATCTTCGCCCGGGCGCCGCGCATGGCCTCAACGATGGTGCGCTATCTCGACCAGCTCCGGGTCTCGGCGCGGGCCTCGACGCTGAGCGCCTATGACGACGCGCTGCGCATGTTCGCCGGCCACATCACCCTCGCCGATCTGGCGTGCACGTCGGTGGCGGCGATCGAGCATCGCCACATCGAGGCCCACAAGATGTGGATGGCCCGCCGGCCAGGACGCAGCAGCGGGCCGATGTCGCCGACCACGATCAGCCATCGGCTGTGCCTGCTGCGCACGTTCTTCGAGCGGATCATCGACTGGGACTACGACGACGCACCCCGACGCTGCCCGATCTACAAGGGCGACTTCCCCGAGCGCGACGAACCGCTCCCGAAGTTCCTCGACGACCCCACCGCCGCGAAGTTCATGGCCGCGCTCGCCACCGACCCGAACCAGCGACGCCGGCTGATGGTGGAACTACTCGCCCGCACCGGGATGCGCTCGGGCGAGCTCGCCGCGCTCGCATCCGATGCCATGGTCCGCATCGGTGACACCCACTGGCTGCGCATCCCGGTCGGCAAACTCCACAACGACCGCTACGTCCCGCTGCACCCGCTGCTGGTCGAGCTCATCAACGACTGGCTCGCCAGCCGGCCGCTGTCGCGGTCCGGGCGGCTCGTCGAACGAGACGACGGCCAACCTTTCGACCGTCGCACGATCCACCGCTACGTCGCGGCGGCGGCCCGGCGTGCCGGCGTTGGTCACGTGCATCCACATCAGCTGCGCCACACGCTCGCGACGCAAGCCATCAACCGGGGCATGAGCCTCGAAGCAATCGCGGCGCTGCTGGGGCACCGCTCGATGCGCATGACCCTCACCTACGCGCGGATCTCCGACCGCACCGTTGCCGACGAGTACTTCCGCGTCACCCAAGCAGTCGAAGCCGCCTACAGCACCGCCCAACCAATGGCGGCCGACGTCGAAGCGCCCAACATGCGCCGCCTCGCGGCTGACCACCGCCGGCTCCTCGGCAACGGACACTGCACCCGGCCCGCCGCGCTCGACTGCAACTTCGAAACCATCTGCGAACGCTGCGGCTTCTTCGACACCGGACCGCAGTTCGTCACCATCCTCCGCCGTCAACGCGACCACGCCGCCGACCACCACCAGCCCGATCGGGCTCAGCTGTTCACCGAGATCCTCGACGGCATCGACGACAGCGGATGAACGTGATTCCATGGCCACGCCCAGGCCCGGCTCGATCACCCGTGTAACAGCACTTCGGGGACAGGGCGCCGGTCCTCCGGTGCTACGGGTGCGCGATCCTCGCGCCCCGCAGCCGGTCCGACCCGCGGACCGATGAGAAATGGCCGCGGCGCCGGTCTGGTTACGCTCCGCCAGGTGCCGGCGACCGCAGCAATGGAGAGCAACCTATGAGACCGCTCCGATACTCGATCAACGTGGGCCGCCAGGAGCTCCGATCGGGGGCGGTCGCTCTGCGTTACCAGCCCAGTCGAGTCGCGGCTTGAAGGTCGGCTACCCCTGGGGCACGCGGGCCTGGCAACTCCGCGACAACGCCGGGGTCGACACAGGCGTGCCCTCGAACGCCGGCTCGCTGGCACGCCTGAACGTCGCTGGTCGCACTCGGTCGCGACCGGAGCGCGGCCCGTAGTGGGCTCATTGTCTCTCGGCGCTGCGGTGGCAACGTGCAGCGAAGCGCCGATTCGAGCCCGGTGGCCTGCTGGTGCGCCGTTGATCCAGACTGAGTTGATGGTCAGCTTCGCCGATGTCGAGAACGTCGAACCAGACCTTGCCGAGCGCGTCCGTGCCATCCTGTCGTCGACGACCAACGCGGTGCTGGGAACGATCCGTCGAGATGGCTCGCCGCGGCTGAGCGGCGCTGATCCGTACCTCCACGACGGCCAGCTGCGTATCTGGTCGATGCCAGAGGCCCGCAAGGGTCAGGACCTGCGTCGAGACCCTCGGGTCGCGCTGCACAGCATCCCGTGGGATTCGCGGAAGTTGCGTGACGGCGCTGCGGACGTCGGCGAGGCTGATGCCAAGGTGAGCGGGGCCGCTGTGCTGGTCTCCGATGCCGGCGACGTGTCCGCGTTTCGCGCGTGGTTGAAGTCCGAGCGTGGCTTCGAGCCGCCGGAGGACTGGGATCTGTTCACGATCGACATCGACGCGCTCACGGTCATCTCGGTAGACAATGGGCAGCTCGTGATCGACCGGTGGTCGATGACCGAGGGCCGCGAGACGATGCACCGAGCGTAAACCGGACGGCGACGCCGGGGGTCCACTGTGGTTCGCCGCCTCCGAGAACAACACCCACAGCGCGATTGCCACCGTCCCTGAACGCCGGGTGGCCGTCTCGGGTTGGCTGGTCTTCCGATCACAAGGAGGATAAGCCATGACCACCATCGAGTCGGCAGCGACAACGATCCGGGCGCCCGGGTTCGAGGTCGAGGTCGATGAGGCACAGCTTGCTGCGGTCTCGTTCCTTGCCGTCCCCAGCAAGGGGATCGACACCTGGTGGGATGGGCTCGACTCATCACTCCGACGAGAGGTCGTCGCCGCGCTCGTTGCCACCGTTACCGTGCACCGTGTCGGCATCGGGCGCAGGCGCTTCGACACGTCAGCCATCACGGTCATCTGGCGGTAATCGCGCACCGAAGCTTCGCGATGTGGTGCACGGGTGGCCCAAGCGCCAGCTTGGAAGCACCCCCGCCCGACGACCGGCACGAACAGGTGTTTGCGCTGGTCGTGGTCAGTCAAGGTGCCACGTACCGGGCGTGACCGAGGATGCGCGTCGCCGCGCTCGGGTTGTGGCACGATCTGGCACGGCCGCGGCGATCACATTCAGCTCGCGGCGAATGGTGGGGATACGGGATCGATGCTGGTGGCCGGGAGCGGCGACAGCAACGTTGGGAGCAACGACGTCGAGCCGCGTCACCTCGCGGCGCACGGCTCGCCACGTGTTGACCGAGCCGGCTACGGACCCGCACGCTGCCGACATCGCCGGCGTGCTGTGCGGAGCGCACAGGCAGGTACTCACTGCCG
>JBKPHT010000373.1:0-11924 GCA_046730015.1 Actinomycetota bacterium
CGACCGCGCCGGTCGCCGGGCGGGCGGGCGGGGCGGTGCCGGTGGCGCCGGCGGCGAGCGGGCCGAGGGAGCCGGCGGTCATGGCGACGGTCGCGACCAGCCGGCCGGCCAGGATCTGCAGCGGCCCAGCGGCCCGGACCCGGCCGGCGTCGCGGCCCCGGATCTCGGCCACCACCTCCGCCGCCACGCACAGGGCGAACAGGGCCCACACGGCCCACAGCACGACCGTGAACACCCCGATGACGGCGCTGTCGGACGCCACCGCCCCCGGCAGGTCGTGCAGCTGCTCGCCGGTCGGCACGCCGGTGATCGGCCACTCGCCCCAGCGCAGCAGGGCCAGCGGCACCCCGACCAGCAGCAGGAACAGGGCGAGCGCGGCGCCCACGCCCCGGGCCCACTGGCCGGCGGACATCGACGCGAGCGGCCGACTCTCGGTCACGACCCCGCCCGCTCCCGGGTCACGCGGCTGGTGGCGGTGGCGTCGAGGTGGGCGCTGCCGGGCAGGACCGTGAAGTCGACGTTGCGGGTCACGGTGACCGTGACCTGGATGTCGGTGACGCTCACCGTCCCCGACTGGCCCCGGGCGGCCAGGAACTGGTGGGCGGCCTCGGCGGCGGCGGCGTCGTCGAGGCGGACCTCGCCCTCCACCGACGCCACCGCGTCGAGCTCCTGGGCGCCGGCCCGGGCGGCGGCCGCGGCGACGCCGAACGAGTCGCTCTGGGCCCGCAGCGCCCGGCCGCCGTCGAGCACCATCCCCACCACCGATACGACGCCGAGGGCGACCCCGGCGGTGAACAGGGTGACGTAGCCTGCGTCGACCCGGCGCCGAGCACCGCCGGTCCTCCCGAGGCGACGACCCCTGTCGCCTCGCGATGCCCATGCAGGCACGGAGCTGGTCACGGGGTCACCGTCTCCCGGTGGCGGTCGATGACCTCGACCGCGGTGGCCGTGGCCTCGCGGGTCCCGGGCACGGGGAGGAGGGCGATCTCCGACAGGTCGACGTCGCACGAGACCGTCACCTCTACCTCGCCCCCACTCACCGAGTACCCGAAGTCCATGCTCCCGCACATGGCCGAGCCCTCCCGGACGGTGGTCGCCGCGTCGGCGGCGGCGACGCCGGCGGCGGCCTCGGGGTCGCGGGCGATGCTGATGGTCCGGGCGGCGTGGCGGGCGGCCGACTCGACGGCGGCGTGGCCGGAGTTCACCCGGCCGGCGAAGACCAGCAGCAGCACCACCGGCACGAAGAAGCAGACCCCCATGACGGTCAGGTCGAGGGCGCCGTTGCCGCGGTCGTCCCGGCGCGAGCGCGGGCGCAGGCGGAGGCGGCTCATCCGACCACCCGTTCGACGGGCGCGGTGACCGTGACCTCGATCGGCGGGTCGAGGAACCCGACGATCGACACGGCCCGCGCCTCGACGGTGGCGGTCACCGAGTCGTCGCCGCGGTCGACCGCCACGGTCACCTCCCGCAGCCCGCCGACCTGCTCGAGGTACTGGTGGGCGGTCGCCTCGCCGGCACCGGCCGAGCCGGCCTCGACACGGGCAGCGTCGACAGCATGCTGGGCGGCGGCGGCCGCCACCTCCCGGCCGTAGAACCACAGGCCGAACTGCAGCGACACGAACAGCAGCAGGATGACCGCGCCGAAGACCGCCGTGTTGGCGGCCACCTCCCCGCGGTCGTCCCACCGGCCCATGGGCTCAGAACCCGAAGTTGAACCGGCCCGCGGCGCCCTGCGCCGCGGCCAGCACGATGCCGCCGACCGTGACGGCCACGACCAGCATGAGGCCGGCCCAGGCGACGTTGGAGTTGATCTCGCCCCGGTCGTCGCGCCGGGCGTCGGCGACGCGCTGGCCGAGGGTCTGGAGCGTGGTGACGAGCAGCAGCAGGCGGGTCATCGGTGGGTCCTTCTCTCGGTTGGTCGAACGGGTCTCAGAAGGCGGACAGGAGTGCGGACACGGCGGGGTACATGAGGAACACGAGGAAGCCCGCCGCCAGCGCGACGGCCGGGAGCCCCATCTGGGCGGTCGCCCGCTGGGCGGCCTGCTCGGCGTCCGCGCCGATGCGGTCGCTGATCGTCCGGGCCTTGGTCGAGATCGTCTCCCGGACGGCGGCGCCGTCCTCGCCGGCCATGGCGATGGTCGAGGCGAGCTGGGACAGGTCGGCGATGTCCAGCTCCTCGCCGAGGCGGCCGAGCGACTCCCAGGGGGTCTCGCCCCGGACGTAGCCGCTGTGCAACGCGGCCCGCAGCTCGGTGAAGGCCCACCCCTCGCCGGACGACGCCGCGGTGGTGAGGGCCTGCTCGACGCCCCGCCCCGCGGCCAGCGACATGGCCGTGACATGGCAGTAGGCGATGAGCGCGTGGAGGAACCCGGCCCGCCGGGCCCGGGCCCGGTCGCGCAGGGTCACCCACGGCATGACCGCGCCAGTGGTGCCGGCGACGAGCGACACGGTGCCGGCGATGGCGGCCGGGAACGGGGTGCCGGCCAGCCACATCACCGCACCGAGCCAGGGGCCGAGCATGAACCCGAACAGGCCGTAGACGACGGTCTCGCCGGCGTAACCCTCGGGCCGGCGGCCGAGCACCCGGAGGTCGGCCCGGGCCCGGTCGACGAACCGGGCCAGCGGCCCGACGCGGCGGAGGGCGACGGCGCCGATGCGGCCGTCCCAGGTGAGCCCGCCGGCCCCCACGGGCACGGCCGCGGGCCGGGGCTCGAACCGGCCGAGCGCGACGGCCAGCGGCTCGGGCGCCGGCCACAGGCCGGTCACCAAGACCCACACGCCGACCACGGCCGCCAGGCCTGCGAACGCGCCGGCGGCGATCACGGCCGGCCCCGCACGGTGAGGAACCGCTCGACCGGCTGGCTGCGGGCCAGGCGGGCCATGGCCCGGAACCCGACCGCCCAGATGCCGGCCACGACGCACAGCACCACCTGCCCGGCCCCGGTCCGGTAGGGGGCGAGGTAGTCCTGCCCGACGACGGCCAGGCCGAGGACGACGGCGACCGAGATGAACGCCACCTGGTTCATCTCCGACCGGGGCCGGGCCCGCGCCACCTCCTGGCGCCGGAGCATCCGGGCCTCCTCCCGGGCGGCGGCGGCCAGGTCGTCGAGCACCTCGCGGACCTGGCGGGCACCGGTCCGGGCGGCGATGTCGAGGGACATCACCACGAGGTCGCCGAGCCGGTGGTCGAGCTCGTCGGCCAGGTCGGGCAGGGCGTCGTGGAGGTCCTGCCACGCGAGCCGGTGGGCGAACCGCATGACGGTGGGCCGGATCAGCGGCGGCGCCGTCGAGGCGGTGGAGGTGATGATGCCCTCGATCCCCCGGGGGGTGCCGACGCCGTCCCGGAGCATCTCGGCCCACGCCGCCAGCGCTTCGGTCCTCTCGATCTCGCCGGCGGGACTGGGCCGGCTGCGGCGGGCCATGACCAGCCAGGCGGCCACCCCTGCGCCCGCTGCGGCCACCGGCCACCGGGTGATGACCAGCACGGCCAGCGCCGCCGCGCCGGCGGCGAGGGCTCGGGGGCCGAGGAGGTCGGCGCGCCGAACCGCCCGCTGCGGCACGGTCCGCGCCGGCGGCGCGGTGGGGACGAGGCCGCTCGCGGCCAGCCCTATCCCCACCGCGACGGCGACCCCGGCGAGCGCGGCGAGGACCGTCACCAGCCCGGCTCCAGGCTCGGGTCGTAGCCGTAGGCCACGAGCTCGTCCAGCACCTTGGCCGGAGGTGGCGCCAACGGGTTGCGGACGGCCGCCCGGTCGGGGCCGGGGACGTACCACTCGTCGGCGACGACGATCCTGTCGCGGGCGTCGAAGCCCCGGACGTGGGCGATCTCCGACACGACCCGCCGGCCGTCCGGGGTCACGTCGAGGTAGACGACCAGGTCGAGGGCGTCGGCCGCGGTGTCGAGCACGAAGTCGGGCGTGATCGTCGGCTGGCCGAGCTGGGCGTAGTGGACCATGCGGCCGAACACCCGGTAGGCGGCCTTGGCGTGCATGGTGCACACCGCGCCGGCGATGCCCTGCCCGACGGCCTCGAGCATGACCATGACCTCGGCGCCCAGCACCTCGCCGACGACGATGCGGTCGGGGTTGTGACGCTTGATCGCCAAGGCCAGGTCGGCCAGCGTGACCGCGCCCTCGCCCTCCATGTTGGCGGAGCGGGCGATCCAGCTCAGCACCTGGTTGTGCCGGACCGGGTCGGCGTCGAGCTGCAGCTCGGGCTCCTGCTCGAGCACCATGATCCGCTCGCTGGGGTCGCACTCGTGGAGCAGCGCCCGCATCATCGTCGTCTTCCCGCGGCCCTGACCGCCGGCGATCATGATCGTCTTCCGGGCCCGGACGGCCGCGGCCAGCAGGCTGGCGACCCCCTCGCCGTACATGCCGCGGGCCACCAGGTCCTTCTGCGCGGCGTCGGCCAGCGGGTGGCGGCGGATCGAGACGTAGGGCCGGTTCGTCACCCAGGCGGCGGCCGCCAGGCGGGAGCCGTCGGAGAGCCGGAGGTTGAGCAGCGGGGTCGAGGCGTTGAACTCCTTCTCGTGGTCGCCGCCGACCTCGGTCGGGGTGCCGGCGTCGCCGGCCCCGAGCCGGCCGCTCCGGCGGGCGAGGCCCTGGATGAGGGTCACGAGCTCGGCGTCGCTGGCCACCAGCGGCGGGACGACGATCTCCTCGCCGTCCATCGTCCGCAGCCGGACGTCGTCGCAGCCGTTGATGAAGACGTCGGTGAGGTCGTCGCGGGCCAGGTACTCGTCGAGACCCGGCAGGGCGGAGAACACGGAGGTGATGACCGCTTCGGCCACCTCCTCCTCCTGCTCGCGGGTGAGGGGGGCCTCACCCCGCCGCGACCGGGTCCGCCAGTCCTCGGTGAGGGTCCGGCGGATCTCGGCGTCGGCCATCATCCGGCGGTCGGTGTCGTCGAGCGGGTCGAGCCCCTCGCGCTCGCGCCGGTGGACCTCGTCGCCGATGAGCAGGGCGACTTGCCGGCGGAGCCGGGCGACGAGCTCGTGCTGGTCGGTGGCGGCCGTCATCCGGGCCCGTTCCCGTTGCCGCCCTCGGCCGCTACGGTCACCGGCGGCGGAGGTGGCGGCGGGGGCGGGGGCGCCTCCGCCGTCACCTCCGGGACGTGGGCCGGGGCGTGGCGGGCCGGGAGCACGGCCTCCAGGCCGGCCAGCCCCCGGGCCGCCGACCGGACGAGCTGCGACCGCAGCCCGCCCGGCACCGCCCCCTTGGCCCACAGCGCGGCGGCCCCCCGGGGATCCCAGGCGATGCCGCCGGCCAGGGGCAGGTCGAGCGCGGCCGCCACCTCCTCGGGGGCGTAGGGCCGCTGCCCGACGACGATCGTCGCGACCGGCCGCTGCGCCGCCTGCCGGACGGTCACGACCAGGTGGCGGGCGTGCTCCACGCCCACGGCGGTGGACCGGCAGACGAGGGCGACGACGTCGGCCCCGTCGATGCGGCCGGCCGTGTCCTGCCGGGGGTCCCACCGCCCGGCGTCGACGACGACCGTGCCGTCGTAGGCGCGGAACGCGGGGGCCCAGCGGTCGCCGATCGACGCCACCACGGCGGTGGCCTCGGTGGCGCCGGCCGGGGCCGCGAGCGCGGACAGCCCCGGGACGACCTCGGCCGCCTGGGTGTCGAGCGCCTCGGCCGCGCTGCGGGCGTGGCGGAGCTCACCGGCGGCGTGGACGAGGTTCGGCTCCGACGGCGGGCTGGCGCCCAGGAGCCGGAGATCGCCGCCGGACGGATCGAGCTCGACGAGCAGGGTCCGGCGACCGGCGGCGGTCGAGGCCGCGGCCATCGCGGCCGCGGCCGTCGTCACGCCGGGCGACCCCTTCACCGAGAGCAGGGTGATCACGGTCATGGCGCGGCGTCCCCGATGGTGACGACGGCGATCCGCTCGTCGGCCGCAGCGGCGGCCACGGTGGCCGCCGAGCTGGCCGGCACGACGAGGGAGGCCTCGCGGGCGCCGGTGTTCTCGGCCGGGGCGCCGATGTCGCGGAGCCAGCCGGTGACCTCGGTGGGGGCGGCGCCCTCGCCGTCGGCGGCGGGCGGGTCGACCACGACGAGCACCCAGGTCCCGGGCGCCACCTCGCCCCGAGGTGCGGCGCCGGGGCCCAGCCGGGCGCCGACCACGGCCTCGTCGGTGGTGACGACCCGCTCTCCCTCCGCGAGGACCTGGTCGCGGGACAGCAGGCTGCCGCTCGGCAGGTCTGAGGCGGCGAGCTTGCCGACGATCTCGTCCATGTCGCCGGCCGGAACGGTGGCGACGCCGGTGTCGGCGGCCACCCGGACCACCTTCAGGTCGTCCCGCTCGATCGGCTCCCCCCGGCCCACGTCGGCCGCCAGGGCCAGCATCTCCTCCCGGCCGCCGGCGGTGGCGACGAGGATCATCCCGGCCCAGGCCCCGAGCAGTGCCAGGAGCGCGCCGACGGCCACCCGCCCCCACCGGCGCCGCGGCGGCAGGCCGGTCGGGGTCGAGGGCGGCGCTAGCGACCGCCGACCCACCGGGGTGAGCGGGACGGTGCGGCTGGTTGTTCCGTTGGCGACCACTGATCAGCCCTCCGTTCAGCCGGCGCTCTCGACGACGGTCTGGACCTCGTCCACGGCCCGGGGGACCGCGGCGGTCTTGGTGACGGCGCGCAGCGTCCCCCCGCCGCCCGCCGTCGAGCTCCAGGTCAGCTCCCACCGGACCTCCACCTCGCCCGGCCACTCGGCTGGCCGGCCCTCGACCCCGGTGCGGCTCCGGTAGGCGTGGGCGCAGGCCCCGGGGGCAGCGGCCTGGTCGTCGGGCGAGCCGCCGGCGGGGTCGAAGCGGGTGCCGGCGCCTGTGCAGGCGATCGTTCGGGCGCCGGGCTCGCCGGGCGTCCAGAGCAGCTCCGCCTCGGCGACGACCTCGACGCAGAGCCCGTAGTTGGGATCGCACTCCCGGTCGGACATCTCCGGCTCCCAGTTGTCGACTGCTACGAACGACGGGAACCCGACGAGCGCGGCGATGCCCGGCGCCGGGCTGGACGTGACGCTCGGGGTGGGCAGGTTGCCCTCGAGCTGCGCCCGCGCGGCGCGGGCGAGCTGGGCGGCCGACATCGGGGCGGCGGGCGGGTCCTCGCCCGGCCCGATCCAGCGGACCCGGCCGGTCGCGACCCCGTCGCACTCCTCCAGGTAGAGCTCGGCCTCGGGCTCGTCGGCCGGGGGGTCGGGGATCACGGGGAACGTGTTCTGGGCGGCGTCCTGCCAGTGGACCCAGCGGCACACCGGGCCGGGCGAGCCGCCGCCCGACCCGCCGGAGTCGGGGCCGCCCGTCCCGGGGACGGTCGGCCGCGGCCCCGGGGTGATCTCGTCGCCGACGCAGTAGTCGAAGCCGCAGGGCGGCGGCGTCTGGGCCGGCCGCGCCCCGGCCTCCGGCGCCGCGCCGGCCGCGAGGCCCGAGGCGGCGAGCGCGGTCGCGGCGGCGATCCCCAGTCGGCGGAGCATCTACCCCGTGCCTCCGAGGAGCTGGTCGCAGAACCCGGACGGCGCCGAGCCGGGGGCGATGGGCAGCGTGGCGGCCTCGTCGGGGTCGATGCCGGCGAAGCGCCAGACGCCGCCGGCGCGGACGGCCCACGCGTCGCCCTGGGTGATCTGGGAGCGGCGCTCGACGACGGCGCCGGCCGAGTCGACCACCTCGACGTCCTCGATCGCACAGACCCGTAGGGCGACGGTGTCGCGGTCGACGGCCTGCATCCGGTAGACGCCGACGTCGCGCATGCGGCCGCTCGGGCCGGCGCGGTAGCGCCGGCCGCTGTCGGCCAGGGTCCGGAGCTGAGCGAGCACGCCGGCGGGGGTGGGGCTGTCGGCCGTGTAGAGGGCGGTGAAACGCCGGACGGCGGCGCTGTCGTCCTCGACCACGGTGGGATCCTGGAACAGCTCGTCGGCCAAGCCGGTCGCCTCGATGACGACGTCCTCGACGACGGGGAAGGCGACCTCCGGACGGTCGGCCGACGGCTGGGGCCCGCCGGACCCCTCGTCGCCGCCGGTCGCGGCGGTGCCGCCGGCGCCGCGATCCGTGCCGACGCAGCCGCTGATGGCGGCCGCGGCCACGATCAGCAGCGCCATCGTCACACAGGTGTGTCGATGTCCCGGCGATACACCACTCATTGTGGTTCCCCCGACACGAGGAGCAGTGAGCGGCCGACCATAGCCGGACGAGCCGCCCGAGGCGATCGAAACTTCGGCAGGGCCGCCGTATCGACACCAGATGTTCATGGATCCACCACCTGGCGTGGTGGCAGACCGCTCTCCCGCACGACAGGTACGGGAGCCACTACCGCCCGAAGGACCTCGACCGCAGCGCGCAGGGTGGCAGGGGTGGCACCGGACGCCCCGCGACCGACCGTGTCGAGGGCCCGCCCGACCCCCGGCCGGAGCCCGGCGAGCGCCCGGGCATCGGCCAGCGCGTCGGCGAGGGCGTCGGTGAGCGCCTCCGGCAAGGGGCCGTCCGCGCCGGGCGCGCCGCCCGCCTCGGAGGTCAGGAGGCGGTCGCAGCAACGGAGCACGGCGGAGCAAACGGCCGCCGCCTGCGCCGCGTCGACCGGGGAGGCGTCAGCGCCGTCGAAGGGTCCCATGCCGGCGAGCATTCCGCCAGGTCGGCGGCTCCGGCCGGGGCGGGCACGGGGGGCGGGAGGAGCGTCGAGTGCATGGCTCGTCACGGTCCCTCCCCCCTTCGTGATCCTGGCGAGAAGCGGATCCGCGCCGATGCCGCTGGACCACAAAGATGGCATATACCACTTGCGACGTCGAGAGGGTGGGTCTGACGGCACGATGCGCGGTGGCCCACCGACCGAACGGAGGACGGTCAGCGCCCGATGGGGTACTCGTGCTCGACCGTCCAGGCCCCGGGCGGCCCGATCGAGTGGGTCAACTCGAGCGGCACGTCCTCGGCGTCGTACACGACGTGCTGCGTCGCGGCGACCGCGCTCGGGTCGGGCAGGGCCAGCAGGGCCCGCTCCTCGGGCGTCGCCAGGCGGGCCGAGACCCGGTCGCGGGCGACCCGCCCGCGCCGCCCGGTCATGTGCTCGACGTAGGCCAGCGTGCCCTCAAGGATCCGCTCCGTGACCACCAGGCGGGGGGCGAGGTGGACGATCTCGCCGTCCAGCCATGACGTCGACAGCTCGACCGGCTCCTCCCCGCGTACGATGAGCCGGCGCCGGCGGACCACCTCCGCGCCCTCCGGCAGACCCAGTACCTGGGCGATCTCGGTCGGCGCGGGGACACAGCCGGCCTCGAGGATGCGGGCCCGCTCACCCGGCGGGTAGATGCGGCCGGTCTCGATGCTGCGCCGGTAGCGCTCGCTCGCCTGGCGGTGGACGCGCGGCGGGTAGCTCACGAAGGTGCCGGCCCCCTGCCGGCCGGACAGGTGTCCCTCCCGCCGGAGCACGTCGAGCGCCTTGGTGGCCGTCGGGCGGGACACGCCCCAGTCGGCCGCTAGCTGGCGCTCGGACGGCACGTCGTCGCCGGGGCGCAGGTCGCCCCGGAGGATCCGGTCCCGGAGGTGGTCGGCCATCTGGACGTACTTCGGCGCCGCCTGCCGGAACTCGGGCATAGCGGGAACCTAACCCAGAGTGGCCTGTACCAGTGGACACTTCAGGTGCATGCGGCGCCACCCGACTACTCTCCATGCTCGTGGTATCGCTCTACGTGGCTGCTGGCGGTGGAGGGGACGCAGTCGCCGCCGCGATCGTCCGCCGTGCGCTCGGCGACCACGCCCCCGCCGCCATCGCCACCTACGGCTGGGACCGCCTGTCGGTCGACCCGCTCCCCGGCCCCCGCAGCGCCGCGGACTTCACCGGCCTCCGAGCGCTCGGAGCGGGCGCCCACGCCGTCGTGGCCGGGACCGCACCCCGCCCGCCGAGCGGCTCCACCCTCCCCCGGCTGGCCGCCGACCTCGCCGGCGACACGCTCGTGCTCCTCGACCCCGCCGGCGGCGCGACCGGCCTGGCCGCCGTGCTGGCGAAGGCGGCCGACCTCGTCGCCGCCGACACGGTCACCGTCGTCGACGTCGGCGGCGACGCCGTCGCCCGCGGCGACGAGCCCGGGCTCCGCAGCCCACTGGCCGACGGCCTCGCCCTCGCCGCCGCCGCCCGGCTCGGCCTGCCCGGCACCGTGGTCGTGGCCGGGCCGGGGCTCGACGGCGAGCTGGGCGAGGCCCAGGTGCTGGCCATCACGGGCACGTCGCCCGCCCGCCGCCTGGACGAGGCCGACGTCGCGCCGTTCCGCCGCGTGTTCTCCTGGCACCCCAGCGAGACGACCGCGCTGCTGGTCGCCGCGGCCCGGGGCCTGCGTGGGCGGGTGCTGATCCGGGACGCCGGCCTCGACGTCGACCTCTCCGACGCCAGCCCCGGCGTCCACGTCGTGCCGCTGGCCGATGCCGTGGCCGGCAACCGGCTGGCCGCCTCCCTCGGCGACACGGCGTCGCTGGCCGAGGTGGAGGAGGTGACCCGCTCAGTGTGCGGGCTCTCCGAGATCGACACCGAGCGGCGCAAGGCCGCCCGCCGGGCCGCCGCCGCGCCCGCCCCGCCGCCGACCCCGCCCGAGCTCGACGTCCTGGTCGCCGGCATCGAGGCCGACGCCGTCGAGCGGGGCGCCCGGTACCTCACGTTCCGGCGCATCGCCGAGGCCACCGGCCTGCCTCCGGGCGCGGTGGAGGGGCTCCGCGCCCACCTGCTCGCCACCCGTCCCCACCGCTACCGCTGGCCCCTCTGGTCCCTGGCGACGACCTGACCCGCGGTCCCGTCGCACGCGGATGTCGCGTTCCGGCCGCCGGCGACCCACTCCCCCGGTGGAGACCGGTGCGCGCCGTGGCACCGGCCGGAGCGAGAGGTGCCGCCGTGACCATCACCGACCTGCCGACGCCGACGGCGCTGCCGGCTCTGCCGCCCCTGCCCCGCGAGGTCCGGGCCGTCCGGCTGGGCGACGGGGGCCGGGGGCGGGCGACCCGCACCCACAATGCCGTCATGGAGGACCTGTTCACCGCCCTGCGGGCCGGCAACGGCGCCGCCGCCGCGCTGGCCGCCGGTGACCTGCCGTCGTCCGGCGGGGTGCCGGTGTTCCGGTGCTCAGTGGCCCACACCGCCCGGGCGCCGATCGCCAACCCGTCCCAGCCCCGCCGGACCGTCAACTTCTACGAGCTGGTGCCGACCCTCGGCGGCGCCCCGTTCGAGCCCGGGACCCCGCTGGCGCCCGGCGTCTGGACCGTCGAGTGGACCTGCCCGCTCTACCCCGCCGCCCACGGCGGACCTGCCGAGGGCGCGTTCCACGTCGGCGTCGGCGTCGCCGCCGCCGACCTGCCGCCGGCCTGGGGACGCAACGCCGCCGGGCTGGTCGCCGGGGGGCCGGGCAACGTCGTGGTCCCGGCCCTGCCGGCCGGGCGGCTAGCCGGCGCGCTGCGCGGCCTGGCCGGCTACCGGGGGGCGGCGGAGCGGGCGGCGTGCGACGTCATGCGCGGGTTCGTGGCCGCCAAGGCGGGCCGGGTTCGCAACGCCGAGCCGACCGTGTTCGACCACGACGACGCCGTCCAGGAGGGCCTGGCCCGCCTGGTCGTGGTCATGCGGCGCTTCGCCGCCCCGGGCCGGCCCAAGGCGTGCTGGACGGTGGCCGCCGGCCTCGTGCTCG
This sequence comes from Actinomycetota bacterium, assembly GCA_046730015.1. Classification (GTDB taxonomy): domain Bacteria; phylum Actinomycetota; class Acidimicrobiia; order Acidimicrobiales; family VFJN01; genus ZC4RG19. Next base: position 11,640 of record JBKPHT010000373.1, read on the forward strand.
AGCGCGACCTGCCCCGCGCCGCCGACAAGCTGAGCCACCTGCCGTCCAGCGTCGCCCACTGCGCGCACTGGCTGACCCAGAACGACCTGGTCGACCTCCACGACCCCGGCCTGACCCCCGAGCGGGCGGCCGCGGCCTACGCCCAGGACCAGCGGAGCCGGCAGCGCCAGGCGCCCGGCACCCGCCGCTGGCTCGACGACCGGGACGGGTCGCGGCCGGCGTTCCCCCGCGACGTCTGGCGGGCCGCGCTCTGTCTCTTATACACATCTGACGCTGCCGACGATT
>JBKPHT010000374.1:0-10331 GCA_046730015.1 Actinomycetota bacterium
GCGTTGTTGTTGTGGCATAACAGTGGCAGAGTTATGCCATGGCACGAATTCGGGTGAGCACAACCGTCGACGAGGGCCTTATCTCGGAGGCTCGCGGCCTCCGCCCGGATGTCACTGACGCCGCTCTGCTCGACGAGGCCCTCCGAGCACTGTTGGCTCGCCATCACGCGGCCGAGATCGACGCCGCATACAGCGCCTACGACGAACATCCGATCGACGAACCGGACGAGTGGGGCGACCTCGAGTCCTTCCGAGCAGCCGCCGCCTCCTCCTGACGATGACGCCGCGTCGTGGCGAGCTCTGGTGGTGTGAGCTTCCGGACATCGGACGGCGCCCGGTGCTGGTTCTGTCTCGCGACGCGGCCATCCCGCGCTTGCGTCGAACCCTCATCGCGCCGTGCACGACCACACGGCGGGGGCTGCCGAGCGAGGTCGTCCTGGAGCCGGGTGACGATCCGGTCCCGCGGCCCAGCGCCGTCAACCTGGACTCCGTCGAGAGCGTCTCCGTCGCGGTGCTCGTCGAACGGCTCGGATCCCTCAGCGGAAGTCGGATGCGTGAGGTCTGTGCGGCACTCGAGGTTGCCGTCGACTGCACGAGTTGACCCGACGAGTCGACCAGTACCTGGCGACCGGGGGGTTGGCGTCTGTCACCGCGCGATCGCGCGGTGACAGACGACAAACCTGACCGGCTCCCTCAGCGGCCGGCGGCACCGGCCGCCGGCGAAAGGCACCAGCGGCGCTGGGCGGTAGCGTCGCAGGGCATGAGGGCGTGGGCCGTCGGCACGCCGGGCCCGATCGCCACGGGCCCTCTCGTCCTGGTCGACCGGCCGGTGCCAAAGCCCGGGCCGGGAGAGATCCGGGTCCGGGTGTCGACATGCGGGATGTGCCGGACCGACCTCCACCTGGCCGAGGGCGACCTCCCGCCCCACCGGCCGGGCACCGTCCCCGGCCACGAGGTCGTCGGCGTCGTGGACGCGCTCGGCCCCGGCGCCGGCCGCTTCCGGCTCGGCGAGCGGGCCGGGATCGCCTGGCTGCGCCACACCTGCGGCCGGTGCCGCTGGTGCCGACGGGGTGCCGAGAACCTGTGCATCGACCCGCGGTTCACCGGCTGGGACGCGGACGGCGGGTACGCCGAGTGGGCGGTCGTCGAGGAGGCCTACGCCTACCGGCTGCCCGAGGAGTACGACGACGAGCACGCCGCCCCGCTGCTGTGCGCCGGGATCATCGGCTACCGGGCGCTCCGCCGGGCCGACCTGCCGCCGGGCGGCCGGCTCGGCCTCTACGGCTTCGGCGCCTCGGCCCACCTGGCGGCCCAGGTGGCGCTGGCCCAGGGCGCCCGGGTCCACGTGCTCACCCGATCGGAGGACGCCCAGCGGCACGCGCTGGCCCTCGGCGCGCTGTCGGCCGGTCCGGCGGACGCGGCGCCGCCGGAGCCGCTCGACGCCGCCATCCTGTTCGCCCCCGCTGGCGACCTGGTGCCGGTGGCGCTGGCCGCGCTCGACCGGGGCGGCACGCTGGCCGTCGCCGGCATCCACCTGAGCGACATCCCCCGCCTCGACTACGAGCGCCACCTGTTCCACGAGCGCCAGCTCCGCAGCGTCACCGCCAACACCCGGGCCGACGGCGAGGACTTCCTGGCCCTCGCCCCCCGGCTGGGCGTGGAGGTCACGACGACGCCGTACCCGCTCGACGCCGCCGACCGGGCGCTCGTCGACCTCGCCGCCGATCGGGTGACCGGCGTGGCGGTGCTGGTGGTGTGACGGTCGGTACGGTCTCGGGCATGGCCGACAAGCCCAGCGCCCGGTCCGGCAAGGAGTCGCGGGCCGGCGTACCGCTCACCAACCTCGACCAGCCGCTGTTCGACGGGGCGGGCGCGACCAAGCGCGACCTGGTCGACTACCTGGACGGGGTCCACGACCGGATCATCCCCGAGCTGGCCGACCGCCCGCTGTCGGTGATCAGGGTCCACCGTGGCCAGGAGGCGTTCATGCAGAAGAACGTCCCGAAGTACACGCCCGACTGGGTGCGGACGGTGCGGATGTGGGCGGAGTCGTCGAAGCGGCAGGTGTCCTACGCCGTCTGCGACGACCGGCGGACCCTGCTGTGGTTCGCCAACCAGCGGGCCGTCGAGTACCACCCGGCGCTGTCGCGGGTCGACCGGCCCGACCGGGTGACCCACCTGGTGCTCGACCTCGACCCGCCCGGGGCCGAGGACTTCCCGGCGGTGGTCCGGGTCGCCCACCTGGTCCGCCAGGCGCTCGACGACGTCGGGCTGGCGGGGGCGCTGAAGACCAGCGGGTCGAAGGGCGTCCACATCTTCGTCCCCATCGACGACCAGGCCCCGCCGGAGGACGCGGCCGCCGCCACGCGGGCCATCGCGGCGCGGGCCGCGGCGCTCGACCCGTCGATCGCGACGACCGCGTTCATGAAGGAGGACCGGGAGGGCAAGGTGTTCGTCGACTCGACCCGGGTCGGCGGGGCGACCGTGATCTCGGCCTACAGCCCGCGGGTGAGGCCCGGGGTGACGGTGTCGTTCCCGGTCGCCTGGGACGACCTCGACGAGGTCGTTCCGGCCGACTTCACCATCGACACGGCGCCCGGCCACCTGGAGTCGGGCGACGCGTGGGCGTCGGTGATGCCGGCACCCCAGCACCTGAGCGACGACCTGGTGGCGGAGGGTCACGAGATCCCGGTCGCCCGGGTGCAGGCGATGCACGAGGGCAAGCGGCGGGCCCGGGCCCGGCGGGAGTAGCTACTGGCTACCGCAGCACGACGCCGGGGTGCCGGTCGGGCGTCACCTGCTCGCCGTCGACGCGGATCGGCACGCCGTTGACCAGGGTGTGGGTGACGCCGACCGGGGCGTCGGCCACGAGGCGCTCGCCGTCGGCGGGGAAGTCCCAGACCCGCCGCAGCGGCCCGGGCGCGACCGTGGCGGGGTCGAACACGACGAGGTCGGCGGCCTTGCCCTCGGCCACGACGCCGCGGTCGTCGAGCCCGTAGACCCGGGCCGGTTCGGCGGTGAGCTTGTGGACCGCCCGCTCCAGCGGCATGACCTCCCGGTCGCGCACCCACGGGCCGAGCAGGTCGGTGGCGAAGCAGGCGTCGCACAGCTGGCTGACGTGGGCGCCGGAGTCGGCCAGCCCGAGGAGCACGTCGTCGCGGGGCAGCAGCCAGGCGATGGCGTCGGGGTCGTCGTTGGCGAGCACGGAGTTGAACCGGGTCCGGAGGCCGTCCCCGAGCGCGATGTCGAGCATGGCGTCGAGGGCGGTGACGCCCCGCTCCTCCGCGATGTCGACGACCGCCCGGCCGGCGAGGTCGGGCCGGGTGGCGCTCTCGGCGACCGAGAGGGCGGGCCAGTTGACGGGCAGCCCGCCGCGGCCCTGGAGCTCGGCCCAGGTGGCGGCCCGCCACGCGGGGTCGCGGTAGGCCGCCTCCCGCTCTTCGACCGGCTTGCCCATCAGCGCCGCGAACGCCGGCCGGGTGTTGAACGTGAACGGCTCGAGCAGGTTCATCTGGAACACCAACGGCCGGCACGACACCTGGGGCCAGACCTCGACGCCCTCGGACCGGGCCGCGTCGTGGGCGGCGACGACGCCCTCGTGGTAGGGGTGGCCCTTGATCGTGAGCAGGGCGGTCCAGGTGAACGGGCGCCCGACCCGGCGCTGGAGGGCGAACATGTCCTCGTGGGGGATGACGCCGCCGGGCAGCAGGGCGACCACGCCCCGGCCCGCGTCGCGCACCGGATCGAGCAGGGCCTCGACCTCGGCTAGGTCGGCCACCCGGGACGGCACGGGGCGGCCGGAGTCGCCGTTGTGGGTGGGCGAGGCGCTGGTGGCGAAGCCGATCGCGCCGGCGGCCATGGCCTCGGCCACGGCCTGCTGCATGGCGGCGAGCTCGGCCGGGGTCGCGGGCCGCTCGTACGCTTCGGGGCCCATGACGAACAGGCGGACGGCGGTGTGCCCGACGTAGCAGCCGTAGTTGAGCCCGACGCCCCGCGCCTCGACGGCGTCGAGGTACTGGGGGAAGGTCTCGAAGGCGTCCCAGGGCACGCCGGCGGCCAGGGTGTCGAAGCTCATGTCCTCCACGTGCTGGAGGGTGCGGGCGAGCAGGTCGACCCCGTCGGACCGGACGGGGGCGATCGAGAAGCCGCAGTTGCCGGCCACCACCGTGGTCACGCCGTGGTAGGACGACGGGGTGAGGGCGGGGTCCCAGAACACCTGGGCGTCATAGTGGGTGTGGATGTCGACGAACCCCGGGGCGACGACCTGGCCGGAGGCGTCGAGCTGCCGGCGTCCCTCCAGCTCCGACCCGACCGCCACGATGCGGCCGCCGGCCACGGCGACGTCCGCCGGCCGGCCCGGCGCCCCGGTGCCGTCGACCAGCGTGCCCCCTCGGATCACGATGTCCGCGTCCACACCGACCTCCCCTCCTTCGGACGACCATACGTTTGCTTGAATCCCGGTTCAACCGTGTTGTAGTGCTTGGGAATGTCCGCAACGCAGGTCGGCTTCGCCGCTGGTGAGTTCTGGGGCGACGATCCCCACCCGAGCCTGGCCTGGTGCCGGGACCACGACCCCGTCCCCTTCGACGAGGCCGCCGGGGTCTGGGGGGTCACCCGCTACGACGACGTCCGGGCGGTCTCGAGCCAGCCCGAGACGTTCTCAAACGCCGGCGGCATCCGGCCCGACACCGGGCCGATCCCGATGATGATCGACATGGACGACCCCGCCCACCTGCGGCGGCGCAAGCTCGTCAACAAGGGCTTCACCCCCCGGCGGGTGCGCGACCAGCGCGACAAGGTGCGGGCCGTCGTCGACGGCCTCGTCGACGCCGTCGGCGAGCAGGGCCGTTGCGACCTCGTCGCCGACATCGCCGCCTGGCTGCCACTGGTGATGATCGGCGACGCCCTCGGCGTCGCTCGCGAGGACCATCCAACCCTCCTCCGCTGGTCCGACGACCTGATGCGCGGCCAGGGCCAGACCGACGACGCCCTGGTCGCGGCGATGATCGGCGCGTTCGAGGGCTACAGCACCTACATCGCCGACGTGATCGCCGACCGGCGGGCCTGCCCCCGCGACGACCTCATGAGCGTCCTCTGCCACGCCGAGGTGGACGGCGACCGCCTCGCCGACGACGAGATCCTCCACGAGTCGCTGCTCATCCTCATTGGCGGCGACGAGACCACCCGGCACGTCATCACCGGTGGCGTCCACCAGCTGCTCGCCGACGGCCGCGCCGGCTGGGAGGAGCTGCAGGCCGACCGGTCGCTGGTGCCGTCCGCCGTCGAGGAGTCGCTGCGGTGGGTGTCGCCGATCAAGAACATGGCCCGCACCGCCACCCGCGACGTCGAGCTCCACGGCAAGCAGATCCGGCGGGGAGAGAAGCTGCTGCTGCTGTACCCGTCCGCGAACCGGGACGAGCGCCGCTTCGCCGACCCGATGACCTTCGACCTCCGCCGCTCGCCCAACGAGCACGTCGCGTTCGGGTTCGGCGCCCATTTCTGCCTCGGCGCGTCGCTGGCCCGCCTGGAGCTCGAGGTCACCTTCGAGACCCTGCTCGACCGGCTGCCCGACCTCCACCTCGTCGGCGGGGCGGAGCCCCGCAACCGGCCCGCCAACTTCGTCAGCGGTATCGAGACGTTGCCGGTCGCGTTCACCCCGGTCTCCCGCGTCGGCGGGTGACCGCCCTCAGTCGGCGGTCGGCTCCAGGGGCGGGACCGGCACCGAGATGGCGGGGGCCTCGACCCCGCCGTCCACCTGCAGGATCTTCCCCGTCACCCACCCGGACGCCGGGGAGGCGAGGTAGAGGGCGGCGCAGGCGATGTCCTCGGGTTCGCCGGGGCGGCCCATCGGCGTCCCCGCCAGGAACCGGTCCCGGAGCTCGTCGTCGGTCAGCACGACGTCGAGCGCCCGGGTGGCCACGCCGCCCACCGAGATCGCGTTGACGCGGACCCGGGGTGCCAGCTCGGCCGCCATGTTGCGGGTCACCATGTTCAGCGCGGCCTTGCCGGCGCCATAGGCCACGAAGCTGGTCTGCACCATGTCGCTCGAGCGCGACGAGATGTTCACCACCGCCCCCGAGCCGGCCGTGTCGACCATCGCCCGGGCGGCCCGCCGGGTCAGCAGGAAGGCCGTCGTGGCGTTGAACCGCAGCGCCGTCTCGAAGAACGCCTCGCTGGTCGCCATCGCCGGCCGGGGCATCGTGCCGCCCGCGTTGTTGACCAGGACGTCGAGCCGGCCCATCTCGCCGACGGTCGCCTCGACGAGGCGGTCGAGGTCGTCGGCCTGCATCACGTCGGTCGGCACCGCCAGCGCCCGGCGGCCCCGCGCCCGGGCCTCCTCCGCCACCGCCTCGACGTCGGCTGCGGTGCGGGCCGCGCAGACCACGTCGGCGCCGGCCTCGGCCAGCCCGAGCGCGATCCCCCGCCCGATGCCCTGCCCGGCGCCGGTCACGACGGCCACCCGGCCGTCGAGGCGGAACCGGTCGAGGATCACCGCGCCGCCCGACCGGCGATGAGCGGCAGGTCGAGGTAGGTCCGGATGCCCGGCTCGGCCTCGCAGACGTAGGGGACGGCGTTCACGCAGTGCATGGCGGTGGCGACGATCCCGGGGTTGCGGGCCAGGCCACCGGCGATCGAGTCGGGATGGAAGCCGTGGAACACCGCGGTGATCGACGGGTCGCCCTCGACCTCGATCTCGAACCGCTCCCGCCCGGGCCCGAACGTCCAGGGCGGGTCGAGGTGCTCCTCCCCCATGAGCCAGTTCACCCCGGCGGTGACCACCGGCTCGCCGCCGACCAGGCCCTCCCACCGGAACCGCTGGGCGGCCACTTGGCCGGGCTCGATCACCCCGATCGGCGAGTCGATCGGCGCGGTGGCGACGGCCATCTCGTGGGTGGTCCGCAGGTCGGGGTCGAGGTCGAATCCCAGCTCGTCGGCCACCATGTGCACCGCCTGCCGGAACCCCTGGCCCAGCACCTCCGCCATGACACTGGTCCGGGCGACGTCGGGCTCGGCGCCGAAGAGCATGACGTGGCGGATCACGTCGGGCGCGTCGTAGGTCCGGATGTCGGAGAACTCCTCGGCCCGGACCCGGGTGATCGACGCCGACAGCGCCGACACCATCAGCGGGAACCGCTCGGTGATGCCCCCGGGGTGGATGCCCGTCCCGTGCAACGTCGCCCCGCCCTCTGCGCAGGCGGCCTCGAGCTCCGCCGTGGTCGCACGGTCGGGGTAGACCCAGCCGACGGGGGTGGTGACGCTCTTGCCCGAGCGGAGGATCCGGGCGACGACGGCAGGGTCGGCCAGCAGCGGGGCATACACGACGCAGTCGGCGTCGATCGCCAGCACCTCGTCGGCGTCGTCGGAGGCCACGACGCCGAGTGGCCCGCGGCCGATCAGCTCGCCCACGTCCCTGCCGGCCTTGGCGGCCGAGTGGACCCAGCAGCCGACCAGCTCGAGGTCGGGATGGCCGACGATGCCCTCGATCGCCGCCCGGCCCACGCCGCCGGTCGCCCACTGGATCACCCGGTACGTTCGCCTGTCACCCATCCGCATCCCCTCCCCTGCGGACGCACCCTAGTGACAGGCGTCGAACGGCGATCGGCGAACGCAGCCGGATGGCTCAGCGCCGACCGGCGTGGTGGTCGACGAGCCGGGTCAACGTGCGGACGAGCCGCTCCCGCTCGGCCGCCGGGAGCGGGGCCAGGAAGTCGTCCTGCACCCCGGCCAGCAACAGGTCGAGCCTGCGGAGCTCGCGCCGCCCTGCGGGGGTGATGCTGACCACCTTGCGGCGCCGGTCGGTCGGATCGGCGATGCGGTCCACGAGGCCGCGCTCGAGCAGCTCGTTGATGGTGGCCACCATGTCGCTGCGGTCGATCGTCGTGCGCCGGCTGAGCGCGGCCTGGCTGGCCGGCCCGCCCTCGTCGAGGGCGGCAAGCAGCGAGTAGTGGTGACGCCGGGCGCCGGCGCCGGCCAGCCCGGCGGAGACCAGCCGGCTGGCGCTCAGCGCCGCCTGGTTGATCAGCCAGGTCGGCAGCTCCCGCAGCCGAGTCGGCGCACTCCGGTCAGCGATCTCCACGCGTCGACCGTACCAATCTTCGTTGGCGTGACCAACGACTCCCGTTATCGTTGGTTGAGCCAACGTTGGTGCCTCCAACGTTGGCACCCCGACACTCCGAGCGAGAGCGAGCCACCATGACCCTCACCGACGACAACGCGACCGCCCGCCTGCAGCAGCTCCTCGACCGGCAGGAGGTCACAGACCTCGTCTACCGGCTGGGCGCCTGCCTCGACGACGGCCGGTTCGACGACATGCGGTCCCTCTTGGTCGACGAGGCGACCGTCCGGACGCCGGGCGGCACCGCGGAGGGCCTGGACGCCCTCGTCGCCCAGGCCCGGCGGAACCACACGCCGGACGAGCGGGTTCAGCACATCATCACCAACCTGCTCCTCGATCTGGACGGCGATCGGGGCGAGGTGCGGGCCAATCTCGTCGTGCCGTTCGCCTCGGCGGCCGGCGACGACCAGCCGGCGCCGGCCCCGCCGGCCCACCTCGCCCTCGGCGAGATCTACCGGATCGACGTCGTCCGCACGGCGGCGGGATGGCGGCTGTCCCGCATCGAGGCCGTCCCCGTGTGGATGTCCGGCACCCGCGACCGCTCCACGGGGGCCTGATCGTGAGCCTCAGTAGCCATTGACTCAATTGCTGCGCCGTGCGGGGCCCGGCCCTGCACCGGGCGGGCGACGTTCATCTGCACCCACAACTCGGCCCGGTCCCAGCTCGCCGCGGCCCTCTGGCTGAACGGCGCGCACGACATCACCCCGCCCAGGTGATGTGGCGCCGCCGCGACCCTGGTGCACTTCGGAGGCTCGACCCCTCCGCGGGGAGGTCGAGGTCCCGGACGACGGCGTTCAAGGAGGGGCACCCATGGCGCAGCAGATGGGTGATGAAAGCACCACCCCCGCAGGAGAGCGGCAAGGTCTCCGACTCGGCGGCGGCGCGATCGCGTCGCTCGCCGGTGGGGCGGCGCTCGTCATCTTCATGGTCCAGAACACCGACGACGTCACGGTCAAGTTCCTGTTCTGGGACTTCACGTGGCCGGTCTGGTTGCTGATCCTCGTCGCCGCGCTCATCGGAGCGCTCGTGTGGTTCGGGTTGGGCGTGCTGCGACGTCACCGGCGGCGCGTGGAGCGCCGCGAGAGCAGACGCGACTGAGCGCCGCGGCTCGCCCGGTCGCCGCGGCGCTCGTGACACGAGGAGACCGGGGGCCCAGAGGGCCCCCGGGTCTCCCCGCCGGCGGATGCGATCTAGGTGTTCCGGAACCGACGGGTGGCGGCGACGAGGGCGACCCCGGTGCCGAGCAGCACCGCCGCGAGAACGAGAAGGGGAACGCTGTTGCTACCCGTCCGGGGCAGCCCACTGACGGCCTGCGTGGTGGGGGTCGTTCCCCCGGCTGCCGTCGTCGTGGTCTCACCTCGCCCGGCGGTCGTCGTCGTGACGCCCTGCTCGGTCGTGGTGGTGGTCTCCTTCGCGGTCGTCGTGGTGGTGTCCTTCGCGGTCGTCGTCGTGGTCTCCTTCTCCGTCGTGGTGGTCGTCGCCTGGTCCTTGTCGTAGCAGAAGGACACGTGACTCAGCCCGAAGAACATGTCGTTCTGCGGGTTGACGGGGGCGTGCAGACCCGTGTCTCCCATGCTCTCCGGGTCGTAGACGTAGAGGAGGCCGCCGGGACCACCCTTGACGAACACGGCATCGACACCGATGTTCGACGTCCAGTCGAACACCGGGCCGTCGTCCGTGTCTCTGACGTCGATCGTCACGCTCAGGGTGCCGTCGGTGAACGTCCCGTCCGCGACCGGCTCCACCTTGAGCTCGGTCCAGGTGGTCCCCTCGGGCGCCAGATCGGCGCAGGTCGGGTTGTCCTCGACGAGGCTGCTCGACGTCGTCGCCTCGGTCTCCTGGGCCCCGGAGGCATACCCCGGGAGGGCGCCGACGAAGGTCACGGCTCCGGCCACGATCAACCCCAGGCCCACTGCCGTACGCCGCCCCTGCCTACTGCGCTGCTTCATCGGATCTGACCACCTCTCCGGGCACGCGCCCCATCCGTCCGCTTCGTAGAGGCGTCATCGCCGCGAGGCCCCGAAGGGGTACGGCCTCGCGAGGTTTATCGGCCGGTCAGCCGATGCCGGACGGGCACGCTCCGAACCCGGATCCAGCGGTCGGGGTGCGGGGCGCTACCGAGCCGGCGACATCACCTGGATGTTGTTGCCGTCCGGGTCCTGAAACGCCGTGAGCGTCGCGAACCCATGACGGCAGGTCTTGGACAGTCGGCGCT
>JBKPHT010000375.1:0-4797 GCA_046730015.1 Actinomycetota bacterium
AGGAGCGACCTGTCCAACGCCCCCAGCGTCGACATCGCCAACGGCGCCCCCAGCGGCGCCGGCGCCACCGACCAGCTGGCGCTGACCTGGGTCGACGGCCGCGACGGCCTCAACCACGAGCGCGTCTTCTTCACCACCTCCACCAACGGCGGCCTGAGCTGGACGCCGCTGCGGACGGTGGAGGAGGAGATCGGCCACCCGACCGACCGGGGCTACTACTCGGCCCCGGCCATCTCGCCGGACGGCCGCGACGTGTACCTCGTCTACAACGCCTTCCTGGAGCCGTACAAGGAGAGCACGATCGGACCCGACAACGACCGGCCGCTGGTCGGGGTCGTCAGCCACGCTGATGTGGCCGCCGGCGGGACGGTGGGGCCGTTCGCGCAGCTCCACCGCAGCGCGGCGGGAGACGCGCGCGGGTCGAGCCAGAACGACCTGACGGCGGAGTTCCTCGGCGACTACGTGTACGCGGCCGCAACCAACAGCTACGGGGCGGCCGTCTGGAACGACGTGCGGAACGCTGCCGACTGCCCGGCCATCGACGCCTGGCGCATGTCCCTGCGCACCGGGGCGGCGGTACCCAGGCCCGCTCCCCAGCAGGACTGCGCGGCCACCTTCGGGAACTCGGACATCTTCGGCGGCTCCTACGCCGATCCGAGCAGTCCCTAGCCTCGGCCGGCAGCACGGGAGGGGCGTCGGCGGGCGCCCCTCCGCCGGGCCAACGCCACCCGCCTCGTGGCCGAGGGCGTGGACATCAAGACGGCACGGGCGATGCTCGGGCACTCCAGCCTCCAGTTGACGGTCGGGCTCCACGCCCAGGCCCTCGTCAGCACTCGGGGCGGCGGCTGCCCAGTCGATGGCCGCCCGGTTCCAGCTCCCGGGCTCGCCGCGCGATGAACGCGCGATGGAAGGCGACCGGGACAGCGATCACAGGCCGGCGGGCGAGGACGCAACGCCGTGACCTCGGTGGGCGCGGAGGGACTCGAACCCCCGACATCTGCCTTGTAAGAACACCGCGAGCCCGGCCACCAGGTGATATGCACGCTACTCGGCGCCACGTGGCACTCGGTAGGACGCCATGGGCCGCCGGTACGTCGGCAAAATGTTGGCACGCGGTGCAGCCGGCGAGGCATCTCCCTGTAGCTGAGTGCCCCGCATCCACCAGCTCGTACATCGGTTGCCGTTAGTGACGTGTGCAACCGCCTGGCGGGAGCTGTTCCAGGTCGTCGGACGCAGCAACCGGGGCTGTACGACCGCGAGCCACTCGTCGAGGTACCCGCCGACAGCTCGCGCAACGCCGCCTCGGCCGCCTTCCGGGTGCGATAGCCGCCCTTCGACTACTGCCGACGCCTGCCCGTCACGGGATCGGGCCCACATCGAGCACGACCGTCCATGTCGACCCGCGCTTGCGAACTGACCCCCGTGCCACGCTCAGAGACCACGTCAGGGCGCTTAGCCCTGTGAGCATTTTGTGAGCATCGAACAATTTCGGGGCTGCCACAGTCGAGAGGTTCAACAACAAAAGACCCAGCTACATGCACGTGCCCGGGGCGGGGATCGAACCCGCACGGCCCCGAGGGGCCGGAGGGGTTTAAGCCCTCCGCGTCTGCCAGTTCCGCCACCCGGGCCGGGTGTAGGGCCAGGCTACGACCCTTCGTCGACGTAGCCGGTGAGCTCGCCGTCGCCCCGGAACAGGTGGCGTGACCCGTCGCTGAACCGCAGCAGCGCCCGCCCCGTGAGCAGGGCGCCGTCGGCGGCCTCCAGGCGGAGGTCGTGCTCGCCCGGGTCGAGGTGGTGGGCGCCGTCGGTCTTGACCGTGACCTCCCAGTCGTTGGGCCCCGGGCCCGTCTCGCCCTCGCGAACCACCACGAACACGTCCGCGTAGGTCACCGCGACGGCGTCCTCGCCGACGGTCAGCCGCTCGACCAGCACCCGGCTCGACCTCACGGTCGCACGCTACCCCGGTCACGCCGCCACCTCGCTCCCCTCGGCCACCGCCGCCCACAGCGCCGCCCGCGCCCGGTCGGCCCGGACGTCCGCCAACCGGTTGGCCGCCACCACGCCCTCGACCATGTCGGCCACCACCGCCGGCCACGGCCGGTCGCGCAGCGCCACCGCGACCGTCACCGCCGGGCCCCGGCGGACGATCGACCGGGTCACCCCAGCCAGCCTCGGCGGGCTTCGGAACGTGGGCGCGCGCAGCCCCTGCGCCCGGGCGGCCTCGGCCAGCGAGCGGGCCAGGCGGGCGAAGCGGAGGGACGTCGGCTCCATCGCCCGCCATCATCCCTCCCCCCTGTGACACTCAAGCCCGTGACCTAGCATGAGCGCCCATGGCAGCCGAGGGCTCCCGCGGCGACAAGCAGGCGCGGCCCACGCTTGTGGCCGTGCCGGCGCCCGCCGGCGAAAGCCCGGACGCCGACCAGGCGGCCGCCGATCGGGCCGGGCCCGTTCCCGGCGACCCCGAGCGCCTGTCCGATGTCGACGAGTGGGGACGCTCCCAGCGGGCCCGCGACTTCCTCGCCCGGCTCTACGACCCCGTCTACGACCGCTGGTTCCGGGTCGAGTGGGAGGGCTTCGACAAGATCCCCCGCGAGGGCGGCGCTCTCATCGTGGCCAACCACGCCGGCGCCATCCCGACCGACGCCCCCTCGGTGATGCACGGCATCGAGCGCGAGCTGGGCCGGCCGGTGTACGGCCTGGCCGACGAGGTGTTCAAGCGCCTGCCGGTCGTCAACCTGGCCTGGTCACGGCTCGGCGGCGTCCAGGCCCACCCCGACAACGCCTACCGCCTGCTGCGCGAGCAGCAGCAACTGGTCATGGTGTTCCCCGAGGGCTCCAAGGGCCCGGGCAAGACCTACAGCGAGCGGTACCGGCTGCGCCGTTTCGGCCGGGGCGGGTTCGTGCAGATCGCCATGCGGGCCGGCGTGCCGATCATCCCCCTCGCCATCGTCGGAAACGAGGAGACCATGCCGATCGTGGCCAAGGTCCAGCCGCTGGCCCGGCTCCTCGGCGTGCCCTACGTCCCCGTCACCGCAAACATGCTCGCCCTCGGCCCGGCCGGGCTGCTGGTGCCGTTCCCGGCCAAGATGCGGATCCGGGTGCTCGACCCGGTCCACCTCGACGTGCCGCCCGACCAGCCCCGCTACTCCCGCAGCCGGATCATGGACACCTCCGAGGAGATCCGCCACACCATCCAGGACGAGCTGTACGACATGCTCCGGCAACGCCGCAGCGTCTGGTCGGGCTGATGGGCCGGCGCGTCCTGGTCACCGGGCTGGGGTCGTTCTGGGGCGGGCGGGTGGCCCAGGTCCTGGAGGCCGACCCCGACGTCGACGTCATCATCGGGCTCGACACCCGCGAGCCCAGCGTCGCGCTCGACCGCACCGAGTACGTCCGGGCCGACGACAACTACTCGATCCTGTCGCGCATCGTCCGGGCCACCCAGGTCGACACGATCGTGCACACGTTCCTCGTCGTCGACTCGAGCCAGATGTCGGGCCGGCAGATCCACGACACCAACGTCATCGGCACCATGAACCTCTTCGCCGCGGCCAGCCAGCCGGAGAGTCGGGTGCGGGCGGTGGTGGTGAAGTCGTCGACCCTCGTCTACGGCTCGACCCACGCCGACCCCGTCTGGTTCACCGAGGAGACCCGGCGGCCCGCCGTCCCCCGCGAGCGGGTCGAGCGGTCGCTGCTCGAGGTCGAGGGCTACGTCCGGGACTACGCGGCCGACAGCCCCCACGTCACGGTGAGCCTGCTGCGGTTCTCCAACGTGCTGGGCGAGGAGATCGTCACCCCCATCACCAAGGCCCTCGAGATGCCGCTGGTGCCGGCGGTGTTCGGCTACGACCCCCGGCTGCAGTTCGTGCACGAGACCGACGTGGTCCGGGCGATCATGTTCGTGCTCGACAACGAGCTGGGCGGCATCTACAACGTGGCCGGCGACGGCCTGCTGCCGTGGAGCGAGGTGGCCGCGATCTGCGGCAAGCGGCTGTGGCCATTGCCGCCGGTGGCCCGGGGTCTGGTGGGGTCGCTGCTAGGGCGGGTGGGCGTCGACCTGCCGCCCGAGCTGCTCGACCTGCTGACCTACGGCCGCGGGGCCGACAACCGGCGGCTCAAGCACGCGGGGTTCGAGTACCGCCACACCTCAGCCGGGGCCGTCCACGCGTTCGCCAGCGCGGCCCGGCTGCGCCGGACGGTGGGCCGACCGAGGGCTTACCGCTACGAACGCGACGTCGAGCAGTTCTTCCGCCACTCCCCCGCCGTGGTGCGCGACGGCCGAGGGTGACTCCGCCGGCTACTGGCCGTTGGTCGACCAGTGCCAGGGCTCCACCGGCATGTTGTAGAGGCCGTACGAGGCGGCGTTCGCGGCCAGGAAGTTCCAGCACGAGTTACCCCGGCGGATGGCTCCGCCGCCATTGCAGCTGAAGTCGATGGCCAGACCCCTCTCGTGCATCGACGACCCCGGCCGGGCGGTCGGCGGCTGGCACTGCGACGACGGCATCTGATAGATGGCGTAGTAGGAGGTGCCGCAGTGCTCGCGCCGGAGCGCGATCTGCTGCTCGGGGCTGCGCCAGCCGCTGCTGGCACACAGCGACACGCCGGCCCGGGCCGCGGCGTCGAGCAGGGCCTGGACGTTGCCGGCGATGCTGCCGGCCACCTTGATCGAGCCGCCGTGGGGGCAGGTGACCGTGGCCAGGCCGCCGGGGGCCGGCTGGATGACCGACGGGGCCGGGGCGGGGATGCCGCCACCACCGCCGCCGCTCCCGGCGCCACCACCGCCGCCGGACGACGGGG
>JBKPHT010000376.1:0-7469 GCA_046730015.1 Actinomycetota bacterium
GGTGTGTCTGCTCCCCGGCTCTCCGACGACGACCTCGCCACCCTCCTGGGCCTGCTGGAGGGGGCCGACAGCGTCGAGCTGAAGCTCACCGTGCCCGAGTCGGTGCGCCGCTCCGCGGTCAGCGCCCTGGGCATGGACCCGCTGGACGCCCAGCTCCGCCAAGTGTTCTTCTTCGACACTCCCGACCTGGCCCTCGACCGCCATGGCATGGTGGTCCGCGCCCGCCGGGTGCAGGGTCGGGGCGACGACTCGGTGGTCAAGCTCCGCCCGGTCGTGCCCGACATGCTGCCGGCGGACCTGCGCCGCTCGCCCCAGTTCGTGGTCGAGGTCGACGCGATGCCCGGCGGGTTCGTGTGCAGTGCCTCCCTGAAGGGCGGCCCAAGCCAGCGGACGACGGTGCGCGACACCGTGCTCGGAGGTGGGCCCGTCCGGCGGCTGTTCAGCAAGGAGCAGCGGGCCTTCTTCGCCGACCACGCGCCCGACGGCATGAGCCTCGACGACCTCTCCGTCCTGGGCCCGATCAACGTGATGAAGCTCAAGTTCCGGCCGGAGGGCTTCGCCCAGAAGCTGGTCGCCGAGCTGTGGCTGTACCCCGACGGCTCGCGGCTGCTGGAGCTGTCGACGAAGTGCCCGCCGACCCGGACGTTCGACGTCGCCGCCGAGGCCCGGGCCTTCCTCAGCGGCCACGGCATCGAGACCCATGAGAGCGCGCAGCAGACCAAGACCCGCACCGCCCTGGAGTTCTTCTCCCGGGAGATGGCGAGCGCGTGACCGCGGGCGGCGGCCCGGGCGGCCGCCCGACCCTCGTGGTGGACGGCAACAACGTGATCGGGAGCGTTCCCGACGGCTGGTGGCGCGATCGGCCGGCGGCGGTCCGGCGGCTCCTGGCCCGCCTGCGGTGCCTTGCCGCGACCCCGGGCGCCTCCGCGGCGGTGCTCGTGCTCGACGTGCCCCAGCCCGACCTGCCCGAGGGGGACCACGGCGGGGTGGCCGTCCACTACGCCCGCCGCCGGGGCCGCGACGCGGCGGACGACCGCATCGTCGACCTGCTGGACGCGGCGGCGGCCGGCGACGCGATCGAGGTGGTCACTTCCGACCGGGACCTGGCCGCCCGGGCCGCCGACCGGGGCGCCCGCGTCACCGGGGCCGGGGCGTTCCTCGACGCCCTCGACCGGGCCGGCTGCTGAGACCGGACGACCCCGCGATCAGTGGTGGAAACCTGGGTGCTTACCGGCGTCGGGCAGCGGGCCGGCGAGCTGGTCGAGGTAGGCGATGTCGCGGCGGAGGTCGCCGACCAGCAGGTCGGCCAGGTCGAGGGAGAAGCCGTTGCGGACCACGACCCGGAGCACGGCCAGGTCCTGGCGGTTCTCCGGGAACGTGTAGGCGGGCACCAGCCAGCCCTGCTCGCGGACGCGGTCCGCCACGTCGAACACCGTGTAGTTGCGGTCCTCGCCATCCAGCGCGAAGGCCACCACCGGCAGCTCGCTCCCGTCCGTGATGAGCCGGAACCGGCCGATCTTGGCGATCTCGTCGGCGGTGTAGCGGGCCACGTCCCGGCAGGTCTGCTGGACCCGGCGGTAGCCGTCGAACCCGAGCCGCAGGAAGTTGTAGTACTGGGCGACGACCTGGTTGCCCGGTCGGGAGAAGTTGAGGGCGAACGTCGGCATGTCGCCGCCCAGGTAGTTGACGTGGAACACCAGGTCGGGGTGCAGGGCGCTGGCGTCGCGCCACACCACCCAGCCGACGCCCGGGTAGACGAGCCCGAACTTGTGCCCCGACGCGTTGATCGACCGCACCCGGGGCAGGCGGAAGTCCCAGTCCAGGTCGGGGTCGACGAACGGGGCGACGAACCCGCCGGAGGCGGCGTCGACGTGGACGGGGATGTCGAGCCCGGTGGCGGCCTGGTGGCGGTCGAGCGCCCCGCAGATCTCGGCCACCGGCTCGTAGGAGCCGTCGAACGTCGAGCCCAAGATGGCGACGACCCCGATCGTGTTCTCGTCGCAGACCGCCACGGCCCGGTCGGCGGTGAGGTGGAAGGTGTCGCCCTCCATCGGGACGAGCTTGGCCTCGACGTCCCAGTAACGGCAGAACTTCTCCCAACACACCTGGACGTTCGACCCCATGACCAGGTTGGGCCGGTCGACGGGCCTGCCGGCGGCCCGCTGGCGGTCGCGCCAGCGCCACTTGAGCGCCATGCCGGCGAGCATGGCGGCCTCGCTCGACCCGGTCGTCGAGGTGCCGGTCGCCTCCTCCTGGTCGTCGGCGTGCCACAGGCGGCTGATGATGTTGACGCAGCGCTGCTCGATGTCCGCGGTGCGCGGATACTCGTCCTTGTCGACCAGGTTCTTGTCGAAGGTCTCGGACATGAGCCGGGTCGCCTGGGGCTCCATCCAGGTGGTGACGAAGGTGGCCAGGTTGAGCCGGGCGTTGCCGTCGAGCATGAGCTCGTCGTGGATGAACTGGTAAGCGACCTCCGGCGCCATCTCCAGCTCGGGCATCTCGTGGCGGGCGCGGTGGCGGAGCTCGCCGGGTGCGGCGTAGATGGGGCTGAGGACGAGCGGGCGTAGGTCGTCGACGAGCTTCTGGTGTAGGGCCACGGGGTTCCCCTTTCCGTGCCGCTGAGGGCCCGCCGGGGCGACGGGCGGTCAGGCGGCGATGCGGCGGAGCTGCCAGCCGACGCCGATGGCGATGACGCCGGTGACGATGAAGCGGATCCCCAGCAGCAGGGCGAGCACCACCAGCGTGGCGTCGGGCCAGGCGAGCACGAGCACGCCGAGCACGATGCCGATGGCGCCGATGCCGAGCTGCAGCGCGAAGTCGGGCTGGTCGCGGTCGGCGAAGGCGAGCAGGATCCGGGTGACGCCGGCCAGGAGCAGCCCGATGCCGGCGAGCACCGCGAGCGCCCACAGCGTGATGTCCGGCCACACCAGGACGGCGATGCCGGCGGCGATCAGGAGCCCGCTGGACATCCAGACCGCCCAGCCGAGGCCGGGCCTGCCGTGGAGCGCGAGCAGCTCGACGGCGCCGGCCACGATGAGCGAGATGCCGACGAGCCAGGCGAGCACGACCACCGAGTCGTACAGGTTGGTGAGCACCCACACGCCGAGCAGCACGAGCGCGATGCCGCCCAGGACCGAGATCCACCAGCCACTGGGGTCGGCGTCGGCGTACTCGATGGGACGCGGGGGCGGGGGCGGGTTCGGCGTCACGAAGGCGCCGTCGAAGTCGGTCACGGTCCTCTCCTTGTCGCGGAGCGTGCACCCCCGATGCTGCGCTCGCGGCCGCCCGCGGCATCGCCCTCTCCGGGTGATTCACCCGCCGTGGTGCCGCCGACCGCGGATAATGACATTACGACCCGTCCATCTGGGCTACCGTGGCGGCAGTGGAAGGCAGGGGAACGGCGAGCTCGGGGCGATGAGCCCGGAGGCAGCCGGCCAGGTCGCGGCGACGGCCGCCGAGCGCCCGTCGACCCCGCGCGCCCCGAGCACCCGCGACCGCCTCGTCGAGGCGGCCTGCGAGGTTTTCGGCGAGAAGCCGTTCGGCGCGGCCCGGATCGCCGAGATCTCGGCCCGGGCCGGCGTGTCGACCGGCAGCTTCTACTCCTACTTCGACTCCAAGGAGGCGCTGTTCGGCGTCGTCGCTGCCCGGGCGCTCGACGACCTCCACTCCTTCCCCTGGCGCGACCCCGAGAACCCGGACGGCAACCCGGTGCGCGACGTCGCCTACGGCATCCGCCACTACTTCCTCACCTGCCTCCGTCACCGCGTGGTGGCCCAGTCGATCGAGCACGTGCGGCTGGTGGACGACGAGGTCCGGATGATCCGCCGGGGAACCCTGATGCGGGGGGCCAAGCGGATCGAGCGGTGGGTCGCGGCGCTGCAGGACGAGGGCATCTGCGACCCCGGCGTCGACCCCTGGTTCACGGCCCTGGCCCTGCAGTCGATGACGGTGAGCGTGGCCTACGACCAGCTCGTGCACCGCGACCAGCCGCAGGACATCGATCCGCTGGTGGACGCCGTGACGCCCATCTGGGCTCGGGCGGTCGGCCTGGAGCGCTGGCTCCGGGCGCTGTGACCCGGGTCGACGCCTGGTTGTGGGCGGTGCGGGTCACGAAGACCCGGAGCCAGGCGACCGACGCGTGCCGGGGCGGCCACGTCCGGGTGAACGGCGCCTCGGCCAAGCCCGCCACGCCGGTGAAGGTCGGCGACCAGGTGGAGGCCCGGGTCACCGGCCGGACACGGGTGCTGGAGGTGGCCCGGCTGATCGACAAGCGCGTCGGCGCCCCGGTGGCGGCCGAGTGCTACGTGGACCACAGCCCGCCGCCCCCGTCCCGGGACGACGCGCCGGCGTTCGCCCGGGACCGCGGCGCGGGCCGGCCGACCAAGCGCGACCGCCGCCGGCTCGACCGGTTCCGCAGCGGCTGACGGTCGGCGACGGCTCCCGGAGCTGGCGGCGGTCCGCGCTCATTGCTTCGGCGGTCCCGGAGGGCGAGGCGATAGGGGTCGCTTCCGTGTTCCCGAGGCGATAGGGGTCGGCCCCCGACCCCTATCGCCTCGAGAACGAGTGAACGGCGGCGCTGCCTAGGGTGGGCCCATGGAGAGCGTGACCACCCTCGCCGGCGTGCCGATCCCCGACCCGGCGCGGAGCGTCGTCGCCGTCGCCGCCCCGGAGGCGGGCGCCGGCCACTGGGCCGGGGCGCCGAGCGCGGCGCTGGTGGACGGTGCGTTCTGGCTGGCGTACCGGCTGCGGCGCCCGGTCGGCGACGGGCGGGGCTACGCGGTGGTGGTCGCCCGGTCCGCCGACGGCGTCGAGTTCGAGCCGGTCGGCCGGGTCGAGCGCGACGCGTTCGGTGCCGCGTCGCTGGAGCGGCCCGCGCTCGTGCCCCGGCCCGCCGGCGGCTGGCGGCTGTACGTCAGCTGCGCCACCCCCGGATCCCAGCACTGGTGGGTGGATGCTCTCGACGCCGACGACCCGGCCGGGTTCGACCCCGGCCGCCGGGTGACCGTCCTCCCTGGAGACGCCGCCACCGCGGTGAAGGACCCTCTCGTGCATGCCGGCTCCGACGGCTGGCGGGCCTGGGTGTGCTGTCACCCGCTGGCGGTGCCCGGCGACGCCGACCGGATGGTGTCCCGGCTCGCCACCAGCCCCGACGGCCTCGCCTGGGCCTGGGGACCCGAGGTGCTGGCCGGCACGCCCGGCACCTGGGACCAGCGGGGCGCCCGCATCACCAGCGTGGTGGCCGGCCCCGACGGCCCGGTGGCCTACTACGACGGCCGGGCCGGGGCCGACGAGAACTGGGAGGAGCGGACCGGCGTGGCCGTGGCCGGTCCGGGCGAGGTGTTCGCCGCGCTGCCGGGCGGCCCGGCGGCGGTGTCGCCCCACGGCTCGGGCTCGCTCCGCTACATGAGCGTGGTGGCTCTGCCCGGCGGCGGGCACCGGCTGTACTACGAGGCGGCCCGGCCCGACGGCGGCCACGACCTCCGCACGGAGATGGTGCCGCCGCCTCCGCTGGGCGCCGGCGGCTGAGCGGGGGGTGCTCAGCCGCCGGCGAGCTCCGCCGTGAGGGCGTCGGGCCGCCGGGCGGAGAACTCGCCCCGCCCCTCGCCCGACAGCCAGTCCGCGAACGACTCCGCGGTGACCCGCTCGAGGCGCCGGATGTCGCCGACCAGCGGGGCGAGCACCTCGGCCCGCTCCGCCACGGTGAGCCGGGGCCGGGCGGTGCCGTGACGCTGGAGGGCGCGGGTGAGCGGCCGGGCCGCCACCCGCCAGACCCGGGGCGGCAGGCGGGCACCGACGCGGGCGCCGACCCGCACCGCCCGGGCCAGCCGCCGGGTGCGCGGCGTGTCGGGGACGAACGGGCGGACGTTCTCGGGCTTGGGCGGCCGAGCCAGGCCGCGCTCGACGCCGAGGAAGTCGGCGATGCCGTCGAGGGTGGCCTCTGGTTGGTCGACGAGCTGGCGGTGGCGCAGGACGTGGACCTGGGCGGGGTCGAACAGGGAGTACAGGTGCTCGAGCTGCTCGCCGTAGCGGCCCAACCCGCGGTAGTGCCAGAACGGGGCCCAGCCGGCGCGTGCCCGTCCCTCCTCGGCCCGGCAGGCGGCGAGGAGGTCGGGGATCGGCTCCAGGCCGTCGGACCACAGGTGCAACCAGTTGGAGTGGGCCCGGTCGACGGGGTCGCGCAGCAGGGCGATGAGCCGGGCCTCGGGCACGAGGGCGCGGAGCCGCTCATGGGCCCGGGGGTCGTGCAGGTAGAACGGCGTGCTCTCGCCCCGGAGAGCGCCGGCCGGCGCGCCGGCGAACAGGGCCTCGTAGCGGTCGCGGCGCCAGATCCACTCCCGGGCGCTGTGGGCGTCGCCCGGGCCGGCGTGGCCGCGGGGCGGGATGCCGTCGCAGAGGAAGAACTTGGGCTCCTTGACGGGGGAGAGGTGCAGCCGGGGGTGGCGGGACAGGGCGGCGTGGAGAGCCGTCGTGCCGGCCTTGGGTGCTCCGATGAGGAAGAAGTCCGGCAGCGCCATCGAGTAACTCTACTTAAATGATCGGTTGTATCTACATCATTCTTCTCGACACGGCCGGTGCCCGGCTGGCGTCCCACAGGTCGACGCAGCGCTCGCAGACGGCCTCGGGTATCAGCCCTACCCGCATCGCCAGCGCGAAGACGCGGCACCCGAGGCAGAACCCGAGGAACGCCTCGAGCCCCGCCGCCACGGCCAGGGCGCCCAGCACGATCCAGGCGGCGCCCGTCAGCCCGAACCCGAGGGCCAGGATCGCTGCCGTCAGCGAGAACACCGCTCCGATGCCCTGGGCGAACCGCTTGGGCGGGCCCGGCACCGGGCGGGGCGCCACCGCCAGCCGGGGCCGCACCACCTGCGTCACCAGCCGGCCGAGCGGGCTCAGCGTCGGCCCGGTCAGCACCCGGGCCACGAACCCGTAGGCGATCACCGCGGTCAGCCACGGCTGGTCAAGCACGATCGCGGCGACGGCCAGCGCGACGACGCCGCCCGCGACGAGCCGGGCCGAGACCTCGTCGACGGGATCGGGGAACGAGAATAGGCGGGGCGGGGCGGCGGGCATCCTGCCTCCGGGAAACTGGACGAACGTGATCAGGTTTGTACGCTATCGGAGGCACGGCCGCGTCCGGGCAGGTCCGTTGCGCCGCCGATCGACGGCTGTCAGGATCGCCCCATGGGGGAGCGACCCGCCACGCGTCGCCGGGTGCTGATCGAGGACGCCCGCCGCGACGGGCGGGTGCTGCGGGCCAGCTGGCATCCCGAGCGCCGCCAGTTCGTGCTCAGCACCTGGCAGGGCGACGTCTGCACCGGCGCCGCACGCCTCGACGTGGCCGACGGCGCCGAGCTGGTCGGCCTGCTCGCCGACGGCCTGGCCGAGGCCGCCGCGGCGCCGCCGCTCGCGGACGTCCCGGCCGCATCCGCCCGGCCCGGCCTGGCCGGGCTGGCCGACCGCCTCCGCGC
>JBKPHT010000377.1:0-25169 GCA_046730015.1 Actinomycetota bacterium
GGCCCGGCCACCGACCTGCTCCCCGACGGCGTCAACGCCCGCACCGCGGTGCACGAGTACGGCGGTGGCGCGTGGTGGCGGCGGGGGTCGACCGTGTGGTTCGCCCGCTGGGACGACCAGCGGCTCTACCGCGTCGAGGTCGCCGACGAGCCCGGCCTCGGTGCGGGCGCCGGCCCGGTCGCCGTGACCCCCGAGCCGGCGACGCCACGGGGCGACCGCTGGGCCGACGGCGACCTCGACCCGACCGGCCGGTGGCTGGCCCTCGTCCGGGAGCACCATCCGCGGGGCGGCGGACCGGCCGAGGTGGTCAACGAGATCGTGCTGCTCGACACGAGCGGCGAGCTGCCGCCCCGGGTGCTGGTGGCCGGGCCCGACTTCGTGTCCGACCCCCGGTTCTCGCCCGACGGCTCCCGCCTGGCCTGGCTCCAGTGGTCGCACCCCGACATGCCGTGGGACGGCACCGAGCTGTGCGTCGCCGACCTGCGGTCGAGCTCCATCGGCCCCGGCCTGGCCCACCTGGCCGTGATCGCCGGCCGTCCCCACGCCGGGCCGGGCGGGACGGGCGACGGCGAGTCGGTGGTGCAGCCCCGGTGGGCGGCCGACGGGACGCTGTGGTTCGCGTCCGACCGGACCGGGTGGTGGAACCTGTACCGCTGGACGCCCCCACCGCCGGGGGCCTGGCCGGGCGAGGGCGACGTCGAGCCCCGGGTGCAGAGCGAGGCCGAGATGGCGGTGCCGCAGTGGGTGTTCGGCCAGTCGCGGTACGCCCTCCTAGGCGACGGCCGGGTCGTGTTCGCCTACCAGCGCGACGGGCTCGACCGCCTCGCCGTCCTCGGCGCCGACGGCGTCCCCGCCGACCTCGACGTCCCGTACACGGCGGTGGCGTCGGTGCAGGCGCAGGGCGACCGGGTCGTGTTCGTGGGCGCGTCCGCCACCGCCGAGCCGGCGGTGGTGAGCCTGCGGCTCGCGGGGGAGGGCGCCGCGCTGGCCGGCGAGCCCGTGATCCTGCGACCACCCCGCGACCTCGGCGTCGAGCCGAAGTGGTTCTCGGTCCCCGAGCCGATCTCGTTCCCGACCAGCTGGGGCCGCACCGCCCACGCGCTCTTCTACCCGCCGACGAACCCGGACGCGATCCCGCCGCCGGGCGAGGCGCCGCCGCTGCTGGTGCTGATCCACGGCGGCCCCACCGCCGCCGCCCGCCCGATGCTGTCGCTGGGCACCCAGTACTGGACCAGCCGGGGGTTCGCGGTCGTCGACGTCAACTACGGCGGGTCGACCGGGTACGGCCGGGCCTACCGGGAGCAGCTCCGGGGCCAGTGGGGGTTGGTCGACCTCGACGACTGCGAGGCGGCCGCCCGGTGGCTGGGCGAGCAGGGCCGGGTCGACCCGGCGCAGCTGTGCATCCGGGGCGGTTCGGCCGGCGGCTACACGACGCTCGCAGCGCTGGCCTTCCGGGACACCTTCGCCGCCGGCGCCAGCCACTACGGCGTCGCCGACCTGGAGGCGCTGGCCACCGAGACCCACAAGTTCGAGTCCCGCTACCTCGACGGCCTGGTCGGCCCGTACCCCGAGCGGCGGGACGTCTACGTCGCCCGGTCGCCGATCCACCACGTCGACGGGTTCGACCGGCCCCTGATCGTCCTCCAGGGCCTGGAGGACGAGGTCGTCCCGCCCAACCAAGCCGAGATGATCGTGGACGCCCTCCGGGCCAAGCGGGTGCCGGTGGCGTACGTGACGTTCCCGGGCGAGCAGCACGGCTTCCGGCAGGCGGCCAACATCCGGCGTGCCCTCGACGCGGAGCTGTCGTTCTACGCCCAGGTGTTCGGCTTCGCGCTGCCGGAGGACGAGGGGATCGAGCCCGTCGAGGTCGAGAACCTGTAGCTCGGCTCACCCCGGGATCGCGCCCTCCAGGGTCAACAGCGCCCGCTTGGCGGGGAGGCCGCCGGCGTAGCCGGTGAGCGTGCCGTCGGCCCCGATCACACGGTGGCAGGGGACGACGATGGCGAGCGGGTTGGCGCCGTTGGCGGCGCCGACGGCGCGGGCGCTGCCGGGACGGCCGATCTCGGCGGCGAGCTCGCCGTAGGTCGTGATCTCCCCGTAGGGGATCGACGCCAGGGCGTCCCACACCCGGCGCTGGAACGCCGTGCCCGTCGGGGCGAGCGGGACGTCGAACGCCCGGAGCTCGCCGGCGAAGTAGGCGCCGAGCTGGTCCGCCAGCTCGGCGAGCGGGCCGGGTCGGATGGCCGGGCCGGCGGCGGCCCCGGCCGGGGGCGGGCCGAACCCGATGCCGGTCACGGCCCACCCGTCGCCGGTGACGACGAGATCACCGACCGGGCTCGGGATAATTGCGGGGGTGACGGAGAGGACGGTGGAGGTCATGGTCGTCATGTCCGGAGAACGGTCGCGGGCCCGCCGGGCGTGAGGTCGTGAAGGTCGTCACACCGGCCGCCGCGCCCTGAGCAGGTCGTTGGCGGCTCCGCGCCGGCCCACGCCACACTTGCACGCGATGGCGCGCATCCTCGTAACCGAGAAGATCGCCGACGGCGGGCTGCAGCGGCTCCGCGACGCCGGCCATGTCGTCGATGTCCGGCTGGGCCTGTCCCCCGACGAGCTGGTCGAGGCCGTCCCCGGCGCCGCCGCGCTCATCATCCGCTCGGCCACGACGGTGACCCGCCGGGTGCTGGAGGCCGGCGCCGACCTCGTCGTGGTGGGGCGGGCCGGCATCGGGCTCGACAACGTCGACGTCGAGGCGGCCACCGAGCGGGGCGTGATGGTGGTCAACGCCCCGCAGTCCAACATCCTGTCGGCGGCGGAGCACACGATGGCCCTGCTGCTGGCCCAGGCCCGCAACATCCCCCAGGCCCACACCGCCCTGGTCGACGGCCGCTGGGAGCGGTCGAGGTGGGAGGGGGTCGAGCTGTCGGACAAGACCCTCGGCGTCGTCGGCCTGGGCCGCATCGGGAAGCTGGTGGCCCAGCGGGCCCACGCGTTCGGGATGAAGCTCGTCGCCTACGACCCGTTCGTGTCCGAGGACCGGGCGCGCCAGCTGGGCATCGAGCTCATGTCGCTCGACCGCCTGGTCGAGATCAGCGACTTCGTCACCCTGCACGTGGCCAAGACCCCGGAGACCGTCGGGCTCATCGGCAAGGACCTGCTGGCCCGGGCCAAGCCCGGCATCCGCATCATCAACGTGGCCCGGGGCGGCATCGTGGACGAGGAGGCACTGGCCGAGGCCATCCGCATCGGCCACGTCGGCGGCGCTGCGCTCGACGTTTTCTCGGCCGAGCCGACCACCGATTCGCCGCTGTTCGGGCTGCCGTCGGTGGTCGTCACCCCCCACCTGGGTGCGAGCACCCGCGAGGCCCAGGACAAGGCCGGCGACACCATCGCCGAGCAGATCGGGCTGGCGCTCGCCGACGAGTTCGTGCCGTTCGCCGTCAACGTGAGCGCGGCCGAGGCGTCGGAGACGGTGCGCCACTTCCTGCCCCTGGCCGAGCGGCTGGGCCAGATCTACACGGCGCTGGCCGAGGGGGTGCCGAAGGCCCTGGAGATCGAGTACGCCGGCCAGATCTCCGACTCGGACACCCGGATCCTCACCCTGTCGGTGCTCAAGGGCGTGTTCGGCGGGGTGACCGACGAGCCGGTGTCCTACGTCAACGCCCCCCGGATCGCCGCCGAGCGGGGCGTCGAGGTGCGCGACACCTCGACGTCCACGGCCCACGACTACGTGAACCTCATCTCGATCCGGGGCGGCGACCACGCCATCGGCGGCACGCTGGTGGGCCTGCGGGGCGAGCCCCGGGTCGTGATGCTCGACGGCCACACGATCGACCTGCCGCCGGCCCGCCACATGCTGGTGGTCCGCAACGACGATCGGCCGGGGATGATCGCGCACGTGGCCGGGGTGCTGGCCGACGCCGGCGTGAACATCGACGACATGCACCTGGGCCGGTCGGACCGGGGGGAGGCGGCACTGCAGGTCATCGCCACCGACCGCTCGGTGCCGCTCGAGGTCCAGGACGCCATCCGCAAGGGCGCCGGCATCGTCTCGGTCCGAGCGGTGGGCTGACGCGCTGCCTCGGGTCGCGACCCGCCGGAGCCGGGGTCAGGTGCCCGGCGCGGGGGTGTCGCCGGGGGGCTCGGGGGCCTTCTTGGCCGGCGCCTTCTTGGTGGAGCCGGCGGCCTTCCTGGCGGGCGCCTTCTTGGCCGTGCCCGGGGCCTTCTTGGACGGCGTCTTCTTGGCCGTGCCGGCGGCCTTCTTGGCCGGCGGCGGCTTGGCGTGGCCGGCGGCCTTCTTGGCTGGCGCCTTCGCGGCCGGTGCCGCGGGCGCCGGGGCTTGCTCGACGACCTTGGCGGCCTCGCTGACCGGCGCCGCCGGCTCGCCGACCGGTGCGACCGGCTCGGTCGCCTCGCTGGCGGGGGCGGCGGCCACGCGGTCGGGCATGTCCTCGGGGGCCGGCGCCCCGGTGTCGGGGAGCGGGCGGGGCGGCGCGCCCGGGCCGGGTGGGGGCGTCTCGGCCGGCTGGGGCCGCAGGGCCCGCCGCACCGCCTGGATCGCGCCCGCCACCAGCACCAGCAAACCGACCCGGCGGAACCATCGGCGACTCACGTCCCCGAGGCTAACCTCCCCGCTCCGGCCAGGCTGCGACCGCCGCCGATGGGCAACCGCCTTGACGTGGCTCCGGGCGGTTCGGCACCATGGATCCGATGCGCCTGCCCCTCGCCGGCCTCCTTCTTATGTGAGACGAGCACCGCACATAGGTGCTCGTCGAGCCTCCTGCGCCCACGTGGCCAGGAGGCTTTTCCGTTTTCCGACCCGAACCGACCACCATCCGACCACCACGTGAGAGCGAGCGAGCCATGCCTCCCGAACCCGTGACCCCGAAGAAGATGCCGTTCGAGGCCTATACGCCGTTCCTCCCGCTCCCGCTCGCCCTCGAGGACCGGCGGTGGCCCAACCGGAGGATCGAGAAGGCCCCCGTGTGGTGCTCCGTCGACCTGCGGGACGGCAACCAGGCCCTGATCGACCCCATGGACCCCGCCCGCAAGCGGCGGATGTTCGACACCCTGGTGCAGATGGGGTTCAAGGAGATCGAGGTCGGGTTCCCGAGCGCCAGCCAGCCCGACTTCGACTTCGTGCGCGAGCTGATCGTCGACGACCTCGTGCCCGAGGACGTGACGATCCAGGTGCTGACCCAGTGCCGGCCCGAGCTGATCGAGCGGACCTACGAGTCGATCCGGGGGGCCCGGGAGGCGATCGTCCACTTCTACAACTCGACGTCGATCCTCCAGCGCCGGGTGGTGTTCGGCCTCGACTACGAGGGCATCACCCAGATCGCCACCGACGCCGCCCGCCTGGCCCGCAAGCTGGAGGACGACGTGCCGGAGACGGCGGTCCGCTACGAGTACTCGCCCGAGAGCTTCACCGGCACCGAGATCGACTACGCGGTGGAGATCTGCGCGGCGGTCAGCGACGTCATCGAGCCCGACACCGACCGGAAGCTGATCCTCAACCTGCCGGCCACCGTCGAGATGTACACGCCCAACATCTACGGCGACGTCATCGAGTACTTCCACCGCAACGTGCCCCACCGCGACCGCATCGTCCTGTCGCTGCACCCGCACAACGACCGGGGCACCGCGGTGGCCGCCGCCGAGTTCGGCGTGATGGCCGGAGCCGACCGGGTGGAGGGCACCCTGTTCGGCAACGGGGAGCGCACCGGCAACGTCGACGTCGTGACGCTGGCCATGAACCTGTTCAGCCAGGGCGTCGACCCGGAGCTCGACATCAGCGACATCGACGCGCTGCGCCGGGTTGCCGAGTACTGCAACCGGCTGCCGGTCCACCCCCGCCACCCATACGTCGGCGACCTGGTGTACACCGCGTTCTCCGGCAGCCACCAGGACGCGATCAAGAAGGGCTTCGCCGCCCTCGGGCCCGACTACGAGACCTGGGGCGTGCCGTACCTGCCCATCGACCCGAAGCACGTCGGCCGCACCTACGAGGCGGTCATCCGGGTCAACAGCCAGTCGGGCAAGGGCGGCGTCGCCTACATCATGTCGGCCGAGCACGGCTACGAGCTGCCCCGGCGCCTGCAGATCGAGTTCTCGAAGACGATCCAGGGCATCACCGAGGACACCGGCACCGAGATCACCCCCGGCCACATGTGGGACGCGTTCGTGGCCCAGTACCTGCCCGAGGCGGCGCCGGTCCAGCTCATGTCCCACGAGTCGACGACCGGCGAGGACGGCTCGCGGGTGGTGGCCCAGCTCATGGTCGATGACGTGCACCGGACCGTGACCGGGGAGGGCAACGGGCCGATCGCGGCGTTCGTCGCCGGCCTGCAGGCCGACCTCGGCATCGACCTCGACGTGGTCGACTACAGCGAGCACGCCGTGGGCGCCGGCTCGGACGCGGTGGCGGTCGCCTACGTCGAGACCCAGCGACCCGACGGTGCCGTCCGGTGGGGGGTCGGCCGCCACGAGAGCATCACCACAGCCTCGTTCCGGGCGGTGGTGTCGGCGGTCAACCGCCAGCGGGCCGACAGCCACCTGGTAGAACGTCACGAACCGTAGCCACACCGCCCCTCTGAAGATCATTTTTCGGGTTTGGGGCTGTTACCGATGTCACACATGGGCTACGATCCTCACGCTGAACGGCCGCACGAACGCCGAGCGGGTGCCCCGGGCCTGGGCCGGGTACCCGTGACGGGTTCCTCCCGTCGGGTACCGGGCTCTGCCGGGTACCCGACGGGACGGCATTCGGTGCCGCCCGCCCGACTGCCGTGCGGGGGTGGCGATGTGCCATCCTCCGGCGGGCATGCCGCCGAGCCGTGTCATCACCGCCATCGCCGTCCCCGCCGTCCTGGTCGCCGCCGCGGCGACCGTTGCGCTCGCCAACCGGGACGGGGGTGACGACGGCGGGCAGGACCGCGACCGGTCGCCGGCCGCCCCCACGACCGACGAGGAGGGCGCCGACGCCGCAGACGGCGGCGCCGGCGCCAACGGCCTCGGCGACCCGTATTACCCCGACGCGGGCAACGCCGGCTACGACGTCGGCCACTACGACCTCGACCTGACCTGGGACCCCGACGCGAGGGAGATGCAGGGCGTCACCACCGTCGAGGCCACCGCCACCGAGGACCTGACCAGCTTCACCCTCGACCTGGTCGGCATGGAGGTCTCCGACGTGGTGGTCGACGGCGCCCCTGCCGACCACGCCCAGGCCGGTGAGCGGGACCTCGTGGTCACGCCCGACGAGCCATTGGCCGACGGGGACGCCTTCACGGTCGCCGTCACCTACTCGGGGCCGCCCACCAGCATCTCCGGCCCGGCGCCCATCAGCCCCGGGTGGTTCGCCGACGACGGCGAGGTCTACACGGTGTTCGAGCCCGACGGCGCCGCCACCCTCTACCCGGTCAACGACCACCCCAGCGACAAGGCCACCTACCGGTTCCGGGTGACCGTCCCCGAGGGCCTCGACGTCGTGGCCAACGGGCGGCACACCGAGACCGTGCCCGGCGACGGCGTCGCGACGTGGGTGTACGACGCCCCCGACCCGATGGCCAGCTACCTGGTCCAGGTCGCCGTCGCGGACATGGAGTTCCGGGAGAGCGAGGGCCCCGGCGGCCTGCCGATCCGCAACGTGGTCGACGCCGACGTCGCCGGCCGGGAGGGCGGCGCCATCGGCCGCAGCGGCGAGATGATCGACTTCTTCGACGACCTGTTCGGGCCCTACCCGTTCGTGTCGTACGGGAACCTGGTCGTCGACGAGCCCCTCGGCTTCGCCCTCGAGACACAGACGGTGCCGATCTTCGGCACCGACGCCGCCGGCAGCGACGACATCGTCGCCCACGAGCTGGCCCACCAGTGGTTCGGCGACCACGTCAGCCCGGCCACCTGGCGGGACATCTGGCTCAACGAGGGCTTCGCCACCTACGCCCAGTGGCTGTGGGCGGAGCACGAGGGCGTCGACCTCGAGGACCACGCCCTGGAGACCGCGGCGCTGGGCGACCTCGACACGCCGCCCATCGACCCCGGGCCGGACGACCTGTTCCACGGGACGGTCTACGAGCGGGGCGCGCTGACCCTCCACGTCCTCCGCCACCGGATCGGCGACGACGCCTTCTTCACCCTGCTGCAGACCTGGGTCGAGCGCTACGGCGGCGCGTCCGCCTCGACCGCCGACTTCGAGGCGCTGGCCGAGGAGGTGTCCGGCGACCAGGACCTCGACCCGCTGTTCGACGCCTGGCTGCGCGAGCCGCGGATGCCGCCCCTGGACGACTGGCTGAGCTGACCGCGCCGCTGCGCCCCGGTCAGCCTGCGGCCGCCGGGGGAGCGGGCGGCCAGGCCCCGACCCGCATCCGCAGCACCATCGAGAGCATCTCCAGGCCCAGCGGCACGGTCTTGCGGAGCTCGCCGGTCACCGACGAGACGCCGACCCGGGCCCGGTAGTTCACCGGCACCTGCACGATCCGGGCCCGCTGGCGGACGGCCGCCATCAGCATCTCGAGGCCGAAGGCTGAGCCGTCGAGGGTGAGGTCGGGCAGCAGCTTCTCGACCCGCTGCCGCGACACCACCCGGAACGTGCAGCCCACGTCGCTCAGGTAGGCGGTGTTGAACAGCACCTCGATGACCTTGGCCACCGCCCAGTTGCCCCACCGGAGGAACCAGCCCATGTTGGCGCCGTCCCAGATGAAGTTCGACACGGTGCGCGAGCCGACCACGAACTCGCACTCGGACGTGAAGGGCAGCAGCTTGAGCAGGTCGGCGGGGTCGAAGGTGCCGTCGGGCTCGCAGACGCAGACCAGGTCGGCGTCGGCCTCCCGGAGGCCTCGCTTGATGGCGGCCCCGTAGCCCTGGGTGGTCTCCACCACCTCCCGGGCCGACGTCGGCGCCACCTCCTCCGAGGTGCCCTCGGCCGCGTTGTTGTTGACGACGACGATCTCGTCGACGATGCCGAGCGCCTCGAAGCCGCGGATGACCTCGGCGATGCTGTCCTTCTCGTTGTACGTCGGCAGCAGGACGCACAGCGACTGGTCGTTCCACACGTCAGCTCTCTCCTGAGGTGGCGGGGTCGGTGGGGATGGTGAGCGGGGGCCGGCTGGCGAGCGCCACCCGGACGAGCAGGGCGGCGCCAGCCAGGGCGATCAGGAGCCACGGCAGCCACCCGAAGCGGGGGCTCCACTCGGCGTCGTCGAGGAACAGCAACGTGCCGTCCACCCCGACGGCGTAGCGCTGGGCGTTGTAGAAGACGCCGACGAACTGGAGGGCGCCGGCGACCACCGCAACGGCCACGAACAGGCGCCGCAGCGCGGCGCCGAGGCCGGCGGCCCGCAGCCGGTCGACGACCACCACGCCGGCGAAGAGCGGGCAGAACACCAGCAGCGGCAGCAGGTGGCGGCCCTGGGAGCCGGCGCCGACGGGGTAGAACACCGCGGCGTACGAGCCGAACGTCACCAGCACGGTGGCGGCCAGGCCGACGGCGAGCGTCACCCGCTCCCGCCGGTCGCCGAGGAGCAGGGCCATGCCGACGAGGGTGGCGGCCACCGCCAGCCACGACCAGTAGGCCCAGACGGGCAGGGGGCTGTCGAGCCAGCCGAACACGCCGATGGCCGAGTCGATGAGCCCCTGGGCCTGCGGGACGAAGCGGTCGACGGCGTGGAGGTTCAGCGGCGAGCCGGTGTCGGTCGGGTGGTCGTAGGCCCGCTCCCACAGCACCACGGCCAACCCCGACGCGGCCAGCAGGGCCACCGAGCCGAGGAACGCCGGCCGGTGCTCGCGCACGAGCTGCCACGTCTGGCGCCGGCAGCCGACCACCAGCACGGCCAGCAGCACGGCGAAGGCCACCGCCCCCATCTGCCGGCTGAGGATGAGGCCGGAGCCGACCGCGCCGAGCGCCAGCTGGGTGCGCGGCCGCAGCAGCGCCTCCGGGCGGCGCAGGCACACGACGACCAGCGCGCCGGTGGCGAAGCCGGACGCGATCTCCAGCCCGCTGGTGGTCACGCTGGAGGCCGCGAA
Source organism: Actinomycetota bacterium (assembly GCA_046730015.1). GTDB lineage: Bacteria > Actinomycetota > Acidimicrobiia > Acidimicrobiales > VFJN01 > ZC4RG19. Next base: position 10,021 of record JBKPHT010000377.1, read on the forward strand.
CACGGCCATGGGCGTGAGGGCGACGAACGCACCGAGCAGCGCGGTCCGCCCCAGCTCCCGGACCAGGAACCAGGCCCCCACGAACACGACGGCCAGCGCGGTGACCAGCGCGACCAGCCGGGCGGCCAGGAACGCGTGGTACGGGGTGCCCATCGCCCGGGCGGCCAGGCCCATGCCGACGTAGGCGAACGGCGGGTATGCGCCCACCGGCGTCTCGACCGCCACCGTGCCCCGGCCCGAGGGCTCGTCCTCCGGCAGGCACGCCGCCGTCTTGTTCCCGTCGAACGCGTAGCAGGTGTAGCCCTCGGGGACGATGCCGGCCGGCACGTCGACCACCCGGGTGATCGACAGGTTGCGCCGGCGCAGGGGCGGGCCCTCCGGCAGCCGCCGGTCGTAGTCGTCGCCGATGTCGAGCCGGCCCATGCCGATCGCCTTGACCAGGTGGTCGGGCTCGTCGGGCGACGCGCCCGGCGGGTTGGAGAACACCCAGGCCACTCCCACCAGCAGGTAGGGCAGCACGAACAGCCCGGCCCACCGCCACGCGGCGCGGCCGCGCCCGTCCGAGGGCGCCGGGGCCTCGTCGGTCGTGGCCGGACGCTCGGGGTCTGTCCCGGGCTCCTCGGCCGCGACGTGCTCGTCCGCCGCGAGCGTCACTGGTGCACCCTTCGGGCGCACCAGTGACTCCATCGCCACTTCGTGGCGACAAGCGACTGTGCTTGCCGGACCTCGCCTCGCTCGGTCATTGTCCGGCCGGCGACGGCCGGGCCACGACCAGCATCTGGCCCGCGAGCGGGCGGAGCGGCGACCGCAGGTAGAGCGGCACGAGGAAGGTGAGGCCCGAGGCCCGCGACTTCATCGTGAGCGGCAGGAAGCGGGCCTCGACGTGCTCGACGGCCCAGCCCTCGCTGACCAGGTAGTCCTGCAGCGAGCGGTCGGTGTAGATGGCGACGTGGGTGAAGTCGTCGAAGTAGCCGCCCGGGTTCAGCCGGAAGTTGGGCTGCACCAGGATCAGCCGCCCGGCCGGTCGCAGCACCCGCTGGGCCTCGGCCAGCAGGTTGGAGGCGGCCGGCCGTTCGAGGTGCTCCAGCAGGTTGGAGGCGAACACGACGTCGAAGCTGGCGTCGTCGAACCCGCCCAGGTCGGTGCAGTCGCCGATCACCGTGGTCACACCGGCGACGGCCGACGCCTCCACGGTCTTGTCGATGTCCATCGCCACCACCCGGCCGGCGGTGACGTTGTTGGCGAAGTCGCACCGGCCCGCGCCCAGCTCCAGCACCTCGGCGTCGGCCGCGATCCACCGCCGCAGGTACGCGCAGATGTGGCGCCACACCTTGTCGCGGTGCGGGTTCTCGGCCAACCGGGTCTCGAAGTAGCCCTTGGCATAGGCGCCGACGGACGACGGTCCGTCGGCGCCTGGCGCCGGCGCGGGCGGTGACGGCATCTGCGACACACTACTTACTCGACGACGAGGCCCTGAATGCCGGAGGCCCGGGACGGTGACGGCCGGGGGCCCGGCCGTGCGGACCGGCCGCCGCCCCCCGGTGGGCCGGGTAGCTTGTCCGCCGTGACGAGCGAGCGGTCCCCTCTCGAGATCACCGAGCACGGCGACGGGAGCGCGCGGGCGCGGCTGTCCGGCGACCTCGACATCGTCACGTCCGACGACGTGAAGCGCGAGCTCGCGCAGCTCATCGACGACGGGCAGCGCACCCTGACGCTCGACCTCTCCGGCGTCGGCTTCGTCGACTCCAGCGGGCTCGGCGCGCTCGTCGCCCTGCACCGCCACGCCGAGGCCGCCGGCGGCACGCTGACGATCCGGGCCGTCCCGGCCCAGGTCCAGCGGCTGTTCGAGATCACCCGGCTGGGCGACCTCCTCACGGTCGTCGGCGACTGATCAGGCGTCGAGGGCGGCGCGGAGGTCGCCGAGGCAGCGCCGCATCAGCCGCGACACGTGCATCTGGCTGATGCCCATCCGCTCGGCGATCTCGCTCTGGGTCAGCTCGTCGTAGAAGCGGAGCCGCATGATCTCGGCCTCCCGCTCGGGCAGCTGGTCCAGCAGCTGGTCGACCAGCATCCGCATCTCGACCGGCCCGTTGGGGGCGTCGCCGGCGGGCAGGCGGTCGGCCAGCGGGCCGCCGTCCTCGTCCCCGGCCCGGCGGGCGTCGAGGCTGGTGGCCCGGTAGGCGGCGCCCGCCTCGACCGCGTCGAGCACCTCGTCGGGCGAGATGTCGAGCTCGGCGGCCAGCTCGTCCACCGTCGGCGGCCGCCCCAGCCGGGACGACAGGGCGGTCCGAGCCCGCCGCAGGTCGAGGTGGCGCTCCTGGGCGCTGCGGGGCGGGCGGACGGCCCACGTCCGGTCGCGGAAGTACCGCTTGATCTCCCCGTTGACCGTGCGGCTGGCGTAGGACGAGAACGGGATGCCGCGCTCCGGGTCGAAGCGCTCGACCGCCTTGAGCATGCCCAGCATGGCGATCTGCACGAGGTCGTCGAGATCGACACCGCGGCCGCGGTAGTCGTTGGCGATCGACGCCGCCAGGCCCCGGTGGGCCTCGACCAGCCGGTTCCGCACCGCCCGCTCGCCGCTCGCCTGGTAGGCGACGAACAGTCCGTCGAGATCGGCGGGCTCGCGCTGGTGCCCGGGCATCATGTCGTCACACGGGTCCGCTTCACGAGGTGGAACCGGCGGCCGGCGTCGCCCGCGTCGAAGCTGTGGTCGTCGACGACGACGCGCAGGATCTCGAGGACCAGGTCGTCGACCTCGGTCTGCCCGGCGTCGGACGGGACGGCCGGCCGCTCGCCGTCGACGGTGACCTGGCCAGCGCCGGCCTGGAAGCGGATGACGATCGACTCGCGGGTGTCGCCCAGGCCGTCGACGAGGAGCGCGACCAGCTCGCTGACGGCGATGCGGAGGTCCTCGGTGTCGTCGATGCTCAGGCCGGCGTCGGCGGCGACGCCGGCGGCCAGGATGCGGGCGAGTCGCACCGAGCCGCGGGCGGCGGGGGCGGTCAGTTGGACGGGTGCGGACTGGTCCATGGCATCAACGGATCTTCCCGGAGGCGGTGGCTGTCACGAGACTACGGCGCGGACGCTCCCGGAGCGTGGTCGCTCGCGCCGCGCGGCGGGTCGCGCCGCGCGTGTGCCCGAAACGTTTGTGAACGGTCCCCGAAGGGTACGGCGAACAGGCTGATGGATGTCCGGGCCACGACCAGGTTCCGACGCGAGCGGGCGACTGTCCCGGCTGCCCGCGCCTTCGTCCGCCACGCGCTCTGGCAGGCCGAGGTCACCATGGAGGCCGCGGAGCCGATCGTCCTGGCCGTAGCCGAGGCGTGCAACAACGCCATCCTCCACGCGCGCGGCGACGCCTTCGCGGTGACCGTGGTGGTGGACGGCGGGTGCTGCTCGATCACCGTGTCCGACTCCGGCGGCGGCTTCCGGCCCCCGGCGGTCCCGGTCATGCCGGCGCCCGAGGCCACCGGGCAGCGAGGCCTGGCCCTGATGGAGATGCTCGTCGACCGGATCGACGTCGCCAGCACGCCCGAGGGCACCACGGTCGTGCTGACCCACACGGTGGTACCGGCCTCCGCCCCGCCGGTCGCCGCCGAGCGCTGAGCCGCCCGCCGCCCGTCAGGTCCGCGCGCCCGCCGACGGCAGCCAGTCGGGCCGGCGGGCCTCGAACGCGTCGATCGCCGCGGCGTCCCGCAGCGTGATGCCGATGTCGTCGAGCCCCTCCAGGAACCGCTCGCGGGTGGCGTCGTCGAGCGGGAAGTCGCACTCGATGCCCGCCGCCGGGGCGGCCAGCGTCCGCCGCTCGACGTCGATCGTGATCTCCAGGCCCGGGTCGGCCTCCACGGCGCGCATCAGCGCCTCGCCCACCTCGGCGGGCACGACCACCGGCACCAGGCCGTTCTTGGTGGCGTTGTTGCGGAAGATGTCGCCGAACCGGGGGCTCACGACGGCGGCGAAGCCGTAGTCCATGATCGCCCAGACGGCGTGCTCCCGCGACGAGCCGGTGCCGAAGTTGGGCCCGCCGACCAGGACGGTGGCGCCCGCGTGGTGCTCGTCGTTGAGGACGAAGTCGCGGTCGTCGCGCCAGGTCGAGAACAGGCCCCGGCCGAAGCCGGTCCGCTCGACCCGCTTCAGCCACTCGGCGGGGATGATCTGGTCGGTGTCGACATCGGAGCGGTCGAGGGGGACGGCGGTCCCCTGGACGACGCGGACGGGGTTCATGGTCGGTCGGCTCCTGGGTCAGTCGAGGTCGGCTGGGGCGGCGAGCGTGCCGGTGATGGCGGTGGCGGCGGCGACGGCGGGGGACACCAGGTGGGTGCGGCCGCCCCGGCCCTGCCGGCCCTCGAAGTTCCGGTTGCTGGTCGAGGCCGCCCGCTCGCCGGGCGCGAGCTTGTCGGGGTTCATGGCCAGGCACATCGAGCAGCCCGGCTCCCGCCAGTCGAAGCCGGCGGCGGTGAGCACCGCGTCGAGGCCCTCGGCCTCGGCCTGGGCCTTCACCGCGTGGCTGCCCGGCACGACCAGGGTGCGGACGCCCGGCGCCACCTTGCGGCCGTCGGCCACCGCGGCCACGGCCCGGAGGTCCTCGATGCGGCCGTTGGTGCACGACCCGATGAAGACGGTGTCGACGGCCACGTCCCGCAGCGGCGTGCCGGCCGCGAGGCCCATGTAGTCGAGGGCCCGGCGGGCGGCGTCCCGCTCGGAGGGGTCGGCGAAGCTGTCGGGGTCGGGTACGGCGGCGCCGATCGGGGCGACCTGGCCGGGGTTCGTTCCCCATGAGACGTGAGGGGCGATGTCGGCGGCGTCGAGGTCGACCGCCTTGTCGAAGGCGGCGCCGTCGTCGGTGGCGAGGCTGCGCCAGTCCTCCACCGCCCGCTCCCAGGCGGCGCCGGCGGGGGCGTGGCGGCGGCCCTCCAGGTAGGCGAAGGTGACGTCGTCGGGGGCGACGAGCCCGGCCTTGGCGCCGGCCTCGATCGACATGTTGCAGACGGTCATCCGCCCCTCCATCGACAGGGCCCGGATGGTGGAGCCCCGATACTCGATGATCGAGCCGATGCCGCCGCCGGTGCCGATGCGGCCGATGATCGCGAGGATCACGTCCTTGGCCGTGGCCCCCGCCGGCAGGTCGCCCTCGACCGTGACGGCCATGGTGCCGGGCCGCTGCTGGGGGAGTGTCTGGGTGGCGAGGACGTGCTCGACCTCGCTCGTGCCGATGCCGAAGGCCAGCGCGCCGAACGCGCCGTGGGTCGAGGTGTGGCTGTCTCCGCAGACGATGGTCATGCCGGGCTGGGTGAGGCCCTGCTCGGGGCCGATGATGTGGACGATGCCCTGGTCGGGGTCGCCGATGCCGTAGCAGACGATGCCGAACTCGGCGCAGTTCTCGCGGAGTGCCTCCATCTGGCGGGCCGAGACCGGGTCGTTGATCCGGGGCGTGCCGCCGACCAGCTCGAGGCCCGTGGTGGGGACGTTGTGGTCCATCGTGGCCACGGTGAGGTCGGGACGGCGGACGGTGCGGCCGGCCAGGCGCAGGCCGTCGAACGCCTGGGGCGAGGTGACCTCGTGGACGAGGTGGAGATCGATGTAGAGCAGGTCGGGCTGACCGCCGCCGGACCGGACGACGTGCCGGTCCCAGACCTTCTCGCTCAGCGTTCGGGGAGCTTCCGTCGCTCGGGGTGCCATGGCGTCCACCTGTCCTGTTGTCCCGCCTCGTTGTCTCGTCTCGTTGTACATATCTCACTATGTGGGATAGCGTTCCCACGAGATGGACAGCCTAAGCGGTGTGGGCGTGCTCGACAAGGCGATGGCCGTGCTGGCCGCCGTCGAGCCCGGGCCGCGGTCGCTCGCCGGGCTCGTGGAGGCCACCGGGCTCAGCCGGGCCACTGCCCACCGGCTGGCCGTGGCCCTGGAGGCCCACGGGGTGGTCCGGCGGGACCAGGAGGGCCGGTTCATGCTCGGGCTGCGGCTCATCGGCCTGGGCCACGCGGCCGCCGAGGCGGTCCCCGGGTGGCTCGACGCCCGCCCGGCGCTGGAGTGGCTGCGGGAGCAGACGGGGGAGTCGGTCCAGCTCTTCGTCCGAGACGGAGACGAGCGCGTCTGCGTCGAGTCTCTGGAGGCGCCCCACGAGCTGCGGACCATCGTCCCCGTGGGTGCCCGGCTGCCGCTCGACCGGGGATCCGCGGCCCACGTCCTCCGCCCCGGTGCCCCCGGGACGCGGGCGGGGTGGGTCGAGAGCGTCGCCGAGCGCCAGCCCGGGGTCTCGTCCGTGAGCGCCCCGGTCCGCGACCCGGAGGGCCGGGTGGTGGCGGCGGTCAGCGTCAGCGGTCCGATCGACCGCACGTCCCGAGCCCCCGGCCGCCGCTACGGCGCCGCGGTGGTCGAGGCCGCCGCCCGGATCTCCGCCCACCTCGCCTGAGCCAGTCCTCGGTGTTCTCGAGGCGATGGTGGTCGGCCCCCGACCCCTATGACCTCGAGAACGGGAGACCGGCTCAGTTGACCTGGCGCTGCCGGCCCTCCCAGTACGGGGCCCGCAGCTTGAACTTCTGGAGCTTGCCGGTCGCGGTGCGGGGCAGCTCGTCCCGCAACTCGACCGACGTGGGGCACTTGTAGTGGGCCAAGCGGCTGCGGCAGTGGTCGATGAGCGCCCGCTCGTCGGCCTCCGGGCCGGCGCCGGGGGCGAGGACGACCAGTGCCTTCACCGTCTCGCCCCACTTCTCGTCGGGCACGCCGATCACGGCCACCTCGGCCACTGCGGGGTGGGAGAACAGGGCGTCCTCGACCTCGATCGACGACACGTTCTCCCCGCCCGAGATGATCACGTCCTTCTTCCGGTCGGAGATCGTGAGGTACCCATCCTCCAGCGTGCCGCCGTCGCCGGTGTGGAACCAGCCGCCCTCCAGCGCCTCGGCCGTCGCGTCGGGCTGCTCCCAGTAGCCGTCCAGCACCACGTTGGACCGGGCGAGCACCTCGTCACCCTCGCTCGTCTGCAGGGTGGTGCCGAGCGTCGGGGCGCCGGCCCGGACCAGGCGGGCGGCCCGCCCGGCGGCGTCGAGGTCGTCCCACTCGGCCCGGGACCGGTTCATCGTGAGCAGGGGCGACGTCTCGGTGAGGCCGTAGATCTGGATGAACTCCCAGCCCAGGTCGGTCTCCATCCGCTCGATCGTGCGGGTGGGCGGCGGGGCTCCGGCCACGACCATGCGGACCCGGCCCCGGCCGGGGACCGGGCCGTCCCATGACTCGGCGGCGTCGAGGATGGCGGCCACCACGGCGGGGGCGCCGCACAGCAGCGTGACCCCCTGGTCCTCCACCCGGCGGAGGATCTCGGCGCCGTCGACCTTGCGCAGCACGACCTGGCGGGCGCCCATGCCGGCCAGGGCGAACGGCATCCCCCACCCGTTGCAGTGGAACATCGGCAGGGTGTGCAGGTAGACGTCCCGGTCGCTGACGCCGGCGTGCCAACCGAACACCGCCGCGTTCACCCAGAGGTTGCGGTGGGTGAGCTGGACGCCCTTGGGTCGGGCGGTGGTGCCGCTGGTGTAGTTGATGGTGGCGGTCGCGTCCTCGTCGGGCTCGGCCCACGGCTGGGGGTCGGGATGGTCGGTCGGCCACAGCACCGGGTCGGTCTCGGCGCAGAGGACGAACCGGTGCTTGGCCTCGATGTCGGCCAGCGCGCCGTCGAGCTCCGGGTCGACGAGCAGCACCGACGCACCCGAGTGCTCGACGATGTAGCGGACCTCGTCGGCGTTCAGCCGGAAGTTGACCGGCACCAGCACGCGGCCCCAGGCCCCGACCCCGAAGAACGACACCAGCAGCCGCGCCGCGTTGTGGCTGACGATGGCGATGCGCTCGCCCCGGGCCACGCCGAGGCCGTCGAGCGCGGCGGCCTGGGCCCGGGCCAGCTCGGCCACCCGCCGGTAGGTCAGCTCGCCCCACGGCGACGCGGGCTGGTCGTGCTCGTCGACCACGCCGACTCGGTCTGGGTACACGAGCTCGGCCCGGTCCAGGTGGTCGGCGATCGTCAGCGGAACGCGCATGCTGCTCCCCCTCGTCACGGCTGCTGGTCACGACATTTCCACAGATCGTTCAGCTCCACAGCGTCACGTACACCGGCGGCCGGAACCGGGTCACCGGCACGCTGGCGTCGGCCCGGTGCATGGCCTGCATCGCTTCGGGCGAGTCGAGGAACCGGCGCAGCTTGGTGGCGGCCGGCGTGCGCCGGTCGGCCGGGAGCGTGGTGGCGTGCCACAGCAGGTCGACCGGCGTCCCCTCGACCGGCAGGACCGTGAGCCGGCCGGCCTCGACGTCGTGGGCGACGAGGTGGCCGATCCCGGGGGCGACGCCCTCACCCTCGGCGGCCGCGGCCCAGGCGGCGCCCAGGCTGGGGAACACCCGGATGCGCTGGGGCGGCACGGCGAGGCGCCCCAGCAGCCGTCCGACCTCGGTGGCGGCGTCGGCGCCGCTGGCGTCGACCAGCCAGTCCTGCCGGGCGAGCGCCGGCAGGTCGACCCGGGCGGCGCGGGCGAGCGGGTGCGCCCGCCCGGCCACGACCACCAGCCGATGCCGCATCATGGGCCTGCTGTCGAGGCCGGACAGGCGGGGCCCGAGCCCGACGTCGGCCAGGCGCTCCAGCAGCAGGGCCGGCATCTCGGTCGCCGTGGTGACCCCGAGCGTGGCCTCAACCGGGCCGTGACGGGCCGTGAACGCGGTGATGAGGGGCCGGGCGACGTGCTCGGCCACCGTGCTGGTGGCGACGACCCGGAGCAGCTCGGGGGCGCCCTGGGCCCGGCGGATGGCATCGGTGGCGTCGGCCGCCAGGTTGACCATCTGCGACGCGATGGGCAGCAACCGCTGCCCGCCGGGCGTGAGCTCCATGCCCCCCGGGCCTCGGGCCACCAGCGGGTCGTTCAGGTGCTGGCGCAGCGCGGCGAGGGCGCCGGACACCGCCGGCTCGCTCACGCCCAGCACCTCGGCGGCAGCCTTGACCGATCCCAGCCGGGCCACGAGGACGAACGCCTCGAGTTGGGTGAGCGTCACGGTCCGGACCGTACCCGCCGGATAACCATTCGCTTAGGGGCCCGTGGACAGCGGGCGGGGGCGGGCGTAACACTCGGGCTGCGTCCTCGGGGAACCGCCCGGGCGCCGTACGCGAGGGTACGTGAGGGGGTCCACGTGCAGACACCTGCGCCGTTCGAGTACGAACGGGCCGGCAGCGTCGACGACGCGCTGGCACTGCTGGAGCGCCACGGTCCGGAGGCCCGGCTCGTCGCCGGCGGGCACAGCCTGCTGCCGATGATGAAGTTGCGGCTGGCCCGGCCCGAGGTGCTCATCGACATCAACGACCTGGCCGACCTGTCCTACATCCGGCTGGACGGCGACGACATCGCGATCGGCGCGATGACCCGCCACGCGGAGCTGCTCGACTCGCCGCTGCTCCGCGAGCACTACGCCATCTTCGCCGACGCCGAGCGGGTGATCGCCGACCCGATCGTCCGCAACCGGGGCACGATCGGCGGGTCGTTCTGCCAGGCCGACCCGTCGGAGGACCTGGCCGCGGTCGGCTCGGCCCTCGGCGCCACGCTGGTGGTCCGGTCGGCCGGGGGCACCCGGACCGTGCCCGTCCGCGAGTTCCACACCGGGCCGTACGAGACCGCGGTCGGCCCGGCCGAGATCCTCACCGAGATCCGGGTGCCGGTCCGGCCCGGGGCCGGCAGCGCCTACGAGAAGGTCGAGCGTCGCGCCGGCGACTGGCCCATCGCCGCCGCCGGGGCGTTCGTGACGCTCGACGGGGACACCGTGGCCGACGTGGGCGTCGGGCTCACCGCCGTCGGCGCCCCCCACTTCTGCGCCCCCGCCGCCGAGGACGCGCTCCGGGGGCGCGAGCCCACCGACGACGCCGTCGCCGCCGCGGCCGCGGCCGCGGCCGAGGCGTCTGACCCGTCGACCGACCAGCGGGGCCCGGCGGAGTACAAGCGCCACCTGGCGGGCGAGCTGACGCTGCGGGCCCTGCGCCGCGCGCTGGCCCGGGCCCGGGGAGAAGGAGCCTGACATGCAGGTGACCATGACCGTCAACGGCGACGAGGTGACCGCGGACGTCGAGCCCCGGCTGCTGCTCGTCCACTTCGTCCGCGACCACCTCGGCCTGACCGGCACCCACTGGGGCTGCGACACCTCCAACTGCGGCGCCTGCGTGCTGTGGATGGACGGCCAGCCCGTCAAGAGCTGCACCGTCCTCGCCGCGATGGCCGACGGCCGGACGATCCGCACCGTCGAGGACCTCGACGCGGGCGGCGACCTCGACCCGCTCCAGCAGGGCTTCATGCAGTGCCACGGCCTGCAGTGCGGCTTCTGCACCCCCGGGATGCTGATGACCGCCCGCAAGCTGCTCGACGACGACCCGGACCCCGGCGAGGCCGCGATCCGGGAGGCGATCTCCGGGCAGTTCTGCCGCTGCACCGGCTACGAGAACATCGTGCAGGCCGTCCGGTGGGCCGCCGAGCACCCCGACGGCGCCACCGCCGAGCCCGCCACCGACGCGGAGGTGACCGCGTGACGACCACCGAGACCCCGGGCACGCCCGCCGAGACGCCCACCAGCGAGGCCGGCAACCCGATCGGGTTCGGGCGGATGCTCCGCAAGGAGGACGCCCGCTTCCTACGCGGCAAGGGCCGCTACCTCGACGACATCCAACTGCCCGGGATGCTGCACGGCGCCATCCTCCGCAGCCCCTACGCCCATGCCCGCATCACGTCGATCGACACGTCGGCGGCCGAAGCCCACCCCAAGGTCCACGCGGTCATCACCGGCGCGGTGCTGGAGACCCTGAACCTGGCCTGGATGCCGACCCTGTCCAACGACGTCCAGGCCGTGCTCGCCACCGACAAGGTGCGGTTCCAGGGCCAGGAGGTGGCGTTCGTCGTCGCCGAGGACCGCTACGCGGCCCGCGACGCCCTGGAGCTCATCGACGTCGAGTACGAGCCGCTCGAGCCGCTGATGGACGGCCGCAAGGCCCTCGACGACGACGCGCCGATCATCCGCGACGACATCGACGGCAAGGCCGACAACCACATCTTCGACTGGGAGTCGGGCGACGCCGCCCGGTGCGACGAGGTGTTCGCCGGCGCCGAGGTGGTGGTGGCGCAGGACATCCTCTACCCCCGCTCGCACCCGGCGCCGCTGGAGACCTGCGGCTCGGTGGCCCACATGGACAAGGTGACCGGCAAGCTCACCACCTGGATCACCAGCCAGGCGCCCCACGCCCACCGCACCGTCTACGCCCTCGTGGCCGGTCTGCCGGAGCACAAGATCCAGGTGATCTCGCCCGACATCGGCGGCGGGTTCGGCAACAAGGTGCCGATCTACCCGGGCTACGTGCTGGCCGTGGTCGGCTCGATCGTCACCGGCAAGCCGGTCAAGTGGATGGAGGACCGGTCCGAGAACCTCATGTCGACCGGGTTCGCCCGGGACTACCACATGCACGGCGAGATCGCCGCCACCCGCGACGGAACGATCCTCGGGCTCCGGGTGGACGTCATCGCGGACCACGGGGCCTTCAACGCCAGCGCCAACCCGACCAAGTACCCGGCCGGGTTCTTCAACATCTTCACCGGCAGCTACGCGCTGCAGGCCGCGCACTGCAAGGTCACCGGCGTCTACTCCAACAAGGCGCCGGGCGGAGTCGCCTACGCCTGCTCGTTCCGCATCACCGAGGCCGTCTACCTGGTCGAGCGGATCGTCGACGTGCTGGCGGCGGAACTGGGCATGGACCCGGCCGAGCTGCGGATGAAGAACCTGCTGCGCCCCGAGCAGTTCCCGTACACGACCCAGACCGGGTGGGAGTACGACTCCGGCGAGTACCCGCGGGCGCTGCAGCTGGCCCTCGACACCGCCGGCTACGCCGAGCTCCGGGCCGAGCAGGCGGCCAAGCGCGACCGGGGCGAGCTGATGGGCATCGGCCTCAGCTTCTTCACCGAGGGCGTCGGCGCCGGCCCGCGCAAGCACATGGACATCCTCGGCCTGGGCATGGCCGACGGCTGCGAGCTGCGGGTCCACCCGACGGGAAAGGCGGTGGTCCGCCTCAGCGTCCAGACCCAGGGGCAGGGTCACGAGACGACGTTCGCCCAGATCGTGTCGAGCCAGCTCGGCATCCCGCCGGAGGACGTCGAGGTGGTCCACGGCGACACCGACCAGACGCCGTTCGGTCTCGGCACCTACGGCTCCCGGTCGACGCCGGTGTCGGGCGCCGCCGCCGCCGTGGTCGCCCAGCGGGTGCGGGCCAAGGCCCGGATCGTGGCCGCTGCCGCGCTGGAGTGCAGCCCCGACGACCTCGAGTGGGAGCACGGCCGCTGGTTCGTGAAGGGCGACCCGGGGCAGGGCAAGACGATCCAGGAGATCGCCCTGCTGGCCCACTCCAGCCTCGAGCTGCCCGAGGGGGTGGAGGGCCACCTCGACGCCAGCGCCGTCTACAACCCGCCCAACCTCACCTACCCGTTCGGCGCCTACGTCTGCGTGGTCGACGTCGACCCGGGGACGGGCCAGGTGTCGGTCCGCCGGTTCGTGGCCGTCGACGACTGCGGGCCCCGGATCAACCCGATGATCGTCGAGGGCCAGATCCACGGCGGCCTGGCCGACGGGGTCGGCATGGCGCTGATGCAGGCGATCGCCTTCGACGAGGACGGCAACTGCCTCGGCGGGTCGTTCATGGACTACCTGCTGCCGACCTCGCTGGAGTGCCCGCCGTGGGAGCTGGGCGAGACGGTGACGCCGTCGCCCCACCACCCGCTCGGATGCAAGGGCGTCGGCGAGTCGGCCACCGTCGGGTCGCCGGCGGCGGTGGTCAACGCGGTGATGGACGCGCTGGCGCCCTTCGGGATCCGCCACGCCGACATGCCGCTGACCCCGGCCCAGGTGTGGCTGGCGATGCAGGGCCGGCCGCTGCGGACGGATATGGCGGTGCAATAGTGGATCCCCGTGAACCCTGAGGTCGAGGCCCGGGCGGTCGAGCTGCGGGCCGCCCGGGTGCCGTTCGTGCTGGCCCGGGTCGTCCGGGCCGAGCGGCCGACGTCCGCCCGCCCGGGAGACGAGGCGCTGGTGCTGCCCGACGGCACCATCGAGGGGTTCGTGGGCGGCGCCTGCGCCGAGGCCACAGTCAGGGCCCAGAGCCTGTCGCTGCTCGACTCGGGGGAGACGCTGCTGCTCCGCATCCGGCCCGAGGGCGCGCGGGCCGGGGACGGCCCGCCCGGCGACGGAGCTCTGACCGTGGTCAACCCGTGCCTGTCGGGCGGGACGCTGGAGATCTTCCTCGAGCCCGTCGTCCCGGCCCCCAGCCTGGCCGTGGTGGGGGAGTCGCCGATCGCCGCCGCGCTGGCCGCGCTGGCGCCCCGGGTCGGCATCGAGGTCGAGGACGCGCCGTCCGCCGGCGTGAGCGCGGTGGTCGTGGCCTCCCACGGCCGGGACGAAGAGGCGGCGCTGGAGACGGCGGTGCGGGCCGGGGTGCCGTACGTCGGCCTGGTGGCGAGCCCGAAGCGGGGCACCGCGGTGGTGGCGGGCCTCGACCTCGACGACGCCCAGCGGGCCGCGATCCACACCCCGGCCGGGCTCGACATCGGAGCGCGGACGCCGGCCGAGGTGGCGCTGTCGATCCTGGCCGAGATCGTGGCCCTGCGGCCGCGGCCGTCGGGCCGGGCGCCGGCCGACGCCACCGAGCCGGCCGGCACCGCGACCGACCCGGTGTGCGGCATGGCCGTCGTGGCGGACGGCGCCGCCCTCCATCTCGACCACGAGGGCACCCGGTACTGGTTCTGCGGGTCGGGCTGCCTGCGGGCCTTCGCCTCCGACCCGTCGGGCTACCTCCCGGCATGACCGAGCGGAGCGAGGTCCGACAAGCACAGTGGAGTGTCGCCACGAAGTGGCGATTCCGTCACTGGTGGGCCCGAAGGGCGCACCAGTGACGGAGATCGCCGGCGTCGACGACCTGACCCGGCGGCTCGACGCCGTCGACTACCTCGCCGACCAGGGGCTGGCCACCGCGCTGTTCCTCGCGGCCGCGATGCCCCAGCCGCTGCTGGTGGAGGGCGAGGCGGGGGTGGGCAAGACCGAGTCGGCCAAGGCGCTGGCCGCCGTGCTCGACACGCCGCTCGTGCGGCTGCAGTGCTACGAGGGCATCGACGCGGCCGAGGCCCTGTACGAGTGGAACTACCCGCGCCAGCTTCTCGGCATCCGGCTGGCCGAGTCGGCGGGCCGAGCGCTGGCCGAGGACGACCTGTTCGGCCCCGACTACCTGGTCGAGCGGCCGCTGCTGCGGGCGATCCGCCACCCGGGGCCGCGGCCGGTGGTGCTGCTGGTCGACGAGGTCGACCGGGCCGACGACGAGTTCGAGGCGTTCCTGTTGGAGCTGCTGGCCGAGTCGACGGTGACGATCCCGGAGCTGGGCACCCTGCGGGCGACGGTGCCGCCGGTCGTGGTGCTGACGTCGAACCGCACCCGCGACCTGCACGACGCGCTCAAGCGCCGCTGCCTCTACCACTGGATCGACTACCCGGATCTCGCCCGGGCCGTGGCGGTGATCCGGCGGCGGGTGCCGGCCGCCTCGACGACGGTGGCCGAGCAGGTGGCGGCCGCGGTCGAGCGGCTCCGGTCGCTGGACGTGCAGAAGCCGCCCGGGCTGGCCGAGGCGATCAACTGGGTGGCGACGCTAAGCCTGCTCGGCCTGGACCGGCTCGACGGCGCCGCCGTTGAGCGGACCCTGGGGTCGGTGCTGAAGTACCGGGAGGACCTCGACCTGGCCCGCGCCCGGGGGCTCGACTGGGTGGCGGGCGGGGCGTGACCTCCGCGTCCGCTCCCGGGGTGCTCGACCGGGTCGACCTGGCCGCGGTCGTGGGCGCGTTCGGCCAGCTGCTGCACGCCGCAGGGGTGCCGGTGTCCCCGGAGCGGAGCGGGCGGTGGGCGGCCGCCATCACCCTGGCCCGCCCGGCGACGCTCGACGACCTGTACTGGGCGGGCCGGGTCACGCTGCTCACCGGCCGGGACGACATCGAGGTCTACGACCGGGTGTTCGCCCAGGTGTTCGGCGGGCTGGCCGACGTGGCCGAGGGCCGGGGGCCGGGTCCCTCGATCGCCGCCGCGCCGCCGCGCCCCGCCTCGCCGTCCCGGCGCTG
>JBKPHT010000378.1:0-15719 GCA_046730015.1 Actinomycetota bacterium
GTGGTGACGACGTCGCCCGACGCGGACTTGCCGAGCACCGCCCGGCGGCTGCTGGAGTCGGGGTACCGGCGGCTCCCGGTGGTCGACGCCGACGGTCGCCTGGTCGGTGTCGTGTCGCGCCTTGACCTGCTGGCCCCGGCATACGGCTATCCCCCGGCCGGAGGCGGCGGCTCCTGAGGCCCGGGCCGGGCGGGCTCCGGCACGTCGTCCCCGGACGGGCCGAGCCGGACGGCGCCGGCCGCCGCCGGGACCACCAGAGTCGGCCGGCGCACCCGGTCGGCCACCGTCCGGGCCACGCTCCCGAGCATCAGGTCCTCCGGCCCGCCGCGACCGCGGCTCCCGACCACGACCAGGTCGGCGTCGATGTCGTCGGCCACCTCGAGCAGGGTGCCGGCGGGATCGCCCGACCGGACGACCACCTGCACCGCGAGCCCTCGGCGGCGGAGGTCGGCGGCCGCGGCCTCGAGCCGCGCCCAGGCGCGCGCCCCCGCCGCGGGGGCGTTGGTCACGGTCGTGTCGCGATCGAGCGGGAACGGCGGGACGTGCTCGATCACCTCGAGGACCGTCAGAGCCCCGCCCACGGCGCCGGCGACGTCGCCCGCCAGGGCGAGCGCGGCGAGCGCAGGGGTCGACCGGTCGACGCCGACCAGTATGCGGCGCAGGCGGCCGCCGCGCTCCGCTCCCGGGGCCGCCGGTCCGGCGGCCGGGACGATCAGCACCGGCAGCCGGGCCTCCTGGAGCACGTGCAAACTGGTCGACCCGAGCGCACGGGCCGGGTCGTCGCCCGTGCCGCGGCTGCCGAGGACCAGCAGGTCGGCCCTCTCGTCGGCGGCGGTCGCGAGGAGCACGTCGAGCGCCGCGCCGTCCCGCAGCTCCAGCCGGTGGGGGCACGCGGCCGTGGCCAGCGGGGCCGCCCACGTCTCCGCGACGAGCGCTCGCTGGCCGGCGTCGTCCAATCCGAGCCCGCGGCCGTGCTCCAGCAGGCCGATCGCTGGGACGGCGACGACCTCGCCGCCGAGCGCCTCGGCCCATCCGCTCGCCCACCGGGTCGCCTCGCACGAGGCATCGGACCCGTCGATCCCGACCACGATGCGAGCTGCCGTCATGCCCTCAGGGTCCCCGGCCCCCTCCGCCGGCGCCAGGGTCGAAGGACCCGACGACATACTGATAGACGTCGAATCGTTCGACTGTCTATCATTCTGCTGCAGCGACTCGCCGCCAACGCGGCGGCGCATCCCTCACGGTCGCGCGGGCAAGGCAGAAAGGAGCCTCGATGACCACCGACATCGACCAGCTGCTGACCACCTGGGTCGACGCCGAGCGCGCCGGCGACGGCGAGGCGCTGGGCGCGTTGCTGACCGACGACTTCGTCGGCATCGGCCCCGTCGGCTTCGTGCTCGAAAGGGCCGAGTGGCTCGTCCGCTTCGACCAGGGGCTGCAGTACGAACAGCTCGATCTCGAGGACATCTCGATCCGGCGCCACGGCGACGTCGGCCTCGTGGTCGCCCACCAGCGCGCCGTCGGCAGCCACGCGGGGAACCCCGTCCCGCCCGACACCCGCGTCTCGTTGACCGTCCTGCCGGACGGCGATGGGCTCCGGATCGCCGGCGTGCACTACAGCTTCATCGGGTCCCCGATCGGGCCGGGGCGATGAGCGCCAGCTCGCCAGCGCGCGCCGATCGCCCGTCGCGTAGGCAGCGGTGGGCGAACGCCGTGCTCGGATGGCTGCTCGTCCGGGGCCGCGGACCGGATTTCATGCGACTCCTGACCGTCCGGGGTCGGGTCACGGGCCGGCCGCTGACGACACCGGTCGTCCCGGTGCAGCGCGACGGCCGGGTGTGGGTCGTCTCGCCGTTCGGCGACGTCGCCTGGGTCCGCAACGCCCGCGCCGCGGGGCGTCTCGACCTGCATCGGGGGCACGAGCGCGTCACCTACGAGGTCCGGGAGCTCGATCCCGTCGAGGCGGTCCCGGTGCTGCGCGCCTACTTGTCGATGCCGTCGGAGCGGTTCGTCCGCCGCGACTTCGGCGTCACGGCCGCGTCCTCCGACGACGCCATCGCCGCCGAGGCCACCCGGCATCCGGTGTTCGACCTCACGCCGGTGCCATGAAACTGAGCGTCAACCTCACGAACTACTCGTGGCCCGGCGGCCCCCGCGGGCTCGCCGGTCACGTGCTCGACCTCGCCCGGCAGGTCGACGACGCGGGCGTCGACACCCTGTGGGTCGCCGACCACCTCCTGCAGATGGACCCCACCGCGTCGGTCGAGGAACCGATGCTCGAGGCCTACTCGACGCTTGCGTTCATCGCCGCCGCCACACGCCGCGTGCAGCTCGGCACGATGGTCACCTGGGCGACCATCCGTCCGCCCGCTCTGCTGGTCAAGACCGTCACCACCCTCGACGTGCTCTCCGGCGGCCGGGCCTGGCTCGGTGTCGGAGCGGGCTACCGGGCCGACGAGGCGGCGATGACCGGGCTCCCCTTCGAGCCCACCGCCGAGCGGTTCAGCCGCCTCGAGGAGCTGCTGCAGCTCGCGACCCACGTGTGGGACGGGGATCGCGGCCCGTTCGAGGGACCGCACCACCGCCTCGAGCAGCCGATCAACGAGCCGCCGCCCATCTCCCGGCCACGCGTGCTCGTCGGCGGCATGGGGGAGCGGCGCACCCTCCCGCTGGTCGCCCGCTACGCCGACGCATGCAACCTGTTCGACATCCCCGACGACGGAGCGACGTTGCGACGCAAGCTCGACGTCCTCGCCAGGGCGTGCGACGCCGTTGGCCGGGACCCCGACGACATCGAGGTCACGCTCAGCACGCGCCTCGCCGACGGCGAGACGGCCACCCAGCTCGCCGACCGCGGCCACGAGCTCGCCCGCCGCGGCGTCGACCACCTCGTGTTCGTCACGACCGGCCCATGGCGGGCCGGCGGCGATCTCGACGTCGTGCTCGACGCCGTCAGCCGGTCCGCATGATCGCTCACCCCGGGCACCCCGCAGAGAGGAGCCCGCGGTGAGTGGGCCAGGACCGGTCGGTAGGGTCGGGGTGTGAAGGTCTTCGTCACCGGTGGGACCGGCGCCATCGGTCGCTACGCGGTGCCGGCCCTGATCGCGGCAGGTCACGCGGTCACTGCGCTTGCCCGTTCGCCAGAGAAGGCCGCCCAGCTGAGCGAACAGGGCGCCGAACCGGTGCGCGTGTCGATCTTCGATCGGGAGGCTGTCGCCGAGGCGATGGCGGGACACGCCGCGGTGGTGAACCTGGCGTCGGCGATCCCCCCCATGACCAGGTTCATGCGCACCAGCGCGTGGCGAGACAACGACCGGATCCGCATCGAGGGCTCGGAGACCATCGTCGACGCTGCCATCGACGCCAGGGTGGACCGTGTGGTGCAGGAATCCGTGTGCATGCTCTATCGGGATCACGGCGCAGAGTGGATCGACGAGAGCGAGCCGGTCGACCAGTACCCGATGGCCCAGGGCAACCTGGCCGCGGAGGCCAACGCGAACCGGTTCTCCGAGGCGGGTGGAACCGGCGTCGTGTTGCGTCTCGGGTGGTTCTACGGGCCAGGTGCCACCCACAGCGAACAGCTCCTTGCCCTGGCCCGGCGGCACATCTGCGTCCAGATGGGCCGTGCCGACGGCTACGTGTCATCGATCCACGTGGCCGACGGAGGCACAGCGGTTGCCGCTGCGCTGGATGCACCTTCGGGTACGTTCAACGTTGTCGACGACCAGCCTCTGACCAAGCGGGACTACGCCGAGGCACTCGCCGAAGCCGCGCGAAAGCGCACCTGGATCCGTGCTCCGGGCAGAGCCGCCCTCCTGCTCGGTGACCGTTCGACATCGCTCACCCGCTCGCTCCGGGTG
This sequence comes from Actinomycetota bacterium, assembly GCA_046730015.1. Lineage (GTDB taxonomy): Bacteria > Actinomycetota > Acidimicrobiia > Acidimicrobiales > VFJN01 > ZC4RG19. The sequence goes on from JBKPHT010000378.1 coordinate 3,861, forward strand.
AGCAACGAGAAGTTCCACAAGGCGACCGGTTGGGCTCCCCGTCACACCAACGCCCGCGACGGATGGATCGCCACGGCGGCAGCCCTGTCCTGATCCGGGTGACCCCGGGTGCGAAGCCATGCGACCCGTCAGAACCGATGGGTGCCGACTAGCGGGTCGCTAGCGGCGGGCTCCGTACGGTCGCGATGTGCACGGCGGGTCAGCGGCGATGACGGAGCTTCGCGTGCTCGGTGGCTTCGAGCTGCGGGTGGCGGGGCGGGCCGTCGCGCTCCCCACTCAGGCGCAGCGGGTCCTCGGCTGCCTGGCGGTCGTCGCTCCGAGCCAGCGGCGAGAGGCCCTGGCGGGTCGGCTGTGGGCCGACTCCCGGCAGGAACGGGCCCAGGCCAACCTGCGGAACGCGCTCTGGCGGGTGCGCCAGGCGGGGAGTGGCGTCGTGCACGCGACCCGAGACGTCGTGAGCCTCCACGACGCGGTGGAGGTCGACCTCACGTTGTGCCAGCGGTGTGCCCGCGACCTCATCGACCGAGGGGCTGACGGGCCTCCGATGACCCGGACGCCGTTGCCGCTCCTCGAGCTCGACCTGCTGCCGGCCTGGGACGATGACTGGATCGTCCTCGAGCGGGAGCGTGTCCGCCAGCTCCGCATCCACGCGCTCGAGGCCCTGAGCCGATCGCTCGTCGGCCAGGGACGTTTTGCGCTGGCTGTCGAGGCGGCGCTGGCGGCCGTCAGCGCCGACCCGCTGCGGGAGTCCGCCAACGCCGCGTTGATCGAGGCGCACCTGGCGGAGGGGAACCGCTCAGAGGCTGCCCGCCAGCTCGCCGCGTACCGCACCTTGCTCGGCGACGAGCTGGCCCTCACACCCTCGTCCCGCATCGAGGAGCTGGTCGCCGGCGGTACCCACCCGGGAGTGGACGCGCCGGGGACGCGAGCGAAGACGGACCGCTAGACGGGCGGGCCCGAGGGTTGGGTCGTGGCAACCGACACACCCTGGGCCCTGATCGTGGTGCGCGCGTGGCGGGACGCCGATGGCTTCAAGGTTCGGCTGCTCCACGCCGACGGCCGCGACCGGAGCCGGGAGGCCGTGGTCGCCTCGACCGCCGAGGCCTGCCAGGTGGTCGCGCGCTGGCTCGGTGAGCTGGAGGCGGCGCAGACGGACGGTGAGACGGAGGCATGACGGTGGGCGGACGCGGGGTGGATGCCAGGACGGCGGAGCCGCGGACGGGGCCCTCTTACGGTCGGCACCGACGAGTGCCCTCGGAGGTCGTGATGAGCGTGGTCGAGAGCGAGACAGTGGGCGGCGATGCGTCGGCGGGTGAGGCGGCTGACCCTCCCAGGTTGGCGTCGCCCTTCGCCGGGGCGCAGGTGACCGAGGGACCAGCGCCTGCCGGGACCGACGGCCTGACGGCCGACCGCCCGTGGTCGCTGTCGACGCCGTTCGCCGAGGGCTTCACGACAGCCGGCGAGCTGGACCAGGAGACGGAGGCCTTCCAGGCTCTCGTTGCCGAGCTGGAGGACGAAGGCTTCGACGAGGCCCTGGAGGCGCTGGAGGACGAGGCCGCGGCCCGGCATCTCACGGCGGCGGCGACCTGGTCGTCCGAGAGCGAGGCGCCGGTTCTGGCGGCCGGCGAGGTCGAGTCGTGGCTGTCGTCGGTCGCCGGCGAGGCCGACCGCGTGCTGGAGCAACTCGAGCGCAGCTTCGCCGATCGCATGCCCGAGTCGCTCGCCGAGGGCGAGGTCGAGGCCAGTGTCGGGTTCGGACCCGACGAGGCCGGGCCGGACGGTCCAACGAGCGCGACGGAGGAGTTCATCAAGTCGCTGGTGAAGAAGGCCGGCAAGCTCGCCAAGGGCGCGGTCAAGATCGCGAAGAAGGGCCTGCAGACGATCGCGAAGGTCCTTCCCGTCGGCCGGCTCTTCGCCCTCCTCCGCCGGCTCGTGCCCGCCCTGCTGCGCCGGGTTCTCCGCAAGGCGACCGGGCGACTCCCGGCGCCCTTGCGACCCCTGGCGGCCACGCTGGCCGGCAAGCTGGCGGGCGCTGTGGCCGGCTCCGGCGGCGGCACCCCCGGGGGCGACGAAGCGGACGAGGCCTACACCGCATCGCCGGCCGACGGGTTCGACGCCCGCCTCGCAGAGGCGGTCCTCGCACCCAGCCCGGAGGCCGCCGAGCAGGTCGTGAGCGAGGCGGCGGCGGACGAGGAGGCGGCCGAGGAGGCCGGAGACCCGCTCGCGGCACTCGACGCCGCCCGGGTCCGGCTGGCCCGCCAGCTCGCCGAGGCGATCCCGGGCGAGGCGCCGGTCGAGCAGGTCCAGCAGTTCATCCCCGCGGTCATGGCCGCATTGCCCCTGATCCGGCTCGGCATCCGGGCCGTGGGCCGTGAGAAGGTCGTCGGCTTCGTCGGCGACCGGCTGGCCGAGCTCATCAAGGGTCACATCGGGCCGGAGGCCGCCCGGGCACTGGCCCGCCCGATCGCCAGCACCGGCCTGAGCATGCTGGGGCTCGAGAGCGAGGCGGGTGCCGCCGACGGCCTGCTCGGCACCGAGGCCCTCGTCGCCACGATCGAGGACACGGTGCGCGAGGTCGTCTCGCTGCCGGCGGAGTCGCTCGCCGAGCCGCTCCGGCTCGAGGCCGAGATCCAGCAGGCGTTCAGCGAGGCGGTGGCCCGGCACCTCCCCCGGCAGGCCCTCCGGGACGACCTTCCGACGCTGGAGACGGCGGGAGAGGGAGGCGTGTGGCTGCTGATGCCCCGCGCCACCCGGCCGTGCTTCCGGTACAAGAAGCACAGCCGGACCTTCCCGCTGGTCATTACCCGACCCCTCGCCCGAGCCGTGGTCCTGTCCGACGGCGGCACGCTCGAACGACGGCTGCTCGACGACGGCGCCCGGGCCTGGCCCGTGCAGGCGGAGGTCGATCTCTACGAGGCGCTGCCGGGAACCGAGCTGGGCCACCTCGCGGCCTTCGAGGCGGACGCGCCGTCCGAGGCCGCCGCGGATGCGGCCGGGGAGTTCGAGGAGCTGACGCCGGAGGCGGCCGCGTTGCTGACGGGCGAGGCGGGCCTGGGGCGCCGCACCGCCGGGCCCCGGGCGTTCGTCATGGCCGGCGGCCGGCGCCGCCCGCCACTCCGGCCCGGACGGCGCTTCTACCGGATCCGGGTGCGCGGCGGGCGGAGGCGCCGCCGGTGGCGGCGCTTCGGCGTGTACGTGGACACGGCCGCGGCCAAGCCCACGCTGCGGGTGCATGTCCGCCTGAGCGAGCGGGGCGCCAACGAGATGGCGGAACGGCTGGCGCGCCGGGCGCACGTCCAGGTCGTCGCCGCCGTCCGCGAGCTGCTCGGCCCCGCCTGCCGCAAGCTGCTGGCGGGCCGGATCGTGCGGGTCGTCGGGCGGGCGCTCGGCACGCAGGTCGCGGCCGAGCGGGCGTCGGCCCTGGCGACGCACCTGGCGGAAGCGATGGTGGCGACCATCGCCAAGCAGCTCCCGACGGCCGCCGCGACCTTGGCACAGGCAGCCCGCAACCCGGCGAGCGGCGTGACGCTCACGTTCACCTTCGCGTTCGCCGACCGCGAGGCGCTGGCGACCGGTACTCCTGACGCACCCACCATGACGGTCCGGGCGGGTCATCACCGTGACTGACGTGGCCGTCGCCCGCCGGCAGCTCTCCGCCGAGGTCGTCCACTGGGCCCAGGCGGTCGAGGCGCTCGCCGATCTGGACACCGTGGCCGCCCCGGAGGCGTGGGCCAGCGTCGAGCGTTATCTGCGCGCCTCGGTCCGCGACCGGTTGTCGAGCGTGGTGGCGAGCCTCGCCGCCGAGACCGTGCGGGTGCAGCGCCTGGTCGACGCCGGCGACCTCGACGACGTGCGGCGTCGGCTCCTGCGGCTGCGGGACCGGTACCTGCAGGTCGAGACCATCCTCGACTTCTACGGCGACGCCGTGAACACCCGCACCAACCCGGCCATGCGCGCCCTGCTGCGGGGCCTCGACACGATCGCGAGCGACAGCATGGAATGGAGCCTGCGGCCTCTCGGCATCGAGGCGCCGCCGGCGCTCGTCTACCTGGGCGAGGGGTTGGGCGCCTCGATCCTGCGGGCGGGCGTGCGGCTGTGGGACCGGTCCCATCCCTCGCCGGCGGCCGCCATCAAGCTCACCCGGCACAACCTGGCCCGACCGACCGCCATCCTCCACGAGACCGGCCACCAGGTGGCCGCGCTCACCGGCTGGACGGCGGAGCTGGCCGAGGTCCTGCGCGCCGTGCTCGCCCCCCGCTCGCACGAGCTCGCCGAGGCCTGGGAGGGCTGGGCCGGCGAGGTGGCCGCCGATGCCCACGCCTTCGCGCAGGCCGGCTGGGCGCCCTTGGCCGCGCTGGCCAACGTGGTCGACGGCCCGACGCCCCGGGTGTACCGGTTGCCGATCGGCGACCCGCACCCGTTCCCGTGGGTGCGGGTGATGCTCAACGCCGCGTTCTGCCGCAGCTGGTTCGGACCCGGGCCCTGGGATGACATGGCCCGGACCTGGCGGGACCGCCATCCGCCCGACCGGGCGCCCGGCGACGCCGGCGGCCTGGCCCGCGCCAGCGTCGACGCGCTCGGCCCGATCGTGGACGTGTGCACCCGGCGGCCCATGGGGGCGTTCGGGGGGCGCCCGCTGCACGCTCTCGACGACCCCCGGCGGGTCTCCCCCTCGGCGCTCGCGGCGTTCGCCGCCCGTTCGGGGCCGTCGCTGCTCACGTCGTCATACCTGCGGCGGGTCGCCTCGCTGCGCGTGCTTGCCTGGCTGACCCAGCCAGCGGCTGACGACCCCACCGGCGTCGACCCCACCCAGGCCGCCGCCGCCCGCCGCACCCGTCTCACCCGCTGGCTCGCCGATCTGGGAGCCGAACCCCTCGCCCCGGCCGCATGACCCCAGGAGATGACATCGTGCCCACGAAGACCACACCAACGTCTGGCAAGCCCGACCAGCCCGACGCCGGCGCGCTGCTCGAGCAGATCACGACGCTCGTGCGCAGCCTCGACCAGGTCGTCGCCCGAACGGTCAGCGGGGGAACGCCACCGCCCGACATCGACCCCGATCGGGTGCGCCGCCAGGCGGTTGCCCGGCTCCGCTACGACATCGTCAGCGGGCTGCTGGGCCGGGCGGGGTTCGTCCCGCCGTTCGCCCCGGCGCAGCGCGGCGACCTGAACCAGATCGTGTTCAAGCCGGAGCTGCCTGGGGAGACGGCGCTCGTCATCCTCCGCACGACCGGCCCGACCAGCGTGACCGAGAGGGTCACGGTGTTCGTGCCGGGAGACGGCACGACGAGCATCGACACCGGGGCCGTCGGCGAGGCGGCGCTCCAGCCCATCGAGATCTACGACTGCGACGGCAACCTCATCCGCCTCGGACCCAACCTCGCCGCGGGCGAGTCCTCGATCGCCGACCGAACCGCTCGGGCCCGCCGCTAGCCGCGGCCGAACCCCTCACCCAGGAGATCACGACATGTTCCTCACACTCGCGGAGCTCTTCAGGAGGGCCGCCTCCGACCAGCCGACGGCCGAGGAGAACGTGTTCCTCGTCCACCCGATCCAGCTGAGCCGCTGGCTCGACGAGGCCTGGGCGGCGGCCCGGCGGGCGCCGCTGCTGGGCACCGAGGTGCGCAGCCCGTTCCTCGGCGACGACGGCATCATCACGACCCTCCAGCTTCCGACCCCGCAGGACTCCGCCCGGCTGCTGCTTCCCTCAGGTATCGATCTGACGGAGACGGAGGAGTTCAGCGGCCTGGAGGGGCCGACCAACGTGAACGGGACGTCGGGTGAGGACACGGACGACTTCGGCCTGCTGTGGCACCACCTCGTCTACGCCTACCTCATCGAGTGCACCGGTGTCGTCGAGGTGTTCGCCGAGGTGCTTCGGCGGCTGGTGGTGGGCGAGACGCTCGACGCGCTCAGCCTGCCCGCCGCCGAGTGGGCGCGCGCCACCGAGGAGCTGTTCTTCCGGGAGCCGCCCCTGTTCTCGATCGGCGGCACCGAGAGCGAGCTCCGGCCCCACCGCCGGGTGAACCGCCGGAACGTCTACTGGCGGATGTTCGGCCTCGACCTGCCCCACGGCCTCCCGTCCCGCTGGCCTCCGGGTCCCAGCAGCGACCAGTCGTGGAAGCAGGACACCGGCACGGTCAACTCCGGGTTCCGGGAGAAATGGACGGAGCTGCTGCGCCAGGTGTGGTTGGGCCTCGAGAACCGCCGGAACGAGACCGGGCCCAACCCCGCCGACGCCACTTACGTCGCCCTCCTCTGCCGGGCCATCAAGGACATGCTCAACATGCGCCGGCGCGGCGGCCTGCTGGCCCGGGAGGAGTTCGTCTACGTGACGGTGCTGAGCTGGTTCCACCTGACCCTGCGCACCGACACGCCCATCGTCCAGTCGCTGAAGGCCGACGGCACCAGCCCCGCCGACCGCCTCGCCAAGATCGGCCAGCGGGTCGGGATCGAGCCGGCCCCGCGCGCCCGCGAGCTGTTCGATCTGGCCGAGCCGGTGTCGGCGGTGCTGCGGACCATCGAGCTCGGCCTGTTCGACGACCCGGTCCAGGCCGAGAACCTGTTCTCGGGCACGGGCACCGCCTCGGACGACATGAACAACATCATCAACAACTGGCAGTCGGCGACCGGCGAGCGGGTCAAGGACCGGCCCCCCGGCACCGTCGCCGCCGCCCGCCCGGCCCAGCCGCTGCGCGTGCCCTCCCCGGGTCCGGTGGCGCCCGTCGCCCCGGCGGCCCGGCCTACGGTTCGCGTGGGCGCGGGCGCGTCGTCGCCCAACGGCCAGCGGAGCCCGGTGGCGACGCCATGAGCGCATCGTGGGACGAGACCGGCGCCGGTGGCCTGGCATCGCCGTTCGCTCCCACCGGCGAGGAACGGCCGACCGGCTGCCGCGGCGCCGGCGAGCTCGACGCGCTCGACGAGCTCGAGGAGCGCGGCGAGTGGGGCGAGTGGGGCGAATGGGGCGAATGGAGGGAGTCGGACGAGTCGGATGGCAACGTCGAGGCCTACGCCGGTGCGGATACGCCGGAGGCCGGCGAGGAGCTGCTCGAGGACGAGTCCGCGATCTACGCAGCGTCGCTGGCGGCCGCCGAGGACTCGCCGGCGGCGTACGGCGAGGACTGGTTCCTGCCTCTCGGCATCCCCACGCCGACGATCCCGGCGCCCGCCGGGCCCGCGGGCGGTGTGGCTCGCGGGCCCGCCCCGGTCACCGGCGCCGGCGCCGCGATTCCCATCCCGGTGCCCCCGCCGTGCGTGGCGGTGCCGGCCCTCGCCGGCCCCGAGCGCCCCTGCGCCGGGGTCGACTCGACCCGCTTCGCCGGCAGCGCCGAGGTGGCGGCCTTCGCCGGCCGGATCGCCGACTGCTACGCCAACCGGATGGCCCAGCGCCGCCAGCGCGAGCGCCACGCCAAAGCGCAGGACCAGGCGGTACGGCAGGCCCGAGCGGCGAAGGTCCCCGGCGAGACCCGGGCCGCCCGGGCCCAGCGGATCGCCGCGGCCCACGCCGCCGTGTCGGCCGAGCTGGTCGAGACCGTCCGCACCGACATCCGCGCCAAGTACCTGAAGTTCCTCGAGGACGAGTACCGCGACACGATCATCGGCGCGCGCAACCGCTGGGCGGGCAAGTGCCGGCTCGACTCGGTGTCACGGCAGTGGATGCACGGGGTCCGCGAGCAGCTCGACTTCATCACGCTCGGGACGGGCGGGCGGGGCCTGGTGGCGTTCGCCCCGCCGCCGAGGCCGGCGGGCGGTGATCAGCTCGTGGACATCGAGCCCCCCGCGACGACGGACGGTGGCGCCAAGGTCCAGCCCGTCATGAACACCTTCCTCCGGGAGCTGCGGGCACGCGCCCCCGGCCACCGCGCGTACAACTATCCGAGCCACGGCGGCGGCGCGTTCAACGCCCGTGGCTACTCCATCGACATCGAGCTCCGCGGCGGGAAGGACGACCGTGGGTTCTACCCGCGGCCCGCGGCCGTGCAGTTCCTCCTCGCCCTCGACGCCGCGGCCCGGGCGGCGGGGGTCGAGTGGCGCGCCATCTACAACGACTACGCCGTCGCCGCCGCGGTCAACCAGCACCTGGATCGCAAGCGCGTCATCTTCGTCGGCCACCCCCGCCGGGGCGGTCGGCGGATCGGGCTCAACTGGCACGGCCCGCTGATCCTGCACTTCCACGTCGACATCACGCCGCGCTCGGCGTAACGCCTGCGGAAGGAGCGAGCCATGCCAGTGTCCGAGGACCTCGACCCAGGGGTCGGCTACGAGGACGACTACGCCGATCCCACCGGCTTCCTCGAGGACGAGATCGCTCCCGTGTCCAGCGAGGACGCCGAGGAGGCGTGGCAGCCCGAGGGAGCGTGGGAGGCCGAGCGCGTCGACGACGAGGCCGAGGAACCGGTCGGCCCAGCCGAGGATGAAGCGGAGGAGGAAGCGGCGTCTGTGCTCGGCGAGCTCCTGGCCGAGGGATTCGGCGAGGACCCCGAGGTCGCTGACGATCCGGGCGGGGCGACCGAGGTGGACGCGGGGACCGAGCTCGGGGTCGAGCAGTTCAGCGGCCCCGAGCACATGCAGATCGGCGACGCCGGTTCAGGCGGGGCCTCGTCGTCGATCGCCTACGGCGCGAGGGGCAAGCTGCTCACGTTCGGCGAGGTCGTGGCCCTCGCCGGCGACTACTTCGCGACCTACGACGAGCTGCGCGATCTGGCGCGGTCGCCCCGGGGGCGGGGCGAGATCGCCTGGGCCCGCTGGCACTGCCTCGACCTGCCCAAGGCCGACGAGCCCAAGGTCGACGAGGCGCTCAAGAAGGCGGCGATCGACCGCTACTACCTCCTCGCCAGCCGCAACATCTCGCACTTCTCCGCGGGCGGGTCGGCGTGGCAGGCCTACGTGCACTGGCACGGCAAGGCGATCGCGGATGCCCTCGAGGCCGGCCAGGGGTCCGACACGGCGGTGTGGCGACGAGCGCTCACCAAGGAGGCGTTCGGCGACCACTTCCTCACCGACATGTTCTCCGCTGGGCACGTGCGGACGCCGCGGGCCGCGATACGGGATTGGTACGGGCGCCAGGTCCCGGACTCGACCGAACGCCTCCTCCGCTACATGGCCAAGTTCATGTACGACCGCCTCGACGAGCGCCAGCAGCTGCCGACGCTCGCCTGGCTGTTCTCGTGGGTCACGAAGCGGGTCATGACCCGCAAGATCGAGACGCTCGGTGGCGAGGCCGTGCGCTCGTTCTCGCTGGGCGACGTCGTCAGCCTCGCCCTCCACGACCGCGACAACAAGGGCCTGCAGGTGGTGTCGGAGGTCGATCCGAGCGGGCGGAAGGTCGCGGGCGGCCACAAGTGGACGGCGCTCGGCGACTCGCACCTCGGCAGCGGCGTCCACGGCGCCCACACGGCGAAGATGGCGACGGCCGCTGTCGCCACCTCGCTGCACGAGCTGCAACGGGTGCGTGACGTCGGTACCAAGATCGGGACCCGGACCATCTCGCTCGCCGAGAAGTCCGCGGCGGTCAAGACTGCCCTCGGCGGGCCGACGTTCGCCGCCCGCGGGTTCGTGCCTCGCGAGGATCGCTCGTCGAGCGCCAACGTGCCGCTCGTCCGGTCCGACGGCGGGAGGTCACCGCTCGAGTGGCGCTGGGGGCAGCTCGGTGATGCTGCCTACCGTGCCATCGACGACGCGGTGAAGCTGAGGGTCGCCGGCGAGCTTCAGAAGAAGGTGAACGACGTGAACGACCCGGTGGAAGCGCCGCTCGGGCAGCGGATCCTTGGCACCCGCAACGCCTACCGATCCTTTGTCGCCCATCTCCGCGCCGAGGGCATCGTGGCGCTCGAGAACGCGATCGGGAAGCCATCGCGCTGATTCGCGCATCCGCGCGTGGACACGCCAACGCGACCTCCGTTACAGCACGAGACCAGCCCGGGGTCCCTTCGACCGTGGGAGAGGGGTTCGGGGTCGTCCGTGTCAGGGGTCAGGTCGGAGCGCAGGTCTGGGGATTGTGGGTGCGTTGGACGACGGCGGGGTACTTGTCGAGCAGCGTGACCGGACGGGTGGGGCGAGCGGTGAGGGCGCCGCCGCAGTTGGGGCACATGCCGCCGAGCCGAGTGGCGCAGGCGCGACAGAAGGTGCACTCGAAGCTGCAGATGAGCGCTTCGGTTGAGGAGGGCGGGAGGTCGGTGTCGCAGCACTCGCAGCCGGGTCGCATATCGAGCATCGGTTGGACCTTTCAGGGTGAGCGGGGGTGGGCCGTGGTCGAGGGTGATAGTCGGGTCTTGCAGTTTGAGTCCCGGGGCGTGGTGTGCTGGGTTCTGCCCTGAGGGGCTGAGGGTCCATCAGACGCGACGACCACCGCATCACCTTCGAGAGCCGACCAAGGAACGCCAAGGAGATGATGCGGTGGGAGTGTCCGACAAGATAGACACTGTCGCTGCGCGGCTGGCGTGCCCCTGGGCGAGGTCGCCCGCCGCCTGGGGCCACAGCGTCGAGGACGCTGGTGTCGACCCACGTCGGGGCGCTCCAGGGCGACGACGTGGCGGCCAACGAGCTGATCGACGCCGCGTATTCGCTCTTTCCGACGAGCGGCCGACTCTTGTAGTTCCGTGCGCTCGCGGTCGCCGCCATCTTCGCTTCGCCTCGTTCGGTGGTCATCGAGCGACGTACTTCGGTTGTACTGCCACAAGGAGTGGCTACTAGGGTTCGCCCCCGGCCCTCGCCACCTTGGCGGGGAGGACAGGGAGGAAACATGAGAAAGCCACTTGCCGCCGCCGCATGCGCGGCGGCGCTCATCGTCGCGATGGGCGGCGCTGCGTCGGCGGGCGAGGTCACCGGCAACGGGAAGCTCACACCGATCAACGGCTTCCAGGCCGGGTCGATCTGCTCGTTCTCCGGGCAGAACGACGACCCGACCGGAGGGGGCGACCCGTTCCAGGACGGCCGGACGCAGAACTGGGGCCACGTGCTGGCCGACGCCAAGCAGTTCATCGGTGACGGCGACCACGGGGCTAACGAACTGGCCTCGATGATCAACGCTGAGGGGCCGGGTACGAACTGCCGGGGCTTCGCCAGCGGCGGCTAGGAAACGATCCGGGCAGCGGCCGACCCCCGAGCCGTCGAGGCCGGGGGTCGGCCAGCCGCCCGTTCGCCACGCTGCTTCTGTTGTTCGAGCAACTGGCCGAGGCGTCGTTCCGCACCCGATAGCTGCCGTCAGGCGTGATCGCCCATGCTGCAGCTCTCGGTGACGAGCATGGGCCGCTCGCCCTGGGCAGTCTGGGTGGGTGACCGGGGGTTGCGGCCAGTCGAGCGAGCGAGACCGATGGGCTGACTGGTTGACGAGTGGCCGCCCGCGCGGCCTGAACGACCGGCAGGTTCGAGCCATGCGCGCCGAACTCGTACGTGTGCGCAATCGCGTTCTCGCTGGCGCCCGGCTGCGTAAGGGAATGAGCGTTCTCGACGTCGGTGCGGGGACTGGCCTCTCGGCCCTGGAGGCCTGTCGCCCGCGAGTTGTACCGCGTGGTCCGCCCGGGTGGTCGGGTGTCCATCTGCGAGCCCATCAACAGCCAGTACCAGATGCTCGCTGAGGTCGACCTCTCGGACCTCGAACCCGCACGGCAGCAGGTCCTCGATCGCTGGCACACCGCCGGCGACCCCGGGGGCGCCATGACAGGGTTCGACGAGCGAGACCTCGTGCAACACTTCGTTGCGGCGGGCTTCGAATCGGTCGACTTGACCTACGAACGAGTCCACCGGCGATCCCGCGGTCGCGTCGACCGACGGCGCTCAACCCGGGTACGCCGCTGCCTGGTCGCGCACCCGCTCGACGATGTCGCCCATGACGATCGATACGTCGATGAGGTGCAGGCC
>JBKPHT010000379.1:0-2657 GCA_046730015.1 Actinomycetota bacterium
CGGCAGCCGGCGGGCCAGCCCCGGCGCCCACGCCGCCACCGCGGCGCCGACGACCGCGGCGGGGATCAGGCCGCGCGCACCGCGCCAGTCCCAGTGGCCCATCAGCGGCGCGGCCCGCAGGGCCACCGCGGTCCGGGGCACGAACCACGTCCCCCAGGCGATGGCCGCCGCCACCAGCGCGGCCCACGGCGCCAGCCACCGCCACCCGGGGGCCGACGTCGCGTGCGTCGCCTCGGCGATCCCCGTCGTGTGGACCCCGGTCGTCACGGCGGGAACCTACGGCCTCGCCGCTGGCCCTGCCCCGGCGCGGTGGCGGAGTTTCGCACCCCGTAAGGACCGTCCGCCCTACGGTCGCCTGCATGGACGCGGAGATCGCCGTGGACGTCGTGTTGCCCGTGCTCGACGAGGCCGAGGCGCTGGCCTGGGTCTTGGCCCGGATGCCTCCCGGCTACCGGCCGCTGGTGGTCGACAACGGGTCGGGCGACGGCTCGGGGGCCCTGGCCCGGGCCCTGGGCGCGACCGTGGTGGTCGAGCCGCGGCGGGGCTTCGGTGCGGCCTGCGCCGCCGGGCTGGCCGCGGCCGCCGCGCCGGTGGTGGCGTTCTGCGACGCCGACGCCTCGCTCGACCCCGGTGATCTGCCCCGCGTGGCCGGCCCGGTGCTGGCCGGGGAGGCCGACCTGGTCCTCGGCGCCCGCCGACCCACCGCCCGGGGGGCGTGGCCGGCCCATGCCCGGCTGGCCAACCGCTACCTGGCCCGGCGGCTCCGGCGCGACACCGGTGCGCCGCTCACCGATCTCGGCCCCCTCCGGGCCGCCCGCCGTGTCGACCTGCTGGCGCTCGGCATCGCCGACCGGCGGTTCGGCTGGCCGCTGGAGATGGTGGCCCGGGCGGGCGCCGCGGGTTGGCGGCTGCGGGAGGTGCCGGTCGCCTACCGGCCCCGCACGGGGCGGTCGAAGGTAACCGGAACGGTGGCCGGCACCGTGCGGGCCGTCCGCGACATGCGGGCCGTGCTGCGGTCCGGCTACCCGGTGTCGGCCTCGACGGCGCCGGTGACGGGGGCCGGAGCCGGCGGCGCACGGCGCTCATGGCTTCCGGGATCGCCGCCGGAAATGCGTCTCCCGCCCGCTCACAGCAGCCAGACGACCTCGGTCTCGAGCCTGTCTGGGTCGTCGTGCCAGTCGCCGTAGATCTCCCACCGGGGCCCGGCGACCTCGTGGCCGTTGGCCTCGCACCACTCGTGGACGGCCTGGTGGGCGGCGGGCAGCAGGTCGTAGCCGCCACGGTGGACCGTCCGGGCCACGCTGCCGCCCGGCAGCACCGACGGCGCGACCCGGCCCTCGGGCTCGAACACTCGGGTCACCTCCACCCCGACCTCGACGTTGGGCACCGCGTCCTTGTAGAGGATCACGTTGTGGCCGTCGTCGCGCAGGCCGTCCCGGCCGGCCACGTAGGCCCACACCTCGTCGAACGCGGCGCCGGCCTCACCGGGCAGCTCCGGCCATGTCGTCGACAGCGCCACGACGGCCGTCAGCCGCTCGGGCGCGTCCGTGACCTCGATGTCGTAGGTCATGGCCGGGGAAGGATAGTGACGCCCCGTCACACCTGCAGTTCGCTCTTGGTGCGCCCCTTGCTCGACCAGAAGCTGTCGGTGCGACCGAGGCGGAACCGCTCGGGCTTGTCGTCGTCGGCCAGAACGTCGGTCTCCAGCCACAGCCGCTTGAGGTGGCGGATCCTCCCGGCGGCCCGGTCGTCGGTGTAGGCGTCCCGGGCGTGGAGGACGTGGTAGTTGTTCACGAACTGCATGTCGCCGGGCTGCATCCCCATGGCCACCCGGTACTGGGGGTCGGCGCACATGGCGTCGAGCCGGTCGAGCGCGGCCCGCCCGGCGGCGGACGGCCGGGGGGCGTCCGGGTGGCGGCGGCTCGACTCGATGTAGGGCCGGATGTAGCGGACGAACAGCCGGTCGCCCCGCCGGGTGAACACCGGCATCTGGTACCAGCTGCGCGACCCGGGGGCCTGCTCGCCGCGCAGGTCGTAGGGGAACGGGCGGTAGAGCTCGGCGGCCAGCTCCGGTTCGGCGCGGGCGAGGTCGTTGTGGATGGTGACGGCGTTGGCCACCAGGCTGTCGCCCCCGCCGGCCCCGGCGTCGAGGCAGAACAGGCCGACGAGGTCGGACCCGTCGGAGTGGAACGGCAGCGGCACGCCGCCCAGCTCGTTGCCCCGGGCGGTCGGATCGTCGATGGCCCGGCCCTGGTCGGTGACGTCGCCGAGCAGGTGGCCCTTGGCGTTCTGGGGCCAGGGGTGCCCGAGGTGGATGCCGACGCCCCAGTAGACGGCCGAGGCCCGCTCCTTGCCGTACCGCTCGACCGGGACGCCCCGGACGAGCACCATGCCCCGCCCGTTGATCAGGTCGTCGGCGATGACGGCCAGCTCCTGGCCGAGGGTGGGCAGCGGGAACAGGTCGCGGGTGATGTCGAGCACGTCGTCGACCCGGGCCTCGGCGTGGGCGAGGGCGGCGTCGAGCTCGGCGAGGTGGGCGTCGGTGAGGGTGAAGACGTAGCTGTCGCCGACGTCCCTGGTCCGCCACTCGCAGGCGGTCTCCAACGGGACGACGTCGGCCGGGTCGACGGCGGGGCCGTCGTCGGTGGTGGTCATCG